>NC_002939.5:1876032-2199048 GCF_000007985.2 Geobacter sulfurreducens PCA
CCACGGCTATGAAGCAATCAGGGGTTCTTGAAACTGTAGCGGCTGAAGTCTTAGGGCATGAAAACTCAAACATGACATACAGCCTATATGGAAAGGGCTATTACCCGAGACCGTTACTTGAGGCACTCTTGAAGCTGGACTATGGGGTTGACATTGGGGAACTGAGGGAGAAGGCTAACACGGGGCTGAATTACCGCCCAAGGAAGTGAAAAAAACAGATAGGAACACAGGGGAGACTATTGTTAACCATAAGGGATACATAGGTTGACCATTGAGAAAATATAGATATTGGCACTATAGTTGCAATAATGCCCCCCCCTATAGTAGATACCTTATGTTTTACACCAGAGTCTTTCACCAGTGTAAGGGTTTTACCGGCTACGCCGTAGTAGGTAATAACTCTACAGTAGTCCCTTAGAGTAGAACTGTAGCGGCTACTAGAGTATTACACCAGAGTTTACACCAGTGTTACCCTAGAGTATGGGAATTTACAGGGGTAAGGAGTAGTAAGAGTATCCCTTAAGTCTCTGATTATCCCCAGAGTTTCACCCTTAAGTATCTGATTTAGACCGATAGAAAATTGGATTTTATAGAACATAGTACTCCATTTCTAAAACATACACCAATCACAGGCGGTATTCTCTTCTTAAAGTGGTGAGATGAAAAATTTCTATGTGATTACCTACACTTAAGCGTAAACATCTGATAGGTTCCTTCTATAAGTGGGCACATGAAAATACTCCTGATTACTGGTACTTACCGGGTACCCATGCCATAAGGAAACATAAGGGAGAATCTCCAGGCCGCTTGTCCGACAATGTGAGGGCAACACACGGGCCAGGGTTAAAGAATCTCCCTCTTTACGTTCTCCAGTCAACAGGCATTGCCAACCGAACCCTTGTGCTCCTGAATGATCCGGTAAACCGATGCTACCCCGATCCCAAGTTCATCCGCTACGGTCTGCTTTCCCTTGCCTTGTGCAATGAGGCTCAACACTTCCCCCGCCTTTGCCTTCGCCGTGGCCTTCCGCCCTGTGTAGCGTCCCTCTGCCTTCGCCGTGGCGATCCCTTCCCGTTGCCTCTCAAGCATCATCTCCCGTTCAAACGTGGCGATTGCCCCCAACATTGTCAACATGAGCTTGCCTGTGGGCGTTGTGGTATCAAGGTTCAGGTTCAACACCCGAAAGGCTACGCCCTTCCTCTCTAGCGTCTCGGTTATCTCAAGAAGGTGTGCCGTACTCCTGGCGATCCTGTCCAGCTTGCAGACCACCACAACGTCACCCTCACGCACGTAATCCAACATCGCCACCAGTTCAGGTCGATCACGCTTCACACCTGACACCTTTTCCCGGTAGAGACGATCACAACCGGCCTCAGTTAGTTGCTTCACCTGTGCTGTCAGGTCTTGATCCTCAGTGCTCACCCTTGCATAACCTATCATTGCCATGGCCCACACCTCCTATCAATAGAGTTAAAGATGTTTCGATAATATTCTATCAAAAACCCAATGTCAACCCTTATGATAGACTATTTCAACCATACCCATACCTATCACAAGGGCATGCCCTATTGAGAGGCAGGTCAGCAGGCGAGTAAAGTCACTGCCATGTCACCCAGCCACCACAGAGAAGGACAACGGGGTGAAACGAAAGGTACCGCCGAAGAGTCCTCGCAGTAGCACCATAAGGCACCCCACGGGGGGTAATTCACCAATCCGCGAATCACATATGGCCTTTCACAATTTTGTGGTATTTTGGGCCGAAAACTTCACGTAGAGGAGGCCCCAATGTCCGCCCTAAGACTCGCCCTTCTGTTCCTCCTGCTGGCTACTCCAGCCCTTGCGAAAGACTTGAACGGAGAGGTTGAGGAACTCAAGCTACAAGTGAGCACTCTTGAGTACACCATAAATAGTCAACGCTCCACGATCAACCGCCTAAAGGAACTCCAGGAGGAACACGAGGCCCTCTTAAAGAAACTTGTTATCCAGTATTGGGAGCTTAAAGAACAGGTCGAAAAACAGAAGAAAGCGACAAGATAGAGACGGATGTGACCGCCTCTTCCAGTTTGCTTGCCCTTTTCGGTGAGCAAATAGGCCACCTTTAGGGGTTTATCGGGAAAACCCGGAAAACCTCATAGTCAAGACGGTTGTGGCCGCCATGCTTCGTTTGCTTCACATTTTCGTGAAATGAACAATAGTCCACCGTTGGGCGACCACCTTTGGGGTTTCTCCCTTTTTCGGTGAAAACCCTCATAGTCCACCCCATCACGCAAATCTGCTTGGCGGCGTCTAAAGAGATGAGGTATTCGATGGTCTTTTGAGGACGCGCTTTTGTGCTCCCCGATTTCGGGGAGCTCAAACCTTGAGCGGTGATATAGTCCACCCCATCGACCAACATAGCCTTAACGATCTGTTCCTTAATCCAAGAGGAGAAGTCTTTGCGCACCCCAAGGGCCTTATGTAGCTCCCTTGCGTCTACTGCGTTGACTGTCCCGGCACTGAGTACTTTCACCTCTCAGGCTTCCGTATTTGGCTTCTGAGCGGTTTTCATTGGCTAACCCTAGTCATCCTATTACCAAATAAGGCGGCTTATTTTAGGCGTCTCTACTGCTTGGCGCGTCTAAAGAGATGAGGTATTCGGTGCGAACAGAAGAGCCTTTTCTCGTTTCACATTTTCGTTAAACGAGGTGTAGTCCACCTTTGGGGTTTTTCACGTTGGCGTGAGAAACGTAGTCCACCCCACCGTTTGAACTGCTTCGCTGAAGGCTTGCGGCTTGTCATGATGAGGGAGTAAAGGCCGGGTTCGTTAATGACCGTAACCTTCTGCGGTCCACCGGGGGTATAACTTGTAGTTAGACCCTTCTCGTCAGGGTCCAATGCGCTGACCGCCTTTGAAACGTTTTGAATCTCCAGCACCTTGCAAACATCGGCCGCCACAAACCACGGTTCATTGTCGATCATTACGACCCGCACTTGGCGGGACTGGTACTCTGAATACGCTAGTGGAAAACAAAGGGGGTCTGTTTGGGAAGGGGTAGTTATGGGTCTAGGACTGTTCCTTGAAAAATCGTTAGTAGGACGTGTGGAAAGTTACAAGGAAGATATGAAAAGGGGGCCGGTATCGTCACCAAGCCCCCGTGGTATCTTAGGCCGCCTCTAGGTCTGGAGTTTAAGGTTTTGGAATGTGTATTTCAGGTTCAATGTCTTTGAGTAATTCGGTATACTTCCGTTCAACCAACAGCTTTATCCTATGATTGAAACCGGCCATAGTGTTCCTTGTTGTTTCCGGAAGGTTGGCCATTTCAATGTAACGGCAGACGTTCCCTTGTTTCATCCAGACAGAATGATCGTCAACGTCAATACCTGTGATGTAATCCATACCGCCACAAGAATCAATTTTCAGTACAAAACCGCTCATGCCATGCCCTCCATTGAAAGATTAATGACTGCATGGCCATGGGTTTACCAGAACTGAAAGGAGTGTGTCAAGAGGAAAGTGCATATAAATCAGATAGTTATGGTTTCGATTGAGAAACTATTTCAGGAGGAAACAGGCTAGAGGAGGGGCAACGTTCTTGAAGTGTTCCACAGCTTCTCGGATACCTGCTGAAAGGGTAGAATATCCCTTGTGAAACGGGGCAAAAACTGTTACACAAAGGTGTTACACAAGCACGAAAACGCCTGAGCGGCACCCTTGTGTTTTCAATAGGTTAGGTGGTTCAGTTTCGGATTTGGGTTCGATTCCCTCGATTCCCGCCACCTCCACCAATTTAATGTCCGACCTTGGCCGGACAGGAGCGAAAGGCCACGAGAAATCGTGGCCTTTTCTTTTGTGCTTCATCCGGTTGCACAGGCGGTGTGCAGGCGGTTTCCACAGGCGCCAGCAGCTATCCACGAGTGATGTGGATAACCCCGGTGCATCTGTGGATAAGTCACAAAATTGTTACGTATCATTGGGTACTTTTACATCATGCATAACTAATAAGCACAGGTTGTAACCATCTGAATATACGTGTCAATAACTATTTTCAACGGTATACCGAATCTGGTGGAATCGGTCTATGTTTCATGGCCGAAGAGAAGTGGATAACTGAGACGAAATATCATGTAAATCCATGGAAGTACCAATAAGCCCCTCCTCAATGCCTGTCTGTATCCAACACTTCGCCCAATTTGTATAAATGTTCAGCAATTTCTTATTATTACATCTATTTTGCGCACTAAGCATGCATATTTTATCAAGCATTATGCGTCATTATTGTCAATATTTATTATTTTGATAGTTGACTTTATATGGAGAATTCATTATCACTTATATCAAGTTTGATTGTTGGCAATATTGAATTTGTACACTTAATTATACGTATTTAGCCACGCTCGAGATCAAGAAGGGGAATAGCCCATGGCCATAGAGAAGCATTCATCACTGCCCCAGATCCCTGAAAATGCCACTCCACTGGAGATACTCAGAATTGGTATCGAAGCGGCGGGCGGTGCCGTGAGCCTTGCCTGCTCCTTTTCAGTCGAAGACGTAATCATCATCGACCTGATCACGTCCCATGATCTTCCGGTGGGAATCTTCGCCATAGACACCGGGCGGCTTCCCGAGGAGACCCATGAGGTCGCCGAGGCTATCGTCTCCAGGTACGGAGTGGGCATTGACTGGTATTTCCCCCGCAACGACGAGGTGGAGCGGCTGCTGCGGGGGAAAGGGCCGTTTTCGTTCCGTGAAAGCCTTGTCAATCGCCACCAGTGTTGTCATATCCGCAAAGTGGAGCCGCTGGGGCGTGCCCTGGCGGGGCTGGCCGGCTGGGTGACGGGCGTGCGGCGGGCCCACGGTGTGACACGGGCTAATCTCGCTCCTCTTGAGATTGATGACACCAACGGCGGTATCGTGAAGATCAATCCCCTCCTGGACTGGACCGACTCCCAGGTATGGGCGTATGCGGAGGCACGGCGGCTACCGGTGAATCGCCTCCATCACCAGGGGTATCCGTCCATCGGCTGCGCCCCCTGCACCCGGGCCGTTACCCCAGGCCAGCCCCCCCGGTCGGGGCGCTGGTGGTGGGAAGATCCTGAGCACAAGGAATGCGGGCTGCACCGGCGCTGACGCTAACAAGACATCCAATCGGAGAGAATGAACCATGAACAGCCATCTTGACGAACTCGAAGCGCAATCCATCTACATCTTTCGCGAGGCATACCGGAAGTTCGAGAATCTCGCCATGCTCTATTCGGTGGGCAAAGACTCCACCACCATGATCCATTTGGCCCGCAAGGCCTTTTTCGGACGAATTCCCTTTCCGCTGGTGCACATCGACACCACCTACAAATATCCGGAAATGATCGAATATCGGGACCGCATGGCACGGGAGTGGGGCGCGGACCTGATCGTCGGGCGCAACGAATCGGCCATTGCCGCCGGCACGGGGCCCGAACAGGGGAGACTCGACTGCTGCGCCAAGCTCAAGACCGACGGCCTGAGTCAGACCATCGAGCGTCACGGTTTCAACGGCCTCTTTCTCGGCATCCGCCGGGACGAGGAGGGAAGCCGGGCCAAGGAACGGGTTTTTTCGCCCCGCGACAAGAACTTCGAGTGGTCCTACAAGGACCAGCCGCCCGAACTGTGGGACCAGTTCAACACGACCTTTGCGCCGGGCACCCACATCCGGGTCCACCCGATCCTGCACTGGACCGAACTGGACATCTGGCTCTACATCCAGCGGGAAGGGATCGAACTCTGCCCCCTGTACTTCGCCCGGGACGGCAAACGGTTCCGCTCCCTCGGCTGCATGCCCTGCACCGGCCCCATCCAGTCGAACGCCGTCACGGTGGAGGAGATCATCGAGGAGCTCCGCGCCATCAAGACACCGGAGCGGGCCGGCCGGGCCCAGGACCAGGAAAACACCTATGCCATGCAGAAGCTGCGGGCCAAGGGCTACATGTAAGCGGGTAACCGGGTAAGGAGATACGATATGAGCCAGTCTGAAACACTGAAGATAGTTATTGTGGGGCATGTTGACCACGGCAAGTCAACCCTGATCGGCCGCCTTTTCTACGACACCGGCAGCATTCCCGAAGCCCGCCGCCAGGAGATCGCCGCAACCTGCAAGGCCCAGGGGCGCCCGTTCGAGTTCGCTTACCTCATGGATGCGTTGGAAGAGGAACGGGTCCAGAACATCACCATCGATACGGCATCCAGTTTCTTTTCCACATCCCGCCGCCGGTACGTGATTATCGATGCACCCGGCCACAAGCAGTTCCTCAAGAATATGATCACCGGCGCAGCCAGCGCGGACGCGGCAATCCTGCTGGTGGACGGCACCGAGGGGGTCCGCGAGCAGACCAAGCGCCACGCCCATGTCCTATCGCTCCTCGGCATCCGCCAGGTGGTGGTGGCGGTCAATAAGCTGGACATGATCGACTATGACCGGCAACGGTTCCAGGAGGTGGAGAACGACATCCGGGCCTTCCTCCATTCGCTCCACATCGTGCCGGCCCACGTCATCCCCATCTCCGCAAGGGAAGGGGAGAACATGGCCGGCCGCCAGGGTCACACTCCCTGGTACGCGGGCCCCACGATCCTGGAGGCACTGGATGCCTTTGGCGACGTGCGGGGGGACGCAACGCTGCCCCTTCGTCTGCCGGTTCAGGATGTCTACACGTGGGATGGCCGCAGGATCTACGCGGGGCGGGTCGAGACCGGCGAGATACGGCAGGGAGATGAGGTGATCTTTCAGCCTTCGGGAAAGGTTACCCGGGTCAAGAGTGTGGAAAAGTGGCGCGAGCCGGGGCTGGAGCGGGCCGGGGCCGGTGAGTGCGTCGGCATCACCACCGAGGATGAGCTGTTCGTGGAACGGGGAGAGATCATAGCCCGCCTGCAGCAAGCGCCCATCCGCACCCGGGAATTCCGGGCCAGCATCTTCTGGCTCGCCGATACGCCGTTCAGGGCAGGAGCCACCTACACCATAAAGCTCGCGACAGCCGAGGTGCAGGCAGTGGCGGTAGACATCGAGGAACGACTCGATTCCTCGACCCTGGAGGTGATCGGCCGCCATGAGCCCGAGCTGCAGCCAACCGAGGTGGGAACCGTCCTGTTCAGCCTCAAGACACCGCTGGCAGTGGACCGGTACGGCGAGAACGTCCGAACGGGTCGCTTCGTTATTCAGGACAGCCTCCAGATCGGCGGGGGCGGAACTATTCAGACTGTGGAGGGTGACGCGGACCGCGCGGTCCGGCGCTTCAGCCTGGACGACTTCCAGGTCGGCGCAGACGGCGCGCGCGTGGTGGATCTCTCTCTTGAGCGAAACGGTGTTGAACTGGATGTGACGCCGGGCTTCCTTGATCACCTCTCCGCCGGCAACCGGCTGATCGTGAGGTTGAGGGACCCCGTTCAGATCGAGCCGGTGGCCCTTCTGGCCTATGAGCATAACCTCGGCTTCGTGTTCAGTCGCGATCGCGACCGGGTGAACGTGGTGCTGTACCGGGAACGTGACGGGGGTGCGGAGGCGCGTGCCGCCGCCTGAGAGGGCTGGGCGGTTTCCTTTGGCAGACCATGGCCAGCCGGAGGAAACCGCTGTTATTTAATATACTTCTCCACCAATTCTTCAAGTATCTCGCCAATGGTCGTCCGTTGACGGGCCGCGGCTATCTTGAGCTTCAGGTGGATGTCCTCTCTCATGTTGGCCGTAAGCCGCACGTCCCCTTCGGGCACGAGCCCCGACAGTCCTCTGCCTCCCCGGGGGCCAACCGCCTTCGCACTGCCCTTGGCCGGCGCTTTTTTCGTTTTTTCCTTGGCACGCCGCGCAGTCGTTACCGGCTCCGGCGCCGCCTTCTTCTTTGTCGACTTTCGCGCTTCCTTCACTGCCGGTTCGGCAGCGGGCGCTTCACTTTTTTCAGCAGGGGCAGGGACGTCGAACAGGGGCATCTGGCCTTCGAGAAGCTCCGCACTCATCCATGGTCTCCTTTGTGCACATGGTTTGTGAGCCGTACCGGCAAGCCGGAATCATACACGTTCATACTTACCTAAGTAAATATCTAAACAGTGCGGCGCGGCAGTCGCTTTTGCATTTTATGCATCCCCGTGGTACTATTCGCAGCGTTGACAACTTCAGAATCAAGGATTGCGCCATGTATAGACTGACGATTCACACCTCGTTCGCCGCGGCACACTGCCTCATCAATTATCAGGGAGACTGCGAGAATCTGCACGGCCACAACTGGCGCGTAGAAGTATCGGTCACGGCCCGCGAACTGGACAAGGCCGGACTGGGTATCGATTTCAAGGTGCTCAAGCAGGAAACCAACGGCCTGCTGCGGACCCTGGACCACAAGTACCTCAATGAACTGGAGCCGTTCAAAGAGATATCGCCGTCGTCCGAAAACATCTCCCGCTACCTCTACCACGAGCTGTCCCGCCGCCTCAATGACGGCAACGTGACAGTTGAGAGCATCACTGTCTGGGAATCGGACAACGCAGCGGCCACCTACTATGAGTAAACCCGGAGCCGAACTTGAGGAGGTTTTCTCCTCGGTCCAGGGGGAGGGGATGCTCATTGGCCTGCGCCAGGTATTCATCCGATTCCGGGGGTGCAACCTGACCTGCGACTACTGCGACACCCCGGCGGGTACGCCGGCCGAGCCGTGTCGCATCGAGCAGACCCCGGGCCGGCGCGACTTCGTTCCCGCGGACAACCCGGTCTCCCTCGATCGGGTGGCGGCGCTGGTGGAAGGGTGGCAGCGGGGCTGGCCCGGCGTGCACGATTCCATCAGCATCACCGGCGGCGAACCGCTCCTGAGGCACGATATTCTCATGCAGTGGCTGCCGGTCCTGAGAGAACATCTTCCCGTCTACCTGGAAACCAACGGCGTCATGCACGCGGCCCTGGGACTGGTGATCAACCATGTCGACATCATCGGCATGGACATCAAAATTCCGTCCACCTCGGGCTGCACCGACCTCTGGGACGACCACCGCCAATTCCTCGAAATAGCGAACACCCGCCGGGCGTTCATCAAAATCGTCGTGGGGGAGGAAACGGAAGACTGGGAAATCACCCGGGCCAGCGAGATCATAGCCGGCGTGAATCGGGACATTCCCCTGATCCTCCAGCCGGTCACCCGGGCCGGCGACACCCTCGGCATCAAGCCGGTCAAGGCGCTGGAGTTGCAGGAGCTGGCCTGCCGGTACCTGGCCGAGGTCCGGATCATCCCCCAGACCCACCGGTTCATGGGGCAGCTGTAAGTCTGCGCGGGAGGAGCGGCACATGATCATCGAAACCATGACCATGGTCGAATTCGAAGAAGGGCTCCGGGCCACCCGGACCGTGCTGGTCCCGTTCGGCTCGGTGGAGGAACACGGTTCGCACCTGCCGCTTTCCACGGACACCATCCAGGCCTATGAAGTGGGCAAAAAAGCTGCACGGCTCATCCCGCTGTTCGTGGCCCCGCCGGTTCACTATGGCTCGTGCCGTTCAACCTCATGCCATCCAGGCACCATTTCCATCACTACCGGCACCCTGAAATCCCTCATGAAGGACATCGTCCGGTCGCTCTACCAGCAGGGGCTGCGCAATGTCATCATCCTCACCGGCCATGCCGGCGGTTCTCATCGGATGGCCCTCCAGGATGCGGGTGAGGAACTCCTGCCCGAACTGCCGGAGCTGAACATCGCCGTTGTCACCGAATACGAGCTGGCGTACCACGAGGGGAAAAGCATCATCGAAACCGAGGGCGACTCCCATGCCGGCGAGATCGAAACCTCGCGCATCATGCACTCCCACCCGGACCTCGTGAAGGGCTGTGCCGAGCGGGAATTTCCCAGCTTTCCGCCGGGCCTGCTGGTGCGCAACAAGCGGAAATACTGGCCCGGCGGCGTGTGGGGCGATCCTTCCAAAGCCAGCGTGGAAAAAGGCCGCCTGATCGAAGATTTGGTGGTTGCCAAAATCGTCCAGCTCGCCCGCACCCTGGAAGCGTTCAAGGAATAGCTTTTCCAGCCGCAGCCCTGGCACCCTCCCATCAAATCGGGCATCCCGCCCGTCAGTCATCCGTCTTGCTCACCCGGAACGATGGCGGCACGTAGCCGGCCGGCCGGAACTGCTCCGGAACCGTAACCGTGTTGCCGTCGCGCAGCTGGGAGTAGTGGGGCGACATGATCTCGACCCCGGCCTCATTGAACGCATCCTGAATATTCTGGTGAAGCTGCGAATACAGGTTTGCCATCCGGTTCGGCTTGTCCGTGTAAGCGTTCAGTTCATAGGTCACGTAGAAATCGTTGAGCGCTGTCTGGAGAATGAACGGTTCGGGCAGCTCAAGCACGTGCTCGGTACGGCGGGCGGCACTGATCAACAGCTCGTGGACCTGCCGCCAAGGCGTGTCATACCCGATGGTGACGCTGGTATTGAGGATCAGCCCGTATTCCTGGGCCGAAGAACTGTAGTTGACCACGTGGCTGGAAAGCAGCAACGAGTTGGGTATGGTCACGTCCACGTTCTTGATCGTTCTCAGCCTCGTAATGAGCAGGTTTTTCTCAACAACGTCTCCCACCGTCTCCCCCACCTTGATCCGATCCCCAATGCGGTACGCACGCATGTAGGTAATGATGATTCCCGCCACTACGTTGGCTACCGCCGACGTCGACCCCAGTGAAAAGAGGACCCCGAGAAAGATGGAGATCCCCTTGAACGCGGGCGATTCCGAGCCGGGAAGATAGGGGAACGCCACGGTAACCGCGAATGCAATCACCAGAAAACGGCAGATCTTGTAGGTCGGTTCCGCCCATTCTGGGAAAAATCCGGGAATGGTTATGGTGCCCTTGCCGATTTCACCGATCACGACCTTCAACAATCGGCTGATAAAGTAGGCAATCACAACAATGACCGCGATGAAGAACAGGTTGGGCAGATAATCGGCCACGGCCTTTACCGTGATTGCCAACGGATTGGTCAGGTAATGCAGGAGCAGGGGGGCAAAACGCCTGGTCCAAGGGAAAAAGCTCAGCACCGACAGGAGATAGACGCACACGAGCAGGAAAACAGCCAGGATCCTGATCCACCGGACCGCGCTGAGGATGACCTGAGTTATCCGACCGGCCGAGACAATTTCGAAAGACTGGATTTTCAGATCCCGGATCCTGGTACCGCTCCATGACTCGATGGTGTTTCGCACCACGGGGTACGACCGCTTGATGATCAGGAGCAGCAGAGCCAGCAGGATCGTGACAGCAATGGTTAAGCCGGCTCCCTTGATCAGGCTGTGGACCGAATAGTCGTTGTGATAGTCCTCCAACGCCTTGCGAATAACGTCACTATACGATTGCACCAGTTCGTGCCTTGTCTTCCCTTCGGCACGGGCATCGTCATCGGTTACGGTCAGGATCAGCGTGTCACCCGCGATGATATCGGTAACCGTCTCGGCCTCAACGGCATGAACATCTGCCGGAGACACCAGAGGCGAACGCGCAAGGCGCACCAACCGCTCGGAGATGAGAGCGGCCCGCTCCCGGGGCATCAGCGAAAGGGCGCGATGCCGCACGTAAAAGAGAGGCTTGCCGCCCAAGGTAACTGCCGCCGGAGCCTGGGCCAGGGAATTCTCGCTCACCACCGGCATGTCTGCCGAACACAGCGGGGTCGCCAGCAAGCCAGCCAGCAGGGCGACTATCACGATCACGAAGCGCATTGTTCCTCCCGGACGGGGTAGAGGTTGTAACCAGGGCATCTGTTAATTGTATTGAGCAATTTCAGGTGCCGGTACGAGTCGGAGTTCAGGACCTGAAGCTGGAGTGAATCATTTTAAGCTTACCATAAGCTGCGAGAGCTATCCGTACCGCCTCCTGCCTGATTCGTGTCCTAAGCTGGAGCGGCAGTCGATCAACGAAGCCTGGTTCAATGCTCAAGGGAGCGGCTTCAGAGCCGGGTAGACTCAACCCGACTTTGCCCTTGAACAATGCCGTCGGTTAACTGTATGTTGACGCTAAAAGGACACAAGCAGCATGACGAGATACCGTTTTTTCCACACCGCCGACATCCACCTCGGCAAAACCTACCGCACATCCACCGGTGAGGCTGAACGCTACGAAGACTTCTTCCGCATGCTCGGCAGCATTGTGTCCGACGCCATTGCGGCAAGGGTCGATTTCGTTCTGATTGCTGGCGACCTCTTCCACACCGGGCAGATTCTCCCCCGTACCTTCGCCCGGACCATCGAGACACTTCAGCCGCTCAAGAACGCCGGCATCCCCTGCATTGCCGTGGAAGGGAACCACGACTGGATACACCGCCGCGACAGCATCTCGTGGATGGAAGCGCTGTCGCAGATGGGTTATATCCACCTGCTGCGCCCCAGCCGTACTGAGACCGGCGGCTACCGCTTCAGTCCCTTTGATTACGAACAGGGCATGGGCGGCCACATCGAGGTCAACGGAGTCAACATCTACGGCCTCGGCTACATCGGCACCCAGGCGGGCGCCCACGTAGCGCGCATCTGCGAGGCTATCACCACCACGAATAACATCCTCCTCTTCCATGTGGGTGTCTGGACCTACTCACCGGTTGAGATCGGCAACATGAAGCCGGAGGAGGCGCTCCCCCTGGCCGATGTCTTCGACTACGTGGCCTTGGGCCACGGCCACAAGCCCTACATCATCGCCACCCCGGAAGGCCGCGCTTACGCCTTCAATCCCGGCTCCCCCGAATGCGTCAACTTTGGCGAGGAAAAGTACGACAAGGGGTATTACCTCGTTACTGTCAATGACGGAGTCTATACCCATGAGTTTCGGCCGACCAATCCCCGCCCCATGCTGGTGACCACCATTGACCTGGATGGCGCCGGAGATGCGGAAACGGCTCTGACGCGGTTCCGCAACGTGGTTGCCGCAAAGATCGCATCGTTCAGCGATGACCGTCAGCCGCTCCTGGAGATCAAGCTCACCGGCCGGGTCGGCTTCCACCCCTTTGAGCTGGGGCGGGAACGGCTTCGCCTGGCCCTTGAGGAGATCTGCAACCCTCTCCATGTGGAGATCAAGAACCACCTCTCCCTGGTCACTGCCGGGGGGGGCGCAGAATCCGAAAAGAAGAGCCTCGCCGAGATCGAGCGGGAGGTGCTCAGGGAGTTGATATCCGCCAAGAGCGAGTACAAGGGGCGGGAGGATGAACTGGTGCGGCTCTCCCTGGCGATCCGCGACCAGGTGCTCAAGGGGGAGACGGACGGCGAAGAGTTGCTGGGACTTCTGATGCGGGAGCCTGCCTGATGCGGATACTCTCCATCCATCTGAAGAACATAAAATCCCACCGCGACACGGAGCTGACCTTCTCCGCCGGTATCAATGTCCTTTCCGGCCCCAACGGCGTCGGCAAGAGCACGGTGTTCGAGGCGATCGGCTACGCTCTGTTCGGGGTGGACGCCCGGGACTTCGTCTCCAACGTGGACCGGTTTCTCTCCATCGGCACCAAGAAGGGAGAGATCGCCGTCGCCTTCTGCACGGATGCCGGAGAAACCTGGCGGGTGACCCGAACCGTCGGCACCCCGGCCAAGTGGCTCCTGGCCAGGGAGCAGGGTGGGGCCTTCGAGGTGGAGGAGCACGCCCGAATCGAAGAAACCGAGGCCCGCATCGCCGAACTCCTCGGTCTCGACAACGGCCGTCCCCTGGCGGAGCAGTTCAAACTGGTGATCGGCCCCTTCCAGAACGAATTCCTCGGCCCATTCGTCATCAAGCAGCCCACCAAACGCCAGGAGGCCTTCGACGAGATCCTCGGCATCGATGCCTGGCGCAAGACCTACAAGAGCACCAGCTCGCTCCTCTCCGCTGTGCAGGAAAAAATCAAGATTATCGCCGTGGAGATTGAGGCGAAAGAAGCCCAGGTTGCGGTCCTGCCCGAGCGTGAGGATGAACTGGCAAAGATAAAAACCGATGCCGAGGCGCTCCGGAAAGTCCTTTCATCACAAGCGGATGCCCTGCGGGACGTGGAGAAGCAGCTGGTCGAGCTCGATGACCAGGAAAAGGGAATAGCCGCGCTCCAGGCCGAGATCCAGATCCTCGTTAACCGCATCACTGATGGCGAAGGCAAGATCAAGGATCAGGGGCAAAGGGTAGGGGAGGCGGAGAAGGCCGGCGGGGTTCTGGAGCAGACGCGGGCGGGCAAGGAGGCTTTCGAACGGGCCGAATCGCGGCTGGCGGAGTTGGTGAGTAAAGACAAACAGCGTCGAGAGGTCGAGAAGGACGTTACCCGCCTTGAAAATGAGACCCAGCGCCTGACGCAGGCAGTCGAGCATGAACAGAAGGAGATTGAAGGGGAGGGGCGCCGCCTCAGAGAGGAAGAGGACGCCCTTGCCAAAGCCCGGAACGAACTAGAGCCGGACCGGAAGGTGGTGGACACGGCTGGCCGGCTGCCAGGACTTCGCGACGAGATCAATCGCGTTCGCTCGGAAAAGGGACTCCTGGAAGGGCGCCGCATCGGACTTCTGGAGGGGCAGGAGAAGCTTGGCGAAGGGACATGCCCCTTTTTCAAGGAGCCCTGCCGGAACGTGGCCGGAACCACGCCGAAAGACGTGTTCACCACGAGGATTGCCGAGCTTGACCGGAAGATGCAGGCACTCACCGAGGCCTTGGGCAAACTATCCGTAGAGGTGGCTGACGCCGAGGCGGCCGAGAAACAGCTTGCCGCCCTGACAGTCCGGAGCCAGGAACTGCACAAACAGACGATGGGCTTGGTTGAACGCCGCGCCAGAAATGAAAAACGCGTCGCTACGTTGCAGACATTGTCAACGCAACAGATCGAAGCGGCCACCCGGGCTAAAGCGCGCAGGGACGATCTTCAGGTCTTTGCCGGCCTTGACCATGAGATTGAACGTGCAACCGCAGAGCGGGGCCGGTTCCAGGCCGACCGCGATGCCTACCATGCCCACGAAAAGGATGCCCTGGATCTGGATAACCGGCGCCAGACCCTGGAGAAGATGCTCCGGCTCCTGGATGAGTTGCAGAAGCAACTCATCGGGAAGAAAGAGGAACTTATCCGGCTTCAGGAAACCTATAAACCGGGCCAGCACAAGGAAGCCCGTGACCAGAAAGACCGGCTGGTAGCGCAAGTCGCCTCGCTAGGCCAGCAGATCGAAAATCTGGAGAAGGACCGGAAGCGCCTTGAGGATGAAATCGGCAAACTGAAGCTGCTTAAAGACGAGATTGGGCGGAAGCAGGCCGAGAGGAACTCCTTCGAACAGAAGGAGAAACTCGTCAAATTCCTCCGCAACCAGGTCTTCAAGAACGTCTCAGCCCAACTCTCGGAGCGGTTCCGGGAGGAAATCAGCCTCCGCGCCGACCGGATCTACCGCACCATTGCCGAGGCCGATGAGGAACTGGTCTGGTCCGAGAACTACCAGATCGTGCTGCGAGACATGACGGACGGCGTTGTTCGCGAACGGAGCGACGACCAGCTCTCCGGCGGCCAGACCATGAGCGCCGTAGTGGCCCTGCGGCTGGCACTGCTTCAGACCATCGGCGCCCGGATCGCATTTTTTGACGAACCGACATCCAACCTTGATGCCTCGCGGCGGGAAAACCTGGCCACCGCATTCCGCGCCATCGATGTAGGCCGGGAAGAGGTCACCGAACACTGGTACGACCAACTGTTCCTCATCAGCCATGATGTAGCCTTCACCGAGATTACGGATCAGATGATTCAACTGGGCGAGTGATCTCGGTGATCACGCGAACACAACCACATACCAGTGTAACGGCATATGGCTACTGAACCCGGCTCCGATCAATGCCTTTAGTCCGGCGCCGGCAAAAGGGCGAAAGCCAGGCCTTCTGAACTTCTATCCTTCACTGACACCATGAACTTTACATAATATATCTTATGGGACGTTAAATATATGGAGGTGACTCCATGAAAAGCACCAGAGCTCCACCCCCGTTGGCCATCCCCTCTGTCGGTGGCAGACGTCCTAGACATTGGCTGGATCGGCTTCGGCAATCAGCTTTCTCAGCTTAGTTATGGATGCACGCTCCATTGGTTTACCGGTGATACTGCTTTTGGGTACGCGGTAAATGTCGTCAGGTGCATAAACGGTACATTCGATTATTACTTCATCTTCTTCCAGGTAGATATGTGAATATTCGATAAACTCTCCTCCTTGTCGAATTGTTACGACATCTGATTCGTATGGAATGTTCCTGCTACGCAGATACTCCTCCACCTCTTCGCTTGACCCGGCAAACAGATGGAGGTCGATGTCGCTTGCAGCGGTTACTGCCCCGGTGAGCACCGACCCGACCAGATATGGACGGAACGGCGCCAGCATTTCCATACAGCGCAGGGCCGCGCAGCGCATCTTGTGCAACCGCTCCGGGTGTGCTTTCTCTTCATGGATTGCGATGAGTCGCTGGAGCTCCCTATGGATCTCAGCATTGCTGGGCAGATGCGAACCGAGCGAGAGACTTTTTTCCAGCCCGAAGCGTCTCGCCGCCTTTCGTTTGGCGTCTCGGTATTCGCTCACCCCCTCGACATACATGAGGCGCGCCGCTTCCTGCGCAATGAGCTGTCGAATCCTGTCTCCTCTCATATAATTTTACAGTATATCAAGGCATTGGCAGAGTTACATGCGGTCACGCCACGATTCGGTTTACCAAACCCGGAGTCGATGTGGGATGGTGGTATACTCTAGTGTAGCCACGCATTCATAATGTTTCCCCCCCATTTGCCGCCCTCCCCTTATTCAGCCAGAACAGGGTGGGGCGGTGCGATTGCCGGAGGTTATCATGGTGCGGTTGTCACGAGAGCGCCATGAGCGTCTTGAAAAGCTGCTCATGGCTGAGAAGACCAGGCTGTGGACCGAAGTCAGGAGGGAGCTGTTCGAAACTCTCGGGCAGGAGTTGCGCAGTCAGTACGATCTGCCGCAGGATGTCGGGGAGCGGAGCCTTATCGACGTCCTGGCCGATACGGGATTGGTCGTGGCCGATATCCGGCGCCAGGAGTTGACCCGAATGGAAGATGCCATGGGTAGACTGGCGGAGGGTGTCTACGGAGTTTGCGAGGAGTGTGGTGCTGAGATCGGGGAGGAGCGGCTGCGGGTGGTTCCGTACGCGACGCATTGCGTCAGTTGTCAGGCCCGGCAGGAAGGTCCGCCTCATGGGTCGGGCGTGACCCTCTGACGAGTACGGCGCGGGAGGCGACCATGCGGGAAGCGATGTTCTACGAGCGGCTGAATGATAACCTTGTCCGTTGCGGTCTGTGCCGACATCATTGCCAGATCGGTGACGGTGCCCGTGGCATCTGCGCAGTGCGGGAAAATCGGGGAGGAACTCTCTATTCTCTCGTCTACGGCAAGCTGGTGGCGGAAAACGTTGACCCCATCGAGAAAAAGCCCCTGTTCCACGTGCTGCCGGCAAGCAGGTCCTTTTCCATAGCCACGGTGGGGTGCAATTTCCGTTGCCGTCATTGCCAGAACTATTCGATATCGCAGGTACCCCCCAAAGCCCCCATCGTGGGTGAGGACCACTCGCCCCAATCGGTGATTCGGAAGGCTCAGGCCACAGGCTGCCGCTCCATTGCCTACACCTACACCGAACCGACCATTTTCTTCGAGTTTGCCTACGATACCGCCCGCCTCGCCAAGGAGGCCGGGCTTCTGAACGTGTTCGTCACCAACGGTTATATCTCGAAAAAGGCGCTGGCTACAGCGGCGCCGTACCTGGATGCGGCGAATATCGACCTGAAGGGATTCAGTGAGGGATTTTACCGCGACTACATCCATGCCCGACTTTCCGAAGTGCTCGACTCGATCGTGGAGCACCGGAAGCTCGACATCTGGCTTGAGCTGACCACGCTCATCATCCCGGGATTGAATGATTCAGATGAGGAACTGCAGGGAATCGCCTCGTTCATAGCGGGCAATCTGGGGGTGGATACCCCCTGGCATGTGACCCAGTTCTATCCCACCTACCAGTTGACCGACCGGCCCCGGACCCCGGTGGCAACCCTGCGCCGGGCACGGGACATCGGCAAGGCGGCAGGGTTGCGCTATGTGTACGAAGGAAATGTCCCCGGTGAGGGGGGGGAGAATACTTTTTGCCCTTCCTGTGCCGCCCTGCTGATCGGCCGCCACGGGTATCTCATTGAAAGGAACAGGATCGAAAACGGAGCCTGTCCCGACTGTGGCGTCGCCATAGCGGGCATCGGCATGTGACCGCCGTCAGATTTTCCGGTTGTCTATGACCCGCTGGGCCTTGCCCTCGTGGCGCGGAATGCTGTTGGGCTCCACGAGCTTCACTGTTGCCCCCACGCCGAGGACCGAGTCTATCCGCTTTTCCACCATCTCCAGGAAGGCCTTCTGCTTCTTCATCTCGTCGAAGAAAATGTTCTCGGTCACTTCGATGTGCACTTCGAGCACATCCAGCGCTCCGTGACGCTCCAGAACGATCTGGTAATGGGGCTCGCACCCCTCGATGGCGAAGAGGATCTCTTCGATCTGGGAGGGGAAGACATTAACCCCCTTGACGATAAGCATGTCGTCGCTGCGGCCCATGGTCTTCTTCATCCGCACATTGGTTCTGCCGCATGCGCACGGCGAGTAGTCCAGACTCGTAATGTCGCGGGTCCGGTAACGGATCATGGGAAACGCTTCTTTGGTGAGGGTGGTCAGCACCAGCTCTCCGACGCTTCCCGGCGGCAGCACCTCCCCGGTTTCAGGGTCGATGATTTCCGCGATAAAAGCATCCTCTGAGATGTGCATGCCGCACTTGTACTCGCAGTCGCCGGCCACGCCCGGGCCGATGATTTCGGACAGGCCATAGTTGTCGGTGGCGCTGACGAAGAGGCGGTTCTCGATCTCCTTGCGCATTGCCTCAGACCAGGGCTCGGCCCCAAAGAGACCGACCTTCAGCGAAAGGCTTTTCGGATCGACCCCCATCTTTTCCATCCGGTCGGCAATGGTGATGGCATAGCTGGGGGTGCAGACGAGGGCCGTGGTCTTGTAGTCCTGCATGATCATGATCTGCTTTTCGGTGTTGCCGGCACTCATGGGGATGACCGATGCGCCAATGGCCTCCGCGCCGTAGTGAAGACCGAAGGCGCCGGTGAACAAGCCGTAGCCGAAGGCGATCTGGACCACGTCATCGTGGGTGACACCCGCAGCGGTCATGAAGCGGGCCACCAAGTTGGACCAGACCTTGATGTCGTGCTTGGTATAGCCGACCACAGTCGGCTTGCCGGTGGTGCCGGATGACGAATGAATCCGCACCACTTCCCGCAGTGGGACCGCGAACATGCCGTAAGGGTAGTTCAGGCGCAGATCTTCCTTGGTGGTGAACGGGAGTTTCTTCAGGTCGTCCAGCGACTGGATGTCTTCGGGAACAATGCCTCGTTCGGTGAATTTGTTGCGGTAACAGGTAACGTTCTTGAACGCCCTGTTGAGTGTTGCCTGGAGCCGTTCAAGCTGGAGCTGTTCCAGCTCCTCTCTCTGCATGCATTCGTACTGTTGATCCCAGATCTGCATACGGTTATCTCTCCCAGATCTCCTTTTTGTCCTTACCAAGGTATGCGCGCTGAACTTCTTTATTTTCAAGCAATTCAGAGGCTATTCCCTCAAGTATCACTTTACCTGTTTCTATGACGTAGCCCCTGTCGGCCATCTTGAGGGCTGCCTTGGCGTTCTGCTCGACCAGGAGCACGGTTGTTCCCCGATCGCGGCGCAACTGCTCGATAACCTTGAAAATCTCCTGAACCACCAGCGGTGCCAGCCCCATGGAGGGTTCATCGAGCAGCAGCAGCTTTGGCCGCGCCATGAGAGCACGGCCCATGGCGAGCATCTGCTGTTCGCCGCCGGAAAGGGTTCCGGCAGCCTGTTTGCGGCGTTCACGTAGGCGGGGGAACAGCGCGTAAATGTCATCCAGGTCTTTACGGATGTCGCCCCGCCCTTCCCTGCCACGATACCGGAGATAGGCCCCGAGCTCAAGGTTGTCCTCCACCGACAGGGGCTTGAACACCTGACGACCCTCTGGAACCTGGCAGATGCCGAGCTTCACTATCCGGTCCGGTCCGAGTCCGGCAAGATCCTGGCCCTCAAAAAGGATCTTGCCTACGGACGGCGGCGTGACCGCGGAAATGGAGTTGAGCATGGTGGTCTTGCCGGCACCGTTGGCGCCGATCAACGTAACGATCTCCCCCTTGTTGAGATGCAGGGAGATGTTTTTGAGCGCATGGACCTTACCGTAGTAGGTATTGATGTTCTTGATCGTTAGCATAGGTGACCGGATATGCCTAGCCTTCGCCCAGATAGGCCGCTATGACTTCGGGATTTTCCTGGATTTCACGCGGCGTCCCTTGGGCAAGAGTGCGTCCCAGGTTCAGTACAACGATCGCCTCACAGATGTCCATCACAAGCTCCATGTCGTGTTCGACCAGGGCCACGGTAACGCCCGACTCGCAGATCTTCTGGATCAGGCGCGCCAGCTCCAGTGTCTCGCGACTGTTGAGGCCCGCGGCAGGCTCATCCATGAGGATAAGTTTCGGCTCCAGCGCCATGGAGCGTGCAATTTCAAGGAGCCGCCCCTTGCCAAAGGGAAGATTGGCGGCCTCCACATCGGCCAGGTCGACAATACCGGTGAATTCGAGCCAGTGCAGCGCCCGTTCGCGCAGGCGCCGCTCTTCGGCCACCTGCCAGGGGGCACGAAACGCCGAGGCGAAGATGCCGCTTTTCCCTTTCGTATGGAGCCCCACCATGACGTTTTCAAGCACCGTCATCTTGCCGAAGAGCTCGATATTCTGAAAGGTGCGGACCATGCCGAGGGGGGCGAGTTTCTCCGGCGCCAGCCGGGTCACGTTTCGGCCGTCGAGCAGAACCGTTCCGGCAGTGGGGGTGTAGATGCCGGTCACGATGTTGAACAGCGTGGTCTTGCCGGCACCGTTGGGACCAATGATGCCGGTGATACCTCCACCCTGAACGGTAAAGGAAACGTCATCAAGGGCCGTAACACCGCCGAAGCGCTGGGTGATTCCCTGAACCTCAAGCATCGGCGGCTCCCCTACCCTCGCGGGAACGAAACCGCTGGAACAGATCCGGGATGCCGCGCACGAGCCCGCCGGGCATGAACATGGTCATGAAGATGAGGAGCAGGCCGTACACCACGATATCGTAGTCCTGGAACGCCCTGAGCAGTTCTGGAAGGAGGGTCAGGAGCGTGGCGCCCAGGAATGAGCCGTAGATGCTTCCGAGCCCGCCGATGATCACCATGGTGACCAATTCCACTGAAAAATTGAACCCGAACGATGTGGGCGAGACAAAGGTCATGGTATGGGCATAGAGGCTCCCGGCCACCGAGGAGATGACTGCCGACAGGGCGAATACCTGCACCTTCAGGAGGCGCACGTTGACCCCCATGACCCGGGCGGCCACTTCGGAGTCGTGAATGGCGCGCAGCCCCCTGCCGATACGCGAATTAACCAGGTTGACGGAGAGAAGAATGGTTACCAGGGCGATGCCCCAGATAAGATAGTAGTTTTTCAGGTCCGAATCAAAGGTCACGGAGCCGACCGCCAGATTCGGGATGCCGGGAAACCCCGATGGCCCGCCCGTCAACTCCACTGCTTCGTTGAAGAGGATATAGACGATAATCCCGAAGCCGAGGGTGGCCATGGCCAGGTAGTGCCCCTTGAGCTTCAGGATCGGGAAGCCAATGGCAAATGCAAGAGTGCCGACCGCGGCGGCGACCACCACCATGGCGAGCCAAGGATTCCACTCGTGGGTTGCGGTGAGGATGCCCGAGGCATAGGCCCCGAGCCCGAAAAAGGCCGCCTGTCCCAAGGAGATTTGCCCCGCGTAGCCAAGCAGCAGGTTGAGGGCAACGGCGAGCATGGTATGAATCCCGACAAAGACAAAGACGTTAAGCAGATAGCCTTCTGCTATGAATGTCGGCAGCGCCAGAATCAGCAGGGAGAAGCAGATGAATCTCACGCTTTGAAGCTTTACAAGAGATAATACGTTCATTGCGTTGATTTTCCGTTCATTTAGACACGCTCGGTCTCGCCCTTGCGGAACAATCCCTGGGGACGTACAAAGAGAATCAGCAACAGGATGATAAAGGCAATGGCGTCCTTATAGCCGGATGAGAAAAGTCCAGCGCCAAGCGATTCCAGGATGCCGAGGAGAATGCCGCCCAGGATGGTGCCGAGGCCGCTGCTCATGCCGCCGATGATGGCGGCGCAGAATCCTTTGAGGCCGAGCATGATGCCAACATCATAGGAGGTCATGGTGAGCGGAGCGATGATGATACCGGCCAGGGAACCCATGGCAGAGCTGATGGCAAAGGAAAAAAGCACCATGCGCCGCACGTCGATCCCCACGAGACCGGCGGCCCGACGGTTGTAGGCGCAGGCACGCATGGCCTTGCCGCTGATGGTGTAGTTGAAGTAGAGTTTGCTGCAGATCATGACCACAATGGTCACCGCAAATATCCAGAGGTGCTGTGGAAGGATGGTTGCCTCGCCCAGATGGATCGGCTCATTGCCCGAGAATGTGGGAATGGCGTGAGTGTCCTTGCCCCAGACGATCATGGCAATGCCGCGGATGAGAATGCTGCCGCCGATCGTGATGATGACGAGGCTGATAGGCGAGGCATTCTTCATGGGACGGATGGCGAGACGTTCGAACACTACGCCCACGAGGGTGGTGGCGCCGATTGCCAGGATTATGGCTACCAGCAGCGGCAGATTCAGGGCTGTCAGAAAAAAGAGCGTGAACATGCCGCCAAGCATCACGAGTTCGCCTTGGGCGAAATTGATAATGCCTGTGGCATTGTGAATGATGGCAAACCCGACCCCGATCAGGGAATAGATGGCTCCCGTCGAAAGTCCGGAGAGAAGATATTGCGCTATCTGCTGGCCTAAATTCATGCTGTATACATCCGGTTCACAATGAGGGAGCGCGGCCGGGACAGCCTGCGCTCCCAAGGTTCGATCGCAATGGTGCGGCAAGGACCTTACTTGACGAGAGCAAAGTCCTTGTTGTGGATCGTCACGAGGACGAAGGCATCCTTGCCGAGGCCGGCATGGTCGGCGGCGGAGTAGTTGAAGATGCCTCCAATACCCGCGAAGTTTCTGGTCTTCTCCAACTGGTCGCGGATGGCGGCAGGCCTGTCACCCCCACGCTCCAGGGCACCTTTCAGCAACATCACCGCATCCCAGGCATGGCCGCCAAAATGGTCACCCTCGGCCTTGAACTGCTTCTGGTAATCCTTGACGTATGCCATGAGCGACTTCTTCTGCTTGTCCGCGGCGGGAAGCAGGTCGGCGACGATGACCCGGCCCGACGGCAGAATGATTCCTTCGGCTGCATCGCCGGCAAGCTCGATGAACTTCTTGGATGACACGCCATGACTCATGTAGATGGGAATGGCGAGCCCGAGTTGCTTGGCGTTGCGGGCAATGACGGCAGGGCCGGGGTTGGTGCCCCAGCAGATCACGGCCTGGGCGCCGCTGCTGCGGATCTTGGTAAGCTGCGCCGTCATATCCGTGTCCTTGGGCCCATACGTGTCATCGGAAACGATCTGGATGCCGTGTTGCGCCGCCTGGGCCTTGAGTTGCTCGCGCCCGGAAGAGCCGAACCCGTCGGATACCGTCAGGATCGCCACTTTGCTCATCCTGAGGCGGTTGAGTTGTTCATAGATCTTTGCCACTGCAAGCCCGTCGTTCTGGGCAGTCTTGAAGACCCATTTTTTCACCGGTTCGGTGATCTTGCTGCCGGCAGCACAGGAAACGAGGGGAATCTGGGCCTTTTCCACGATAGGGATGACCGCCATGGTGTCCCCGGTCGTGCTGGGGCCGATGATGGCAACCACCTTGTCGTCCTTGATGAGCCGGTTGGCCGCCTGCACGGCCTTGGTGGCGTCGCCTTGCGTGTCATAGACGATCAGTTCGACTTTTCTTCCCTTGATACCGCCGGCGGCGTTGATCTTGTTGACCATCATCTGGGCGGTGTTACGTTCCGGTTCCCCCAGGAACGACGCCGGTCCGGTTACGGCGAAGAGTGCGCCTATCCGGATGGGTGACGCGGCAAATACGTTGGCAGCCAGCATCATGAACGATGCGGCGAGCGTCAGGATAAAGGATCCTCTTTTCAGCATCACACCCCTCCCCATGAGTTATTTGATCAGTTCCCAATCGCCTTTGGTCACGCGGACCATCTCGAATGCCGAAAGATCCAGACCGTTATGATCCGAGGGGGACATGGTGAAAATCCCCGAGACGCTGACGAGCTTCCGGGTCTGCTCAAGGCCGTCCCTGATCTGCTGGGGAGAGGTTCCCTTTTTCATGGCGCCGGAAATCAGGAGGAAGGAATCATAGGCGTAACCACCGAAGGTCGAAGCCTCCACGCCGTATGCCTTGCGATAGGATTCATCATACGATTTGAGCAACTTGTACTGGGGATCGTTCTTGGGGAGCTTGTCGAAAATGGCAAGCTTGCCCGCCGGCAACATAATCCCTTCGGCGGCATCGGCCCCGGCCAGTTCGATGAACTTTTTGGACGCCACACCGTGGCTCATGTAGAGCGGGACCTTGATCCCGAGTTGTTTCATGTTGCGGGCAATGAGTGCAGGACCGGGATTTGTTCCCCAGCAGATGACCGCGTCGGGCTTGGCCGCCTTGATCTTGGTGAGTTGGGCGGTCATGTCGGTGTCCTTGGGACCGTACACCTCATCGGCCACAATTCTGAAGCCCTTCTGGCCGGCCAGGGCCTTGAGCTGTTCACGCCCAGAGGAGCCGAACCCGTCGGAAACGGTGATAATGGCAAGAGACTTCTGCTTCAGCCTGGCCGCCTGGATCAGGATCTTTTCGGCAGCCACATGGTCATTGGCCGGGGTTTTGAATACCCACTTTTTGACCGGATCGGTAATCTTGATGCCCGCAGCGCAGGAAATGAGCGGGATTTTCTCCTTTTCCGCCAAGGGAATTACCGCCATGGTTTCGCCGGTGGTACTCGGTCCGACGATGACACTCACTTTGTCGTTCTTGATCAGTTTGTTGGCCAGTTGAACCGCCTTGGTCACGTCCCCCTGGGTGTCGTAGACCACCAGCTCAAGTTTGCGGCCGCCAATCCCACCCCTGGCGTTGGCGTCCTTCACCAGCATCTCCAGGGTATTCTTCTCGGGCTCTCCCAGAAATGACGCGGGACCGGTTATGGAAAAAAGCGCTCCGATCCTGAACGGTTCTGCTGCCGAGGCGATGCCGGCCACCAACAGACCGACGATACCGACGATAACAGCGAAGATTCTGTTCATGCTCCCCCCTCCCTGAAGTGGCTACATTGCGTACAGGCGTTCGCCCTCGAGGACAGTAAATCCGTTGTTGATAAGGGCTGTGATGGCCTTCTCTGTCTCATCAAAACGGAAGATGATCACCGCGTTCTCACCGCACCGCTCCACGAAAGCATACATGTATTCCACATTGATGCTCTCGCGGTCCAGCGACTGGAGAATCTGGGACAGTCCACCGGGCCGGTCCGGGACCTCAACGGCCACAACCTCGGTTTTGCTGACCGTGAACCCCCTGTCCTTGAGTACCTGCTTGGCCTTCTCCCGCTCATTGACGATAAGTCGCAGAATGCCGAAATCCGAGGTATCGGCCAGGGAGAGAGCCCTGATGTTGACCCCTGCCTCGCCGAGAATGCGCGTCACTTCCGCCAGGCGGCCCGACTTGTTTTCTATGAAGATCGAAATCTGCTCTACTTTCATGGCTTCCTCCCGTGAGGCCGGAATGGTTGCGTGATGTTCCGTCAGCTGATCAGCCGGTTGTCGATGACCCTCTTTGCCTTACCCTCGCTCCGGGCGATGGTCTGGGGCTCCACCAGCCTCACCTTGCAGGTGACGCCGAGCAGGTCCTTGATCTCCTTCTCGATCCTGTGCGAAAGGGCCTGGAGCACCTTGATCTCATCCGAGAAGAGCTGCTCGTCCACCTCGACCTGCACCTCAAGAGTGTCGAGGTTGTCCTTGCGATCGATGATGAGGAGATAGTGAGGCTCGACCCCTTCGATCCGCATGAGGATCGATTCGATCTGGGACGGGAAGACGTTGACTCCGCGGATGATGAGCATATCGTCGCTGCGTCCCGTCATGCGCGAAAGGCGGGCATGGGTGCGTCCGCAGCTGCACGGCTCGTAGGTGAGGCTCGTGATGTCCCTGGTGCGGTAGCGAATAAGAGGGATGCCTTCCTTGGTGATGGTGGTGATGACCAGTTCGCCCCTCTCGCCTTCGGGCAGGACCTCACCCGTCTCAGGATTGATGATTTCGGGAATGAAATGGTCCTCCCAGATATGGAGGCCCTTCTTGGCTTCGCGGCACTCGATGGCCACGCCGGGCCCCATGATCTCTGACAGGCCGTAGATGTCGATGGCGCAGAGGTTGAGCTTCTGCTCGATTTCGGCGCGCATTGATTCGGACCACGGCTCGGCACCGAAGATGCCCACGTGAAGCTTGAGCTGGCGGAAGTCCACCCCTTCCTCCCGGGCGGCTTCTGCCATGAACAGGGAGTAGGAAGGGGTGCAGGTGAGGACCGTCGAACCGAAGTCCTTCATGATCATGATCTGCTTCTTGGTGTTGCCGCCGGACATGGGAATGACCGAGGCTCCCAGCCGCTCGGCACCGTAGTGGGCGCCGAGGCCGCCGGTGAACAGTCCGTAGCCGTAGGCATTATGGATAATGTCGCCCTTGTGGACGCCGGCGGCGGCAAAGGAGCGCGCCATGAGCTCCGACCAGATTTCGATGTCTTTCCGTGTGTAACCGACCACGGTCGGCTTGCCGGTGGTCCCGCTCGACGCATGGATCCGAACGATGTCGTCCATGGGGGCGGCAAACAGGCCATAGGGGTAGCTGTCGCGCATGTCCTGCTTCACGGTAAAGGGAAGCCGCCGGAGATCGTCGAGGGATTTGATGCAGCCGGAGATAATGCCGGCGCGCTCGAAGCTTTGGCGGTAGAACGGCACGGACGCCTGAACGCGGGCCACGGTCGCCTGGAGGCGCTTGAGCTGCAGAGCTTCCAGTGCCTGGCGGGGAAGCGTTTCAAACTCTTCGTTGTGGTAACTCATGTACAACCTCGATTGTTACAGGGCTCTGCCCAACTGGAAAGCCTTACGGTTCACATCGAGCGCCTTTGGGGGAACCATCCGCTCCAGGGCCTTGTGCCAGCACTCGTCAGGGATATCGAGCTGCTTGGCCACGGCGCCCAGGAGCACCGTATTGGCGGCCCTGACATTGCCGGCCTCGGCGGCGAGATGCTGTCCGTCCACCAGGAGGAAATCGGGGAACAGCGCCCGAATCCTGTCCGGCAGATCATCGGGGTAGCTCGCCTGCCCCAGGAGAACCGACGGTGGCGAAATGCGCAGATCGTTGGCCACCACCGTCCCCCCCTTCCTGAGCAGGGGCAGGTAGCGATAGGTTTCCATCAGCTCGAAGCCGAAGAGGATGTCCCCCTCCCCTTCGGGCACGATGGGTGAATGGACTTCCTTGCCGTAGCGGACATGGGAGACAACACTCCCTCCCCGCTGGGACATGCCGTGGATTTCGCTCTTTTTCACGTCGAACCCGGCCAGCATGAATGCCTCGGAGAGGATTTCAGACGCGAGCAGTATTCCCTGCCCGCCCACGCCCACCAGGAGGATGTTGGTGATGGTGTCGCTCATTGGGCCCTCCCGATGGCATTGAACTTACAGAGCTGGCGGCAGACATCGCAGCCATTGCAGAGCAGTGGGTCGATCTTTGCTTTTCCCTTTTTGCCATCCGGAGCAGGGATCCACTCGATTGCCGGACAACCGATCTTCAGGCACGCCTTGCAGCCGGTGCAGTGATCCTGGTCGACGGAGAGCACAAGCCCCTTCTGGAAGACCCCCTCCCGTTTCACCAGCACGCAGGGACGGTTGGTGATGATTACCGACGGCTCGGGACGGTTCATCTCTTCCTGAAGAGCCGCGCGGGTCTGGTCGAGGTCCAGGGGGTCCACCACCCGCACGTGTCGAATGCCGAGGGCAGTGCAAAGCTGGACCAGATCCACCGCGTTGGTGGAATCATCCATAAGGGTCCAGCCGGACGCCGGATTGTCCTGGCGCCCCGTCATGGCCGTGATCCTGTTGTCGAGAATCACCACCGTTGCAGGGGCTTTGTTGTAGGCCATCTCCATGAGGCTGTTGACGCCCGTGTGGAGGAAGGTCGAGTCGCCGATCACTGCCACAACCTTTTTCTTCTCTTCGTCCGAAAGGACGCGCACGATGCCACTAGCGCTGCTGATGCTCGCCCCCATGCAGACACAGGTATCCATAGCGTTGAGGGGGGGCATGAAACCGAGGGTGTAGCAGCCGATGTCACCGGTCACATAAGCCTTCAGCTGGTTGAGCGTGAAAAAGACGCCGCGATGGGGGCAGCCGGGGCACATGTTCGGCGGACGACCCGGAAGATTCTCCACCGTCACCTGAGGTGCCCCGGGGATGCCGAAGGCGGCACGCAGCCGGCCCGGTGTCAGTTCTCCGCACAGCGGAATTGCCTCCTTGCCGGTGACGCTAATGCCGGCAGCCTTCACCTGATCCTCGATAAACGCGTCCAGCTCCTCCACCACGATAAGCTTCGTGACCTTCGAGGCAAACTCCCTGATGAGATCCATCGGGAGAGGATACACCATGCCGAGCTTGAGCACCGAGGCGTTGGGGAACACCTCGCGGACATACTGGTAAGACACCCCCGCGGTGACGATACCGAGTTCCGTGTCGCGCATCTCCACCCGGTTGACGGCAGCGGTACGACCATAGTCCGCAAGTTTCAGGAGCCGCTCTTCCACGAAGGGGTGCCGCACCCGGGCATTGCCAGGGAGCATGACGAGCTTGGCGGGATTCTTGACGAGCTTCGGCGTGGGGAGTCCGGTTGCCGGTTCACCCAGCTCCACGATCGATTTGCCGTGGGATATCCGGGTGCAACTGCGGAGCATAACCGGGGTATCGAACTGCTCCGAAATTTCGAATGCAAGCCTGGTGAAATCCTTGCACTCCTGGGAATCAGCCGGCTCCAGCATCGGGACCTTGGCGAACCGTGCATAGTTGCGGCTGTCCTGCTCGTCCTGGGACGAATGCATCTCGGGGTCATCCGCCACGACCAGCACCAATCCGCCACCCACCCCGGTGTACGACAGGGTGAAGAGCGGGTCGGCCGCGACGTTGACTCCCACGTGCTTCATGCAGGCGATGGAACGGCCGCCGCCGAACGAGGCGCCGATCGCGACCTCAAGGGCAACCTTTTCGTTGGGTGCCCATGAAGCGTCTATCTCCTTGTAGTTGACAATGTTCTCGAGGATTTCGGTGGAGGGGGTACCGGGATAGGCACTGGCAACCTTTACCCCCGCCTCGAAGGCTCCTCGGGCGATGGCTTCGTTGCCTGATAGAATTTCCTTCATGGTTGTCTGGTTCCTGAAAAATAAAATAAGGGGCATGCCCCCCTAAAAAGGTGCAAAGACTATACAAATAAGGGGATTGTAAGTCAACTGCTTTGTAGAACGGGTTTTTACTGCCAAAGAACTGTTTGATCAGGCCAAACTCGCCCGGCCGGTTGACAGTGTGGCATACTCTCGTACCATGTGAAGAAAACGAAGTAATTCAGTAACCGGGAGGGCACTATGAAGCGGGTTGTCAAGGGAGCGGTAGTGGGACTGGGTCTATGTGTGCTTGCATTGCCTGCGGATGCTGCCGGGCAGGCGGACAGGGGCAGAGAGCTTTTTGGAAGTACGCAACTGGGAACGAGCGGCAAAAGCTGCAGCAGCTGTCATCCGGGCGGGAAGAAGCTCGAATGGGCCGGCTCCAGCTACGACGACGCGAAGCTTGCCGCCATCGTAAACCGTTGCATCGAAAAGGCCCTCAAGGGGAAACCGCTCGACCCGGGCGGAGAAGACATGAAGGCCCTTATGCAGCACATCAGGAGCTTTGGGAATCCCGGGGGCTAATCTATTCATCCGTGCGGGCAAGGCCGATCAGGGCACCTTCCAGCAAGCCGAAGTCGCTGACGGTCATGGATTCGAAGCCGAACAGGTCCATCGTGGCGAGTGTTATGAGCGTTCCGGCCACGATCAGATCCTCCCTCCCCTTTTCCAGGCCGGGCACCGCCAGGCGTTCGGCCGGGGAAAGGGGAAGAAGCAGGGCCAGAATACGCGCGATTTCATCACGGGACAACAGGTGGTTGTTGACTCGCCGATAATCGTAATCGGTCATTCCCAGACTGATGGCTGCCAGGGTCGTTGCCGTGCCGGCGGTGCCCACGAGCGTCGCTCCCGCAAGCTGTCCATCGAGTGCCCTGCCGGCCAGCCGTTCCCTGAGCCCGGCGAGTTCGCGCCCGACTTTCTCCTCCATGGCCGGCAGGTCGGACTTGCCTTCCGTCAATCTCACCACCCCCAGGGGAAGACTCTCGGTGTACAGAGGAGCGTTCCCGCTGGCAAGGGTGTATTCAGTGCTCCCTCCCCCCACGTCAAAAACGAAGAAGCGGCCCTCCTTCCGGTCAAGGCCCGACAGGACCCCCGCCAGAGTCAGAAGAGCCTCCTCTTCGCCGTCGATCACTTCCAGACTGATGCCGGTCCGCTCGGCCACGTCGGCGCAAAAATCCCCGCCGTTCACGGCGTCCCGAACCGCGCTGGTCGCTACGGCCCGCACACGGACGACTCCCGCGCGGTTCATTTCATCCGCAAAGTCGACAAGAGCGGCCAGTGAGCGGCTCCACGCCTCCGGCGAAATCCCCCGTTCCTTTGTAAACCCTCCACCCAACCGGGTGATGTGGCGCTTTACGAGCAGGTGCTCGATCCGGCCCGCCTCTACTGATCCGATCAGAAGCCGGGCCGTATTGGTGCCAAGATCGATGGAGGCTGCAGGGAACGACATCAGGTGAACTCCTTCCTGGTTTCAATGATGGTGACACTTGAATCGGCGATTTTGACAAAGGCCGTAATCATATCAGCGTAGATGATTCCTGCACGAACGGAGCATTTGCCTGCAGAGAGGCGCTTGATGTGTCCGTCGAGCATTGCCTCACGCTGCCGACCCACGTCATCGCGCAGCGACCGGCCCTGCTCAACGGCATCGGGCGGCGGATTATCCATGGTCTCGACCGCAAGGTCAACGAGCTTTTCCACCGTCCGGGCAAGGTGCCTGATCTCGGTCATGGCGGCGTTGGAAAAGAGGAGCTTTTCCTCCTTTTTGCGCCTCAGATAGTCAAGGACCGCCTCGCTCTGGTCCGCCACATGTTCCAGTTCACCGATCAACTGGAGCATGACCGGGATTTCCATTGATGCCTCGGGCGCGAGTTCACGCCGCGACAACGACACGAGAAAATCGGTCAGATCCCGCTGAAGGATATCGACCGCGTTCTCCTTCTGGCGGATGCCCACAGCCTTTCGGGCATCATAACGGAAAAACTGCTCGACCATTTCAGAATACATGGTCAGGGAGATGCCAGCCATGCGCCTCAACTCGCTGCGTGCCTGCAGCAACGCAATCGGAGGTGTATTGAGCACTCGCGGGTCGATGAACACGGTGCGCGCCTCCACGCTGGAAGCCCTCTCGCTGCCGGGAATGATGCGCGGGGCGGTGCGCGCGAAAAAGCCGATAAGCGGCAGGAAAATCACCGCGCTCATGATGCTGAACAGGGTGTGGGTATTGGCCAGGACCCGGGAGATGCCGGCGGACGATGCGATATCCTCCGGAGAAATGTAGGTGACAAAGGAAAGGTAGGAGGGGAACACCAGCATCACGACCACGACGGCAAGAAGGTTCACCATGAAGTAGAAAAAGACCGTCCGCTTCGCTTCAAGCGTTCCCCCGATCGAGGCAAAGGCGGTGATGACAGAGGTGCCGAGGAGTTCACCGATCACCATGGCGGCTCCGGTTTCAAAGGATACCAGGCTGCTCCCCGCCAGTGCCATGATCACGGCGATGGCGGTACTACCAGACTGAACGAGCAAGGTGAGCGTCGCACCGAACAGAACAGCGGCAATCCGCTTGGAAACGAACATGTCCTGGTGGGTGAACACAATGGCGTATTCCTGAAGGGGCTGGAGATTCGACTCCATGATGCGAAGCCCGAGGAACAGGAGGCCGGCGCCCAGGATGAGCTCACCGGCGTTCACCCACCTCCGCCTGCGGAGAAAGCAACGCAGGCAGACTCCGACGAAAACGGCCGGAAGGGCAAAGGAGCTGATCTTGAAGGCAATGAACTGGACGGCCAGGGTCGTGCCGATGCCGGTTCCCAGGAGAATGCCCAGGGCCTGGTAGAGAGAAATGAGCCCCGCGTTGATGAAGCCGACCGTGATGATGCACGCGGCGCTGGACGACTGGAGGAGCGACGACAGGGTGCTGCCGAGAAGGGCTGCGGTCAGTCGGTTTCCGGCAATGCGCTCCAGGTGGCGCCTAAACCGGTCGCCGGCAATCTTCTGGAGTCCCTCGGACATGGTCTTCATGCCGAGGATGAAAACGCCGAGCCCGCCCAGGGCTTCTAGGATGGAGAGGTACTGCATTGGTCCGATGGCGGAGGCTACTTGCCGACCGCGAAGGGGAAGAGAAAATCGGGCGCTACCGACTTCGAGCTGCCGCTGCGGTAGATAAGGAGTTTAACTTCCTTAACCGCCCCGAGATCGATCCGGAAATAGACGAGACCGGTCGACTTTGCTCCGGGGATCACCGGGTTGGCCGCCAGCGCGCGAGTCTGGATGTCCTGGGGATAGACTTCGTAGTAGTAGGGAAGCTGCGACTCAGTGGTGTTGTAGAAGGAGGTCCTTTCGTAGTCTTCCAGGTAATAGAACCCGACGTAGGGATATGGGATGAGGTAGTAGGAATCTCGGCTCATCAGCTCCTTGACCTGCTCGGGCGTCAGAGGGAGGTACTGGCGATTCTCTCCGTCCAGCAACAGGAAGGAACCCGTGTCGAAACCGATTTCCCGCGAGGATTGGTTATCAATGGTGACCACGAAGGCGGTCACTGTGCCGTCAAGATTGTAGGAGACCATTTCCGTGTTGGAATTTGCCACAGTAATGGATACGCCGTCTTTGGTGACGGTCTGGGAGTTGTCGGAGAGGTTCACGACTCCCTGCGGGACCTGCAGGGGAACGACTTTGATGCCGCTGCAGCCGGCAAGAAACACTATGGTAATGAGCAACGCGTAAACGTGGGCTTTCATGGCAGGACCCCCTGAATGGCTGGCGAACAGGAAAGAGTGTAGCATGTTTCGGCCCGGCTGTCCCTGCGAGATTGCCGGCTGAGAATGGATACCCGATTGTCCGTGCGGTTTACGGTTGGGACGAAGTACCGGCCCGCGACACATGCACTGCCGTAAAATCATCGGGAAGCGTCAGGATACGGATGAATTCACGTCCTTTGCCCGTTGGTTCGGGTGCCGCGGCAAGAAGTATATCCCGGGAGAGGGAGTGACTGCGGCGGAGGTATTTTTCAGCCATCATGGCGAGGTTGAGGGAATTACGCGCCCGCTCCTCGTCACTGCCTCCCCGGCGTGCGCCCCCTTCGATCATGATGATGCGCCGGCCATCCCGGGCAGCTACCCGGGCTGCCGCAGCGTCCAGCTGTTTGCGGACGGAGCGGTCCAGGCTGAACGTCTCGCCCGAGGAACGTATGAATGCGACCTCTTCTCTCGGCTGCTTCTCAGCCGCAAAAGCGGGGGCGCCGGTGAGCACACCGAGGGCTATAACCAAACATGCAGGTATGAGTCGTCTCATGGATTTACTCGTCCTTGGGGATCAGAAACAGTATCTCGCCCCGGCGATTGAGTTTTCTCCCTTCGGCAGTCTTGTTGTCGCCAATGGGCTTTGACTTGCCGAGCCCCTTGACAAAGAGGCGGGACGGGTCGATCCCTTCGCGGGCAATGAGATAGCTGGCCACTGAAATGGCACGTTTGAGCGATAAATCCATGTTGTAGCCGACCGAGCCGATGTTGTCCGCATGCCCGTCGATTCGGAGATAAACCCACCGTTTGTCCCTGCGAATCTGCTCGGCAACCTCGGAAAGGGCCTTTTTCCCTTCGGCGGAAAGGCTCCACTGATCGAAATCGAAGGATACGTCCGGAAAGCGGAACTTGCGGTAGACGGTCATTGCTTCCGGAATATTCTCGTGCACGGCTGATGCCACCTGGAAATTCTGTCCCTTGACGTCGACACTGTACAGCGGGGTAACGCCTTCCAGTCTGCTCAGCGTGTATTCAAGGGCCACATTCTCGTACCCGTCCACGGACCGGGTGGCCAGGCGCACCTCTTCTCCCCCCTGCCCCAGTGCAACCTCTTCGGATGCGGCAGCCACCGCAACGGGCGCATTGGCGGCCTGGGCGGCAAGAGTCACCTTCCCGTACGGCTTGATAACAACATCTTCCTTGTCCTGACCAAGGGGGACCTCAAGCTTGCTGACCGGAGCAGGCTGGGAAAGGGAGCTGATCAGGAGGGGGGAAATCGGAATGATCTTTCTGATCTTCACTGGTTCTTGCTTCTTTTGCTTTTCTTCCTCGAAATCACCGCCTCCCAGTCGAGGGACCGGCTTGATGTAGGTACCGACGCCTTGACATGCCGTGAGCCCGGCCACGGCGCGCCAGTCGGGGCTGGCATCGGAAAGACCGAGCCCGCCGGCAAGATTGAGGGTGAGATGCGGCGAGATGTAGTACTGGAATCCGAGGAGCCCCTCCAGGGGAGCGTCTTGATCTGCGAAGCGTCCGGTGCTTCCCGTCAACTCTGCCGTAAGCCTCAGGCGGGTTGCGGGCGTATAGTCGATGCCGAAACCGTAGAGGATTTCATCATCAACCGACCTGTTGGCATAAGAGCCAGCGAAGAGGTAGCCCAGATTGCCGTGCACGCCGAGTTGTTCGGAGGAATAGGAGGTGATGAGTCGGCCGCCGCCGTGGGTTGTTCCATCCACGTCGGGGTCTTCGGAGATCTGCCGCTGTACGAAGAGATCGACTGCAGCCTTCAGGGGGGAGCTTCTCTTGCCGAGAAAGCGAAGTTTGGTTCCTATTTCGGCGTAGCCCCGATCGGTCTTGTCCTCATCGCCGTTGAACAGCAGGTTCGGATAGTTGCCGTATATTTCCCAGAACGAGCCTATGCCGAGCGTGAGCGACGCGGGGAGGGTCAGGGCGTTATCCGCCTGCGTACCGGTGCCTATCCCCCACAGACCGACGCAGATGTTGCCCGCGTCGAGGGTTTCGGCCGACGGGACCGTGATGAGTCCCGTCTCGCCGCTGGTGGACGGATTAGCAAAAACCTCCGAGGCGAGCAGCGAGAGGAAGATTGTAAGAATTACCCGAAGTCTCTGCATTAAGAGGTGTCATCCGGAACGCTGACCAGTAGAGGTTATGATCACCTGCTCGCCAAAAAGGAGAAGCTGCAATCACTTGCCGTCAACGCGCTCCTTCAGCTCCTTGCCGACCTTGAAAAATGGAAGTTTCTTGGGTTTGACCTCAATGGGTTCGCCGGTCTTGGGGTTACGCCCCGTATAGGACTTGTAATCCTTGACGACAAAACTCCCGAAACCGCGAATCTCGATTCGCTCATTGCGGATCATCGCACTGCTCATTGAATCGAATACGATATTGACGACTTCTTCGGCCTTTTTGTAGGTAAGGCCCTTCTCCGCCGCCAACGCCTCAATCAGTTCGGATTTGTTCATTCCCGTCCTCCTCAATAAAGTGAATAAACTACGATCTGCATCGCATGAAAGCGAGAACAGTATCCGTTACTATCTCTTCGGCGGGCGGGAACGAAACTTTACCGATGAAGTCGAAATAATTTCAGCAACATCGCAGTTGTTTCGCCACGTACGCTGCGTCAGCGTGACGTCCGCTCGCCTCGAGCATTGGTACAAGCCGTTGCGCGGCCTCCTTTTTCAGTGCGCCGCCAAGGAGACGGGAGTAATGCTCAATGGCCGCATCATGCTCTCCCCGGGCCTGACGAAGATCTCCCAGGAACAATTCAGACTGTTCGGGGAGGATGCCCCGTTGGAGCATACTCTCCAACAGCGCAATCGCCTCATCAAAGCGGCTGCTCTCGGCCAGAAACTGGACAAGCCCCAGGTTGCCGAGAGGATTTTCCTCATTGAGCTGCAAACAACGGCGCAACAGCGCTTCACACCGTCTGCGGTCTCCCTCGCGGTGCGAGAGAAGAGATAGTTCGTAGAGGAGCACATCGTTTTCGCCCTGGGCCAGAAGACGCTCAAAGATGACCCATGCCGTGCCGAGGTCTCCTTCGTGTGCAGCCAAATAGCCCTTTGCAAATTCCTTTCCCAAACTGAGATAACGCTCCGGCAAATCGCCCGGCAAGGGGCGAACCAAGAGCTCAAACCGGTCAGACTCTGAGAGACCGTCTTCAGAAATCTCCGCAGAATCACTGGGATGGCAACTCGAGGATGAGCATCCCCCGCCACAGCCCTTTGAGTGGACATGCTTGGCCGGCTGGGGAGTCGATTCCTGTGAGGAGAGCAACGAGGAGAGAAGTTTTTCCGTCTTTTCCCGTATGGTTACGTCATCTGCCAACTCAAGTGACAAATTAAGGTGATCCTCGGCCTTGTGCATGTCACCCCCCCGGATGCAAGCCTCGGCCTCCGCGATGTTGGCTTCTGCCAGCCGGTTGCCGGCTATGGCCATCTTTTCTCTGATGGCCGTCGATAGGGCGGCGGATGACGGATCGGATGCGTCGAGAGCCTCCAGCGCATCATCAAATGCTACCCGTGCATCGGCGTAACGTCCGGCAGCGAGAAACTTGTCCCCCTTTTCCATACAGCTGGCGGGATCTTTGCGAAACAGCTTCTTGAAAAACATGACTACCTCCCGAAAAATCTTCTTTGATGTCGTACCTAAAAGAAAATAGCTGACCGACCGGAGTCGAGCCGTTACTGTGTAACGTGTAACGTCAGGAGCGTATCAGGAGCGTTACGCTCTCTATGTGGTAGGTCTGAGGAAACATATCGACGCCATGGCTGCCGACTACGCGGTATCCAGCCTTGCGCAGCACTCCGAGATCGCGTCCGAGCGTCGGCGGATCACAGGAGACGTACACGATACGTTCCGGAGCCAGTATCGCCACCTCGCCGACCGCATCCCGGGCACCGGTCCGGGGGGGATCCAGGATGACCGTATCGAAATGCTCACCCGCAGCTCTCAGGCGGCGGGTGCCGTCGGCGGCGTCGATGGCGATAAACTCCACATCACCGATCCCATTGAAGTCCGCGTTTTTCCGCGCGTCGTCAATTGACGGCCCGTAGTCCTCGACTCCAACGAGCTGAGCTCCGCCGGACGCCAGGGGAAGCGAAAAATTACCGTTGCCGCAAAACAGATCGAGCACCCGTCGGCCGGGCCCCACTCCGGCCAGGTGCAAAGCTTTGCTCACCAGCACCCGGTTCTGGCGATAATTTACCTGGGAGAACCCTCCCCTCCTGAACGACAGGGACAGGGGGCGCCCCTGATCGCCCAGCCCAGGAACGGTATACGACAGTGAATCGACTCCCCAGACGTGCATGATGGAATCCTTGCGCCCGCACTGGAGATGAATGCCGGTCACCGAAGCCAGATGAGGCTGGATCGAGCGAAAAAAGTCGGCGGCTCGACCGGGATTGTCTCCGATATAGTGTACGACCAGAAGAACGTGTCCGTCTTCGCCGGTTGCAGCGTCAATCTGGGGAATCTTGTCCGGTTCGGAGAAATCCGGCAGAACCAATCTCAGGTCCCGCAGGGTCAGATTGATGGCGGGGTCACAGATGACGCATTCCGCGGGCGCATCGATCACATAGTGAGATCCCCTGCGATAAAAGCCCATGTGCAGGCGCCCGCCGCTCCACCGTATCTTGAACTGAGCCCGGCACCGATAGCCAAAGGGATTATCCGCAACGGCAAAGGGGGCGACGGCGTCCCGTTCGACCCGTCCGAAACGCCACAGAGTATCGACGAAGATGCGCTCTTTGGCTTCCGCCTGGGCATCGTAGCGCAGGTGCTGCCATGAACACCCGCCACAGATCCCGAAGACCGGGCACGGCGGTGCGATGCGGTCGGGTGAGGGCTCAAGAATCTCAAGTGTCTCGCCCTCAAGATAAGACGGTTTGTCAACAGCAACCCGGATGCGGACGAGGTCGCCCGGAGCGGTAAACGGCACGAAGCAGGCTTTGCCCTCAAGTCGCCCGAAACCTGCCCCGCCGAAGGCGAGGGATTCAATGCGGATACGCGCCTCAGTCATGGCCGGAAACAAGGAACCCTGGCGCCTTCAGCCGTTTGCTGCGGGCGCGTTCCAGCTCCGATTGAACGAACCGTATCGGAAAAGCAGAAGATGAAACATATCCAAGCGAATGGTTCATAAAATGCGCCATCAGCTGCTGCTTCACGTCGTCCGCCAAAGAAGTGGGAACCCCCATCTGCTCAACGAAACGGCGGTAACTTACGTCATCGCCCAGAAGGCGGCGTGCGTCTTCGAAAGCAGTAAAATCCTGAAAATGAGAGACATCGAGCCGGATTTCACAGAGGATTTCCAGCCGCACCAAGTGAAAATCACCGAAATAATGACGTGTATGGTCCAGAAAGCGAACCGTGAGACCATTCTGGAGGGGAACTTCGCGTAATATCGTAGCCATAGTGTATGAAACTGACCTTCGTTGGAGATCTCGTGATGACGCATTGAGCATAATACGCCTGACCCATTGAAGTAAAGGTGATAATCCGACGCAAGGCCACCTCGGCAGCACCATTCCGGCCGCAGATCAGGACAGGGCTTCGAATCGGCTTTCCGGCCGGTTGGCGATGCCGCAAAGCCCGCACCGGCTTGAAAAACGGCTTGCATTTTAATACAGCAGCGGGTACTCTAACAAAGTTTGAAACGAATCCATCATCCGCGCCAAGGAGCAGTGGTCACCCCATGAGCAAAGAAGAAGCAATTGAAGTAGAAGGCACCGTCATCGAACCCCTCCCGAACGCCATGTTCAGGGTAGAGCTCGAAAATGGACACGTGGTGCTTGCCCACATTTCGGGAAAGATGCGCAAGTACTTCATCAAGATACTTCCGGGCGACAAGGTCACGGTAGAGCTTTCACCCTATGACCTTACACGTGGTCGCATAACCTATCGCGCCAAATAGCAACAGCCCGCCCCGGGGGGCGTCAGGCCCCCTCACGTGTCAGCTCACCCTTCATTGCGCCGTATCCCCGATGACCTCCTGCCACGGTGGTATCCCAGGTGTCGGATAACAGAGCTCCCTCTCCCGTCCTGTCGCTATCTGTTCTGTTCGTCCTCATAACGGGAATCAATGCTCAAAGTCGATGGACAGGTGCCGGGAACTGTATTTTTTTCTTAACAACCGTTGGATTTTAGGATAAAAAGTACCATTTTGGACTACATACCCACCACGAAAAGAGGATAGTATCTATGTACACTGTCGCCGATCTGAAAAAGGGGCTCAAGCTTACCCTCGACGGAGCCCCCTACCTGGTCATTGCGTTCGAGTTCTCCAAGCCGGGCAAGGGCCAGGCCCTCTATCGCACCAAGATGCGGAACATGATTACCGGCGTCATTCTCGACCGCACCTATCGCTCCGGGGAAACCTTCGAGCCGGCACGCCTCGAAGAGCGCCGGATGCAGTACCTGTACAAGGAAGACACCCACTACACCTTCATGGACAACCAGACTTTCGAGCAGGTTCAGATGGACGAAGATGCCGTTGGCGATGCAAAAAACTTCCTCATCGACAATCTTGAAGTGGATATCCTCCTCTTCGGCGAGAAAGCCATCGGCGTAACGCTTCCCAACTTCGTCAATCTCCGCGTTGTCCAGACCGATCCGTGGGTCAAGGGCGACACCTCGGGCAGCGATTCCAAGCCCGCCACCGTTGAGACGGGCTACATCCTCCGCGTTCCCCCGTTCATCGAGGAGGGCGAGATGATTGTCATCGATACCCGTTCCGGTGAATATTCAACACGGGTCAAAGGATAGACTCCATGACCGGTAACTGGAACCTGGCCCGCAGGCGCTCCGCGCTCTGGGCCAGGGCCCGCATCCTTGCAGAAATCAGACGTTTTTTTGTTGAAGGGGGGTATCTCGAAGTCGAGACCCCCCTTCGCATTCCGGCACCTGCGCCCGAGTCCCACATCGATCCGGTGCCGTCCGGTCCGTGGTTCCTTCAGACTTCGCCCGAACTGTGCATGAAACGGTTGGTGGCAGCAGGGTACGAGAGGGTTTTCCAGATTTCGCGGTGTTGGCGCGATGGCGAACGGGGAAACATGCACCTGCCCGAGTTCACTATGCTCGAATGGTATCGGGCCGGAACAGACTACCGTGGGCTCATGAATGAGTGCGAAGAACTCGTCGGCGCCGTGGCTGCAGCCCTCGGCATGGGGGAAGTGCTGAACGTCAAGGGAAGAAACATCCGTCTGGGAGCCCCGTGGGAGCGTCTCTCCGTGGCAGAGGCCTTTGAACGCTACTGCGACCGCACCATGGAGGAGGCCCTGGCCAACGACACCTTCGACGAGTGCATGGTTAACGACATTGAGCCGCGCCTCGGCTTCGCGACCCCAACCTTCATCTGCGATTATCCCGCCGACCGCGGTGCCCTCGCCCGCCTGAAACAGGATGAGCCGTCGCGCGCCGAACGCTTCGAGTTATACATCGCAGGCGTCGAGCTCGCCAACGCCTTTTCGGAGCTGACCGACCCCGTTGAGCAGAGAAGCCGCTTCGAACAGGAGAAACTGTTCCGGGAGTCCCGCGGCAAAAGCGCCATTCCCCTGCCCGAGCCCTTTCTCGCGGAACTCCACCACCTGCCGCCCACCGCCGGCATCGCCCTCGGCATTGACCGCATGGTGATGCTGCTCCTCGATCTTGATTCCATTGACGACGTAGTCGCCTTCACCCCGGAAGAACTGTAGCCGGCTGCCCCACATCACGGTATTCGATGGTTTCCCCCGTGTAGGTGCGTAACAGCCACAGGTCACCCCGACGGCTTATGCAGTCCGGAAGCAACGGAATCTTCCCCTTGCCCCCTGGTGCGTCGATTACGTAGTGGGGCGTGGCCATGCCCGACGTGTTTCCCCGCAATGCCGTGAGAATCTCCAGCCCTGTTGCCACCGGCGTCCGGAAGTGTCCTGTGCCCCGAACAAGGTCCATCTGATGGATGTAGTAAGGGCGGACCCGGATGGAAAGAAGCAGTTGCATGAGCCGTGTCATCACAGCCGGGTCATCATTAACGTCGGCCAGGAGCACGGACTGGTTGCCCAAGGGGATGCCTGCGTCGGCAAGCCGTGCACATGCCTTGGCCGCCTCGGCGGTGATCTCCCGGGGATGATTGAAATGGGTGTTCACATAGAGGGGATGGTACCGTTTGAGCATGCGACAGAGCCTTGCCGTGATTCGCTCGGGCAGCGTAACGGGGGTTCGGGTCCCGATGCGGACCATTTCCACGTGCGGAATGGCAGCAAGTCGGGCAAGGATTTCCTCCAGCCGCTCATCGTCCAGCAGAAGCGGATCTCCGCCCGACAGGATCACGTCGCGAATCGCCGGCGTTTCGGCAATGTAGCGCAGCGGTTCGCCGAAAGGATCTTCACAGTGGCGGGAGGTCATACACCCCACCTGTCGCTTCCGCATGCAGAAACGGCAGTAGACCGCGCACTCCCCCGACACAACCCAAACGACGCGATCAGGATAACGATGGATGAGCCCCGGCACCGGCGAGAGACGCTCCTCGTGCAGGGGGTCGGACTGCTGGTCGTCGCACAGTTCGGCCGGATCGGGAATGCATTGTCGCCAGATCGGATCTCCCGGCGCTTCCACAAGACGCAGGTAGCCGGGAGTGATCCGCATCGGATAGCGGCGTATAACCGGCGCGAGCTGCCCGGCGTCGATCCCGAACCGCTCGGTAATCTCATCGGCTGTGGTGACTGCATCGGCGAGCAGCCGCCGCCAGGTTTCCATACGTTCTGCTCCTCCCGCAAACGGACAGAGGCGGAGACACCGGTCCCCGCCTCTGGCATCGGCATGCATGCTGGCTGCCGGCGCTAGACCTCCAGGGCGCCGATCATCTCCTTAACATCGGCGATACCGTTATCCGCCAGATATCGCTCCATTTCCGCAGCAATCCGGCCCGCGGCGCCCGGATCCAGGAAGTTGGCGGTGCCAACCTGCACGGCCGTTGCGCCGGCAAGCATGAACTCCAGAGCATCGATGCCGGTCATGATGCCCCCTATGCCGATAACCGGAATCTTCACCGCCCTGGCAACCTGCCAGACCATGCGTAGCGCGATCGGCTTCACCGCCGGTCCGGAGAGGCCGCCGGTCACGTTGGCCAGGATTGGACGGCGCTTGTCCAGATCAATGGCCATGCCGGTGAGGGTATTAATGAGGGAAAGGGCGTCGGCTTCCGCATCGGCACAGGCCCAGGCCATCTCCACAATATCGGTCACATTGGGCGACAGCTTGACGATCACCGGCTTGATGGTGGCCTCCCGCACTGCCTTTACCACCGAATAGGCGGCCTTGGGGTCTGTACCGAAAACGATCCCGCCATGTTTGACGTTCGGGCAGGAAATATTGATCTCCACGGCAGCCACTTCGGGTATCAGGTCCAGGCGCTCGGCGAGTTCGGCATATTCTTCGAGGGTGTTTCCGAAAAAATTAACGATCACCGGCGTGGCAACCGTGCGGAGAAACGGTACCTTTTTCTCGACAAAGGCATCAATGCCCACATTTTGCAGACCGATGGCGTTCAGCATTCCACCGGTGGTTTCGACGATACGCGGGGTCGGATTGCCGGCCTTGGGCTTCAAGGACAGCCCTTTGGTGATGATGGCGCCGATCGCCTCCAGGTTCACGTACTCCGAGAACTCCTCGCCGTAGCCGAAGGTGCCCGAGGCGGTCATGACCGGGTTTCTCAGCGTGATGCCAGCAATCTCAACGGAAAGGTCAGGTTTCTGCATTAGTGCTCCTCGCTCCGGGGCGCTACACCCATTTCAACTGATCAAAGGCGAAAACCGGCCCATCCTTGCACACGCAACGGTAGTCCGGCGACTCGTCTGAATGCTCCTTCCCCTTCACCACGCAACCAAGGCACGCCCCCATGCCGCACGCCATATAGGCCTCAAGAGAAACCTGACAGGGGACGCCGGTTCGCTCGGCGATGCCGGCCACGGCCTGAAGCATGGGCATGGGGCCGCAGGCATAGATGGTTCTCTTGCCCGCCGCGCCCCGGATGTGGCGCTCCATGACGTCCGTCACGAAGCCCCGATCGCCGAGGGTGCCGTCGTCGGTCGCAACGTAGGTTTCCACACCAAGCCGCTCGAATTCGGTCACGCAAAGGATGTCGTCCCTGGTCCTGCCCCCCAGGAAGAAGCGGACCCGTGAGCGCTCCACCAGTTTTTTGGCCAGATAGTAGAGCGGGGCGATGCCGATGCCCCCGCCCACGAGAATCTTCTCTTCGTCCGGATCGCCCAGGTCGAAGCCGGTGCCGAGAGGAGCCAGAAGGTCCACGTGGTCGCCATGGTGGTAGGTCGAAAGTGTTTCGGTCCCCTTCCCCACCACCTTGTACAGCATTTCCACGTAGGTCTGCGGGCCGCATCCGGAGAACTCGGAAGCCACGGTACCCACGTCGAAGATGCCGAAGGGACGACGCAGCAGGGGATCGATAGCGTCCCGGACCCGCACCATGATGAACTGTCCCGGTCTGGCATCGGCCAGTTCGGGAGGCGCAGACATTCTCATGCGGAAGTAGCCGGGAGAAACCTCGTGGTTCGAGATGATCATCGCCTTAAACTGCATGGGGGGAGCCCTCTCCTTCATCAGTTGAGTAAGTCATCAGCACGGCATCCTCGCCGTTTTCGTAGTATCGAGGACGCCGGCCGGTCTCGGCAAATCCGAGGCGGCGGTAAAGCGTCCTGGCGGAGGTATTCGACACGCGTACCTCCAGGTGGACGGTCCGGGCGCCTCGCCCGGCGAGTTCCGCTACGGCATGGGTTACCAGCAGCGCACCGATGCCCTGCCCGCGGAAATCCCGGCGCACGGCCACGTCGAGTATCTCGCCCTCGTCGAAAAGGAGTGTCGGACAGATATACCCCACGATGAGTCCGCCCGGCGACCGGGCAACAACGGGGAAAGAACGGGGGGATGCGAGTTCTGCGACGAAGTGATCCCTGGTCCAGGGGCGGGGGAACGAGTCGGATTCGATCTGCAGAACCTCGTCCAGGTCGCCTTCGGTCATGGGCATTATTGTCGGGCAATCTGCGGTATTCATCGAGCGTACGCATCATAGGCGAAGGACACCCCCTTGTAAACCCTTTTTTCAGGCCTCAAACCGCGCCAGATAGGGTTTGACATTTACCGGTTCATGCGATAAATTTTCACTTCTTTTAACGGGAGGAAACGTAGTGACAAAGAGAGGTTTTACCTATAAGGACGCCGGTGTCGACATCGATGCCGGCAACACGTTTGTGGGGCTCATCAAACCGTTCGTGAAAGCCACTTCCAGGCCCGAGGTCATCTCGGACATCGGCGGCTTCGGCGGGCTCTTTTCCCTGAACACCAACAAGTACCGCAACCCCGTCCTGGTTTCGGGAACCGACGGCGTCGGCACCAAGCTCAAGATCGCCATGATGGCCGACCGGCATGATACCGTCGGCATCGACTTGGTGGCCATGTGCGTCAACGACATCATCGTCCAGGGTGCCGAGCCGCTCTTTTTCCTCGACTATTTCGCCACGGGCAAACTGGACCCCCAGCGGGGAGCTGCCGTGGTTAAAGGTATCTCGGAGGGATGCGTCCAGGCCGGCTGTGCCCTTATCGGTGGCGAGACGGCGGAGATGCCCGGCTTCTATCAGCCTGGTGAATACGACCTTGCCGGGTTCACTGTAGGCGTAGTCGAGCGCGACAACATCATCGACGGATCATCCATCACCGTGGGAAACCGTCTCGTGGGCATCGCCTCCAGCGGCCTCCACAGTAACGGCTATTCGCTCGCCCGCAAGATTATCTTTGAATCCATGGGACTCGGCATAGACTCCATTCTGCCAGGACTCGGCATGTCCGCGGCAGACGCCCTGCTTACCCCTACCAAAATCTACGTCAAGACCATTCTCAACCTGCTGAGGGACTTCCACGTGAACGGCATCGCGCACATTACCGGCGGCGGCCTGCTGGAAAACGTCCCCCGCGTCTTGCCCAACGGCTGCAAGGCTTTGGTGCATCTGGACAGCTGCCCGCTTCCGCCCCTCTTCTCCCTGCTTCAAGAGGCAGGATCCGTTGAGCGGGACGAAATGTACCGCACGTTCAACTGTGGAATCGGCATGGTGCTGGCAGTACCCGAAAACGAGGCCGACGAGATACTTATCCGCCTTTCGGGACTTCAGGAGAAGGCCTTCATCATCGGCGAAATCGCCAAGTGCGAGCCCGGCGCCGAGATGGTCGAACTCGTATAAACGGGACGTGGCACCATGGGAGCCCCTATGATTCAACCGCTTGCAGTTGGTGTTCTCGTTTCGGGCAATGGCTCGAATCTCCAGGCGATCATCGACCGGATCGAGGATGGCTCGCTCCCGGCGAGAATAGTCTGCGTGATCAGCAACAAAGCTGATGCCTTTGGCCTTGAGCGCGCTAGAAAGCACGGCGTACCCGCCATCCATATCGATCACAGGGCCCACGGCGGCCGTGAATCCTACGATGCGGCCCTAGTGGAAACCCTGCGCTCCCACGGGGTGCAACTCGTCGTCCTGGCAGGCTTCATGCGCATCGTTACGCCGGTGTTGCTTGACGCCTTCCCCAATGCGGTCATGAATATCCATCCCGCCCTCCTGCCCGCCTTTCCCGGGCTCCACGCCCAGGCTCAGGCGCTCCGGTACGGAGTCAAGTTCTCCGGTTGCACTGTCCACTTTGTTGATGAAGGGACCGACACAGGACCGATCATCATCCAGGCAGCCGTCCCGGTCATGGATGATGACGATGAAGCCTCCCTTTCGGCCCGTATCCAGAGAGAAGAGCACCGGGCCTATCCCGAGGCTATCCGGCTGTTTGCCGCGAAACGCCTCAGGATCGAAGGAAGAAAGGTATCCATACTTCAGGGGGCATGACCACGCAACATGCTCTCCGGTTATTCCGCGATCGAGGAACGGTGCCATGAAACGAACGGTCATTTTATTCGCTGCCATGATTCTAACCGCCTCTGTCGGCCTTGCAGCTGATGTTATCCTGTTCCCGTCCAAAAACGGTGCCGTCACCTTCACCCACAAACGACACTCTGAATTTGTAAGGGAATGCAGGAGCTGTCACGAGAAAACCCCTGGTAAAATAAGAAATTTCGGCAAGGATTACGCCCACAAGACCTGCAAGGGGTGCCACGAAGTGCGGGGCGCTGGACCTACAAAATGCAAGCTCTGCCACACGGGCTAGCACAGCGCGCAAAACAATTCAGACGCGAAGCCGGTTACCCTTCGGATGACCGGCTTTTTTGTTGCTAAAGAGGAAAACTCAGGGTTGTCTCCGACAAACCTAAACCAAAATGCAGCCCACAACATGCTGCAACAATTAACTATTTCAAAATGGTAACACCCGTAAAACATTTTGTGTTGACATTCAGATACAAGGTTTGTTAGTTCTATAGTCAGCAATTCACCAAACAAATCAGATACACGACAATACTAAACCATCCGCGAGGATGGGGCGGAAAGCCTAAGGGTCTCCCTGAGACAGCCGGGTCGCCGAAATATCTGAACGATATCAGGCCCCGGCTTTTTTGTGCCCGGGCTGCCGGATCGTTCTGATCCGGTACACTACCACGCGCTCAGGGAGGAAACTTAATGACCGCACGTAAAGGGCTAATTTCGCTCCAGACACAACAGGGCACGCTGCCCCGTAAAACCTTCACCAGCCTGATCATGCTTATGATCACGGCACTTATGACATTGGCCGGCTGTGGCGGTGGAGGCGGTGGTTCTACGGCTGCAACTTCAACGGGCACGCCGACTACCGCGGCAGTATCAGGGGTGGCAGCCACCGGAGCCCCCCTTGTGGGCACGATCCGGCTCAAGGATTCTTCGTCGCCGGCAGTTGAAAAAACAACCTCTTCCGCCACAGACGGCTCCTTCACAGTTGATGTTACCGGTTTGACGCCGCCGTACATATTGAAAGCTGACGGCACGTCAGGCGGCACTGCCGTTACCATCTGCTCTTTCGCGGCCGGCCCCGGGACCGCAAACATCAACCCGCTATCCAATGCAGCACTGGCCAGCGCCGCCGGTGTAAGTGATCCGGCTGCAGCAGTCTATGCATCCCCCTCCCCCGCAATGCTCGAAACCATTAGCGCGAACCTGCCGGCCGCCGTAGCTGCCCTGCGCACCCAACTCAAGCCCCTGCTCGACCAATACGGTGCCAACGTGCACCCGATCACCGCTCCCTTCACGGCCAACCACACTGGTCTCGACGCCGTTCTGGACGTAATCCGGGTTCAACTTGGTGCCGGCACCATGGTAGTCGCCAACAGAGCAACTAATGCGCCGATCTTCAGTGCTCCCCTGATGAACATTAACGGCGGGACCTTCACCATGGGCAATATGCCGACTCCCCCGACCCCGGCAACAGACGGACAAGGATTGTACGCAGCCAATTGCGCGGCCTGCCATGGTGCTTTGGCCACTTCTGAGAAAAAAGGGACAACGCTTGCGCGTCTCCAGAGTGCCGTAAGCGCGAACGCCGGCGGCATGGGATTCCTCTCCTCGCTGACCTCAGCTCAGTTGCAGGCAATCGTTGACGTCTTGGCAGTGGCTCCTACTCCTACTCCTACTCCTACGCCCACTCCTACGCCCACTCCTACGCCCACTCCTACGCCCACTCCTACGCCCACTCCTACGCCCAACGGGTCGGCACTCTACGGGAATAACTGTCAGGCATGCCATGGCTCGATCACGAATTCCGACATCCAGACCAGGACTGTATCGGCAATCCAATCGGCAATCTCCGGCAACCGTGGCGGCATGGGGTTCCTTTCAACCCTCACGTCCGCTGAAATTCAGGCGATAGCCACCTCGCTGGCATCGGCTGTCACACCGACTCCTACACCGACTCCTACACCGACTCCTACACCGACTCCTACACCGACTCCTACACCGACTCCGACGCCGACTCCCACCGTCGACCCGGGCAAGACCGTCTACGACAGCCGGTGCGCATCGTGTCACCGCCTAGGCACCTATGACGCCTCCGGCAGTGCTCCGAACCTCTCCCGGGCCGGGACGAAGATTGACGGAAAGTTCACCGCCGGCGTTTCGGGGCACAAGGGAATTACGCTCACCGCCGCGGATCTTGCAAATCTTAAGACCTTTGTCAACGCAAACTGATCAACTCTGATCTCCAACGGAAAACGGCCTGCTTTTGCAGGCCGTTTTCTATTTTCCCCGAACTCGGATTATCGTTCCGGCGTGCCTCCGCCACCCACCTCTCTCAGTACATGATCGCGCCATCGGCCGAACAGGCCGTCATAATCGAGGCCCACATCGGCGAACGCCCGGTTCATTGCCTCGCCGAGCGACAGGCCACTTCCCAGATCTTCGAGGACCATCCGAAGCCGGTGCCATCCATGGGCGGAAACGATAAAATCGACGAGGGAGTAGCTTTGCTCATAGGCAAGACGAACCTCACCTCCTTCGAGCCCGGCGAATGATCCTTCAAGGCGTTTCAACGGCAAGAACTCACCACGTTTAGCCGCTTTTTCCAACTCACCGAGAGGGGGATTGTACTCCAGGCGCCCCTGTATTTCGGCAATCCCCTCGTTCAGCCAGGTGGGGCAATTACCGCGAGTCAGGTCGATGACAACGGCGTGGACATATTCATGGCGCAAAGTTGCCCTGATATCCGGCGTGATCTCTGTTATGCCGCCGACAGGGAGGCGGATTTTGCCGTCATACAATCCGCCCGACCAGTGGGGCGATCGGGTTACCTCCCGGTAGTCCTGGCGAGTGTAGAGTATGACCGGGATTCGTGAGGCGGGGAAGAATCCTAAGTCGGTGCCGACCGAATTATAGAACTCCTCAAGCAGATCAAGAATTGCCAGGGCATTGTCAGTCTTCGTCCCGCTGTCGTACGAAACAATGAAGCGCGAACTATGCCCGCGTTCCATCCTCTCCTCGACCGACTGCTCACGCCGCACCTTTTCCAGCAGTCCGGCCAGGGAGGACTCGGAGGGGGCAAGGGTCGCAGCCTTTTCCCAAAGGGCCATGGCCTGGTCGGTCTCACCCGCGTCGTAATATGTCTTGCCCAGGAAATACAGGCCTTCGGCCGTATCTCCACCGAGGGACCGGGCCAGGGAAAGCTCGTGACGGGCCATTTCTTCATTCTTGGCCAAAGAAAAGGCGATCCCTCTCAAAAGATGAAAACGGGGTTCGTCGGGATAGAGTTCGCTGCCGCGCCCGAAGTGCTTTGCCGCCTCCTCGTAGGATTTGCTCTCCAGCAGTTTCCGCCCGAGAAGGGCATGGGCTGTGGCGAGATTATCCCTCAGCGTCGGGTCCAGGGAAAACAGAGAGAACGCCTGCTCCAGCTGCTCTATGCCCTTTTCCAACTCGCCGAGATCAATGGACTGGACACCGTATTTTTTCTGGGCGACCGGGTCGGCGCCGGTTGCCGGCGGGGCGGCAACCACGAGGCAGCCGAGCAGCAGGGGAAGGGTAAACAACAGAGGGCGTTTCAGGAAGACGTTCAACGCATACCCCAGAGAGGAGCATCTTCGAACTGCATCCGCAGCCGCTCGTCGGGGTTCTGCTCATAGAACTCCTCTTCGGAGAAGGAGAGGCGATAGGCGTCGGTGTACTCGCGAAGCAGGGCATAGGCTGCATTGATGAGTCGGATTCGCTCCGGGTCGCCCTCTTCTCCGGTGTCGGGATGATGGCGCCGCACGAGTTCCCGGTGGCGGGCCTTGATCTCCCGTAGTGTCACCCGGTCTGACAATCCAAATATTTCAAGAGATTTGACGAGATCTACGTATTTCATCGGCTGCCCCCATAGATGGTGGCCCTAAACGCATGGTCAGCCCAACCGTTGTTCCCGGTAGGAGAAATTGATCCGCATCTAGCGCGCGGACAACGTCCTGATCCGTCCGGCAATCCCCTCGGCATCGAGGCCGTAGCGTGACCGCAGTTCATGTTGTTCACCCTGCTCCACATACCGGTCGGGGTAGCCGAACCGGTGCACGGCAACGCCTCCTACTCCTTCATCGGCAAGCAGTTCGAGCACGGCTGAACCAAAGCCCCCTTGAAGGACGTTTTCCTCAATAGTCACCAGCGTTCCGGCCCGGCCGACGTACGACAGGATAAGCTCCCGGTCGAGGGGTTTCACAAAACGGACGTTGACCACGGTCAGGTCAATGCCCTCGCCTTCAAGGGTGTTAGCCGCTTCGAGGGCGGGCCCGACCATGGCGCCGACCGCCAGAACCACACAGGTGCCGCTGCCGGCACGCAGCACTTCCGACGTGCCCAGGGGGATCGGAGCCAGCGACTGGTCAAGGGGCACGCCGAGCCCATTGCCGCGGGGATAGCGGACCGCTGCGGGGCCATTATGGTCGATGGCGGTCTTGAGCATGTGTTGCAGCTCGTTTTCATCCTTGGGGGCCATTACGACCATGTTGGGCAGGGTACGCAGGTAGGACAGGTCAAAGAGCCCGTGGTGGGTCGGACCATCGCTTCCCACGACCCCGGACCGGTCAATGGCAAAGGTCACCGGCAGGTTCATGAGGCAGACATCGTGGAAAAGCTGGTCATAGGCCCGCTGCAGGAACGAAGAGTAAATGGCGAAAACCGGCCGGTACCCCTCGGCCGCGAGGCCGGCGGCAAAGGTTACGCCATGCTGCTCCGCGATCCCCACATCGAAGAAGCGACCGGGGTGGCGAGCCGAGAAGGAGCCGAGGCCCGTACCGTCGGGCATGGCCGCAGTGATGGCGACTACCCGCTCGTCTTCATCGGCAATCCGCGTCAGGGCCTGGCCGAAGACTCCCGTGTAGGAGGTGGCCCCGCCCTTTCCTTTTACGATTTCGCCGCTGACAGGGTCAAAGGGGCCGACCCCGTGGAAAAGCGACGGTTTGGCTTCGGCCGGGGCAAACCCCTTTCCCTTTTTGGTCAGAACGTGGATCAGGACCGCATCATCGAACCGCTTGACCTTTTCGAAGGTTTCCGTGAGGCGGCCGATGTCGTGTCCGTCGATGGGGCCGATATACTCGAACCCGAAGGCTTCGAAGAGCATTCCCGGCGTAAAGAGTCCCTTGAGAGACTCTTCCGCCCGTTTGGCCACCTTGAGGACGTTCCGGCCGATCCGGTCGAGCCCCCCGAGAAAGGTTTCCACATCCTTCTTCAGGGTATGAACGAACTCGCTGGTAACGGTACGGCTCAGAAAATTGGACAGAGCGCCCACGTTCTCGGCGATGGACATCTCGTTGTCGTTCAGAACCACGACCAGATCACGGTTCAGGTGCCCCGCGTGGTTGAGCCCTTCATAGGCGATACCGCCGGTCATGGAGCCGTCGCCGATGACCGCCACTACCTTGTTGTTCCTGCCGGCGAGGTCACGGGCCGCCGCAAGCCCCAGGGCGGCGGATATGGAAGTGGAGGCATGGCCGGCGTCAAACACGTCGTGGGGCGACTCGGCCCGCTTGAGGAAGCCGCTGATCCCTCCAAGGGTCCGCAGGGTTGCGAACCGGTCCCGGCGGCCGGTCACGAGTTTGTGGGCATAGGCTTGGTGTCCCACGTCCCAGACGATTTTATCCTCAGGCGAGGTGAATACCCTATGCAGGGCCAGAGTAAGCTCCACCACGCCGAGACTCGGCGCCAGGTGACCGCCGTTGCGGGAGCAGACGGTTATGATTTCCTGCCGTATCTCCTCTGCAAGGATGCCCAACTCGGCCGTAGTGAGCCCCTTCAGGTCAGAGGGAGAATCTACCCTGTCGAGAATACGAGACATCATGATTTCCGTGACACGATGTACCGGGCGATTTCCCGAAGGGGGTCAGCCCGGTGGTCAAAGGGCGAAAGGGCCTCAATGGCGAGATCGAGAAGTTCCTGGGCGCGCCGCTTGGATTCAGCCAGGCCCAGCACGGCCGGATAGGTGGCTTTCCCCCGAGCTTCATCACTGCCCGCGTCCTTGCCGATCTGCTCGGTTGTTCCCTCGATATCGAGGATATCGTCGGCGATCTGGAACGCCAGGCCAATGGCTTCGCCGTAGCGTGTCACGGCCTTGACCGCGTCCGCGTTGGCTCCCCCCAGTACTGCTCCCGCCTTGATGGAGGCCTTGATCAGCGCACCGGTCTTGCGGGTGTGGATATATTGGACTGTTGCCAGATCGATCTCTTTGTTCCCCTCGCTCTCCATGTCGACCACCTGCCCGCCGACCATTCCCCGCGAACCGGCACAGAGGGCGATCTCGTGAATAACCGGCAGGAGTCGATCGCTTCCAACCGCGGCAGCATAGGAGGGAGAGCTGATGAGGATGAACGCCTCGGTAAGCAGGGCATCGCCGGCAAGGATGGCAATGGCTTCGCCGAATACCTTGTGGTTCGTCGGCCGCCCGCGGCGGAAATCATCGTCATCCATTGCCGGCAGGTCATCGTGGATGAGAGAGTAGGTATGGATCATCTCCATGGCGCAGGCCGCCGGCAGGGCCAGCGCCGTATCGCCGCCCACGGCATCGCAGGCTGCCAGCATCAGGATCGGGCGGACCCGTTTCCCACCGGCAAATACCGAATAACGCATGGCGCGGTGCACCGAAGACGGGAGCTCGTCTTCAGCCGGCAGATGGCGCTCCAGAGCCTCGTCCACCAAGGCACAGCGTTCTTTAAGATAACCTTTCAGATCCATCGGACCATCCTTTCACGTAAAAATGCACGCACGCGGAACCGGACTATTCGTCATCCAGCCGGAAGTCTTCGCGCACGAACGTGCCGTCCTTCTTTTTGAGAAGGAGTTCGACCTTTTTCTCCGCCTCGTCCAGTTTCTTTGTGCAGAAAGAGGCCATCTTGACCCCCTCTTCAAAGGCCTTGAGCGAATCGTCGAGGGAAAGATCTCCCCCCTCCAGCTTTCTGACCACGTCTTCCAGCTTTTTCAGTGCGGTTTCAAATTTTTCAACAGCCATAGATTTATCCCGAATATGAAAATGAAGGGGTCATTATAGCGCCCGGACAGGGTGAGTCAAGGTTTGTCACGTGTCGCTGCTGGATTCCACGCAACAGCCGGCCCGGCCGCGACGAAGGCACAACTCCACCCGGTCTCCCGGCGCGAGTCGGGCGCTGTCGGTAACGAGACACCGCTCGGGAAGCTTCAGCACGATGCTGTATCCCCGGGCCATGGTGGCCAGCGGCGAAAGCGTATCGAGCCGCGCTGCGGCCACGAGCGTTTTCTCTCTGAGGTGGTCCAGGAAACGGCGGAGCAGCGTCTCGTTGCGCCCGGCAAGGGCTATGACCCTTTCCCTGGCTCGCTCGAGCCTGACGGCGGGATTGGTAAGGCGCAAATTGGTGGTCAGCAGATCAAGGCTACCGCGATGACGTCGGACACTGTTCGCTGTCCCTCGCTCCAACCGGGCCGAGAGGTCATCGACCCGCTGTGACAGGTGCCCCACCAGCATGGACGGATCACGAAGGGAACGGTTGAGACTGTCGAGCTCGCCCCTCCTCTCGGCCAGGACCTGCCGTCCCCCCTGAACCAGCCGATGCCTGAGAAATTCAAGACGGGCGGCTAGTTCCTCTTTGCTCTTCACCACCAGTTCGGCCGCTGCCGACGGCGTAGGAGCCCGCAGGTCGGCAACAAAATCAGCAATGGTGAAGTCCACTTCGTGCCCAACAGCAGAAATCACCGGGATGCGCGAACGATGGATTGCCCGAGCAACCATTTCCTCGTTGAATGCCCATAGATCCTCGAGCGATCCGCCCCCCCGCCCGACGATCATCACGTCGATGACGCCGTAGCGGTTGAAGTCGTCAATCGCCGCGGCGATTTCCTCCGCAGCCCCCTCACCCTGGACTTTTACCGGCCGGATGAGGATCTCCACGTTGGCGAAGCGGCGGTTCAGCACGGTAAGGATGTCGTGAATTGCCGCCCCCGTGGCCGAGGTGACCACTCCAATCTTCTGAGGCAACGGTGGAATAGGTTTCTTGTGCTCGTCAGCGAACAGCCCTTCCCGGGCCAATTGCTCCTTCAGCTGAATGAAGGCCAGTTGCAAGGCTCCGATCCCGCGGGGCTCGAGGTATTCCACCAGCAGTTGGTACTCACCCCGCTGATCGTACACCGTGACTCTCCCGCGGACGATGAGGCCCATCCCGTCGCGGGGACGAAATTTCAGTGCCCTGGATGATGCCCTGAACATGACGCAACGGATCTGGGCCGCTCCGTCCTTCAGCGTGAAGTAGAGGTGGCCGGAGGCCGGCGTGGCCAGGTTCGACACCTCCCCTTCCACCCACACGTGCTCGAAGTTTTCCTCAAGCACCCCGCGAATCAGCGAGGTGAGCTGGGACACGGTCAGGATTCGTTTTTCAGAAAAGATATCCACGGGAACCCCGGGTTAAAGTTATTTAGTATCAAATAGATATAATTCAGGGGCAACGGCCTGTCAAACCGGGTTGACCGCTGTCAGGCGGACAGTGTAGTATGTGCCCCATGCAGAATTACCCTTATGTTATCACTGTCTCCTCGGAAAAGGGAGGGGTCGGCAAGACCACTCTCGCCACCAACCTGGCAATCTATCTGAAGGCCCTCGACGAGAATCTGCCGGTTACCATCTTTTCCTTCGACAACCACTTCACCGTGGACCGGATGTTCGAGATCAGGGGGCAGAGGCTGACCGGCAGCGTGGCCGACCTGCTCATGGAATCTCCGCCCCGCGACCTGATCCACACCGGTCAGTACGGAGTCGGCTACATCCCTTCGTCCGCCAGCCTCAACGACCTCAAAGGATCCATTCGTGGGCCCATGGTCCTGGCACGGCTTCTGGCCGCCTCACGTATTCCCGGAGTTCTCATCATCGACACGAGGCCCGACTTGGACATGCTCACCCAGAATGCCCTGTTCGCGGCAGATCGGGCCATCATCCCAGTCAAGGACATGCCGAGTCTGGAGAATTGCCGCAACATTTTCGCGTTGTTCGAACAGCGGGGTCTCGACCGCAAGAGTCTCAGCCTCATTCCCTGCCTCGTGGACGAACGAATCAAGTTCGACGGCCCCTTCAACGACCAGAAAACACTGCTCAAAGCTTACGCCATAAATCGCGGCTACCGTTGCCTCGATGTGTATATCTCCAAGAGTCCCAAGGTAGAGAGCCTCAATACCAACCCCGACGGGAAAATTTATCCGATTCTGACCCATGCCAAGTGGACTGAAGTCCATGGTCAGTTCGCGCAGTTGGCCCAGATTCTCATCAATGAGTACAACGCCACCACGGAGCCTCGCTCACTCCTCTTCCATAAGTGGCTTCAGACCGAGGAAAGCCGCAAGAAGGAAGAGTTTTTCGCTCGGCTTTCAGGGATCAAGAGCCAGTGCCTGCTTTGCGGCAAACCGGTGAGCGATGATGGAGACGGCCGTCACTCGTTCTACTTCGAGGTGTCCGACGGCAGCGCGGCCGGTTTCTTTGAGGAAGAGTGCTTCCTCACCATGCTCATGACCAACATCTACAACATGGACGTGAGTATGGTGGATGACGCCCCGACGGTTCATCTCATGCGCGATTCGTCCAGAGAGTCGGCCTTTGTCTTCCGGCCGGCGTCGAACGGCGGTGCCGTGGAGTTCCATCGGTTCAGTCTCGACGGTACGCTCCTGATCAAGAAGAATTACCCCCTCAGAGAATACGAAGGAGGGCTGCTGCGACGGGAACGCAGCAGGCTTTACACCCTCATGACCGAAGCTCTGGGAACAGCGGGCGCCGGAAGCTCCGATCGTTTCATCCTTGTTCACCCGGTAACGCGGGACAATCCCCAGGGGATTCTGCGGGACGAGAGCTACCGGGGTCTCACCAAGCTCAAACAGCACATCGCGGCCCAGATTGCTTCATCGTAACGCCCCTGCTACCTGACCAGCCTCGACACCGTCACAAAGGTGATCCCCTCGTCCCGCAGACGCGGTAACTCGACGGCAAGGGTCTGGATGGTGGCAGGATGCGGGTGGCAAATCGCTATGGCATTGCCCCGCTTTCGGGCGATCGAAGCGGCCTGACGGAGTTGGTTCGTGATGTAGCCCGATTCCTGGATATTGTCGAGGAAGACGTTCCGCACCGCCGTGCGCACCCCCATTTCCCGCGCCACGGCATCACCCACCGAGACAGGGGATGTCTTACTGTCTACAAAGAACAGCCCCCTTTCCTTCAGTACCCCCATCACCACAGCCATTTTCTGACGGTTCTCGGTAAACCCGGAGCCCATGTGATTGTTCGCCCCGACTGCCTGGGGAATCTCGTTCAGGTAACCGTTTACCCGGCCGGCAATCTCATCGTCGCCCTGTGAGAGGAGGAGTCCGTTCGCCTCAAGCCGCCTTTCGGGATATCCTTTGGGCTCCATGGGCAGATGTACCATTACCTCAATTCCCCGCTGCCGGGCCTCCTCGGCAACCCGTCTGACCTTCGGCAGTCCCGGAATGATGGCAAAGGTGAGCGGAATACCGATATCCATCAGGGCACGCGCCTCAGGAAGCCCCTTCCCCATGTCGTCGATGATGACGGCAAGGGTTCCCGGCCCCGTTGGACGCTGCGCGCGCTGTGGTTCGGCCGGGTGGTGGATAACCCCCGTGTAGTCTTCGTGGGCAACTGGTTGTTCCGGCTCTCGGGGAGGAAGCTTGTGACGCTCCACCACGGGAGGTGGGGTCTGCTGCACGACCGGTTGTTTGCGGTACGCGCGATCAAGAAAAAAAACAGCGGCGATTACCGCTATGACGACCAGAGCCATGCCAATGAGTGGCACGCGGGAAGAATTCCGTTTTCTGCGGTTCGTTCTGACAGTTTTACGTGGTGAGGCCACAGAGGCTCCTTGTTTGAGAGATTCGGTCCTTCATAGTACCATAGCTCAGTCGGGGGGCAAACCGTATCCTGACGAACGAGCAAAGCCCGTCGGACAGCTCACGACGGGCTTTGCTGAAGCATGGGGATTACGCTCTAGTTCCGCGTTTTTTTCTCATCCGCGGCCGTAAGATAGTTAGCCGTATAAATGTAATCATCGAGATAGTCGACCTTGCCGTCGCCGTTCAGATCAAATGGGCGGGCCGGTCCAACCGATTTCCGGGCGAGGAAAAGCAGGAAATCTGCCTCTGTCACGCGTCCCTTGCCGTCCACGTTGACGTCTGCCCGCGGTGCGACGGTGAGCGGATACTCCATGATTTTCCGGCCGGTTACGATAATGAGGGTTGCTTCCACGGCACCGGCCTCCGGCAGCGCTTCCACCAGCCAGCGGTTTCCCTCCCCCTTTTTAAGCGACTTGAGCGCCGCGCCTCTCAGTGCGAAGTTGGGCGCGGTCTTCCCTCCTTCGGCAAGATTCACGGTGATGCGAACGGCTGTTTTGCCGTCAGTAAGGCAGATAGCCGGGTCCTGGCTGATGCTATCCGCCACGGGTTTCTTGAACAGTGCCATGAGTGCCTTGGGGGTTTTGGCCCCCGTGTAGTCGCGGAACCGGGCAGCCACGCCGCCAAGGACGGCATACCCTTCCTGCGTCACAGGTGCGGGTTTCTCTTCCGGCTCAGAAACCGGCCGCTCGGCTTCCGGGAGCGGAGCGTGCTGTTCTTCGGTCTCGTTCGCGCCGTTCGCTTGCGACTGTGGAGACTCTTCAGCCGACGCGGTCTGCTCCGCGACAGGCGGCTTCCCTGCTGAAACACTCGCATCGTTATCAACAGCCCCAGACGTTATCATCCCTGGCAATACGACGGTTCCTCGATGGGTAGCGTCACCCGACGTTGCGCCGGCTGAAGGCGTCTGAGCAGTTCCATCCATTGCGGAAGCACCTGAACCGTCTGCAAGGTTCTCTCCCTGACCCGTATTTACGGGAGACTCTGTCGGTTGCGACGTGGAGGGCTCAGTGGATTGGGTTGTCCCGCTATTGAGGGTAACTCTGAGGTTCCCCTTCTGGGAAGTATCCCCACTAATAATCTGGTAAACGATAGTTACCCCGGTTGCCCCCTTCCCCCCCTGTGAAAAGCTTATCTTTGCGAGCGGACCTGAACCGGACAATGGCGCAGTGTTAAGCATGGCAAGACGAATGGTGCCGGCAGTGGCTGCATTGGGGAGAAACATAGCCCAGCGGAATCCGCTGAGCTGCATTGCTTGGGCGTTACTCAACGCTTGTGGGTCATAGGTCACGGTTATGTCTATTGCATCTACATTGGACAACCCTGTGGCGGAGATCAGCACATCGTTTCCCGATGGATACGCTGAAAGGCTGCCGCCGGCGCCGAACGCAAACGTATTGACAACAAGGACGAAAAACGCACTGGTAAGAACGCCGAGAATTGCGGGCTTCTTCATTGCGATTCCTCATAATCAGGAGGTAAGGTCATATATATGTGTCATCGTACCACAAAACAGCCCAACAGCTTTCCATAAAATCTGCACAGTCCAGTACACAGGGGTGTCACGGCTGCTCGACATCCCGGTGGGACGCGTCGCCTTCCCTCACGGGCTGGCCAAGCGCCGGGATGTTGAAAACATCAAACTGTGGATGCTGTCGAAAGATGCAACGATACGGTTAGATGTGTCATCAAAGGGAATCGGAAGAAAGTCCGTACGAATGGGGAATAAAAAGGCACAACAGTTGCAAAATGAGACGAGGGGAACGGAGTCGGCGAGACCTGTTGAGTGTTGAATATTCAGTCAATACTTACAGATATACTGCATGAGACGGCTCATCAAGATTGATGAGCCATCCCCGCAACATTCTTCAGGAGAGTTATAGCCTCGACGGCATCCTGATTCCCTTCAATTTGATATACCTTTTCAAGTGAAGACAGAACGGACGCGTGAAGTTTCTCCAGTTCATTGCGTTCCGCGGTAATATAGGGATCAAATGGTTCTTCAGGCAAAAAGGGCCCACTGTAAAGATCCTGGGCAGTTTCCAGATACTTTCTTGCCACGGAAATCTCGCCGCGGGCCAGCATTTTTATCCCTGAAGAGGCATGATATTTAAACTGGCTGGAATCAAGCGAGAAAACGGAGTAATCGAGCCGAATGGCCTCTCCCAAGCTCAACACGGGATTCACGGTGCGAGGACCGGAAAATGACTTGCGCAGCCTGCTCAGGGTAGTCTTGAAGTTCTTGGCACCGGAGGAAAGATCACATCCGGGCCAAATCATTTCAATCAGTTTGTCCCTGTGCAGCCACTGATCATAAGAGATAAGGAGATAACAGAAAAGTATCCTGGCTTTCTGGCTTTCCCAGACAATGCTTATGGGAGCGCCGTGGTAAGAAATGGAAAGACCGCCAAACGAGTTGATATGTAAAGCAGGCCCCTCTTCTCCCCTCTCATCTGTCGTCGTTATTTTTCTATGTGCAACCATCGCGATACACCCTTACCTTAACTGTGATTAATTTACCTACTGAATACTACATCGTTACGGGAGTGTCAATACAAATATAGAACTTATCGGATTTACATAAAAAAAGGGGGGGCCCGAGCCCCCCCTTTTGGCGTAAGTCATCCTCTCATTTGCTTATTGTTTTCAGGATTTCCCACCCTTTCAGGAGATCCAGCGCGCGCATCACCTGATAATCGCTCTTCAACTGCTCATCGACCTTGGATGCTGCCGAAGCACCTTTATCTGTTCCTTTTTGTTTGTTGTCCGATCCGTCCTTCGAGTCGGAATCGAAATGATTCTCAAGGTCTTTCTCGCGGATATGGCCTTCCATCTTCTCTGTAGACTGGATTTCCGCGCGCTCCACAACGATGTCCGGCGTTATGCCCTTGGCTTGGATGGAACGACCGCTCGGCGTGAAATACCGTGCCGTGGTGAGTCGGAGACCAGACTCATCGGAGAGGGGGATGATTGTCTGGACCGAGCCTTTCCCGAAACTCTGGGTCCCCATGACAACGGCACGCTTATGATCCTGCAGCGCACCAGCGACAATTTCAGAAGCACTGGCGCTTCCGCTGTTGATCAGCACAACCATCGGGTAGTTGGGTTCAGTGCCGGACTTGCGGGCGGTAAACTGCATCCGCGACTCCTTCTCACGCCCCTCCGTGTACACAATGAGTCCATCTTCGACAAAGTGATCGGCAACCTTGACAGCCTGATCGAGAAGTCCGCCCGGATCGTTACGGAGGTCGAGGACGAGTCCCCTCAAATCTCCGCCATTCTCTTCCTTGAGTGCCTTGAGCGCCTTGACCAGGTCATCGTCCGTCTTTTCCTGGAACTGTGCGATTCTTATGTAACCATACCCCTGATCCATCGATTTGAACCGCACGCTCTTGACCTGAATGGTATCGCGAACGAGCGTAAATTCCTTCGGTTTGTCGAAACCTTCACGCATAATGGTAAGGGTTACTTTCGTCCCCTTGGGGCCCCGCATTCTCTTGACCGCATCCATGATGGTCATGTCCTTGGTAAAGCGGTCTTCGATTTTCAAGATTTGATCTCCCGCCTTGATGCCGGCCTTGAAGGCAGGAGTGTCCTCTATGGGGGATATTACCGTGAGGAGTCCATCCTTGATCGTAATCTCGATACCCAGGCCGCCGAAAGACCCCTTCGTATCGATCTTCATCTCCTTGTACATGTCGGGAGGCATGAAGGAGCTGTGTGGATCAAGTGAAGCAAGCATACCGTTGATGGCTCCGTAGATGAGCTTCTTGGTGTCCACCTCTTCAACATAGCTTTTCTTGACGATCGCCAACACATCAGTGAAGAGCTCGATGGACTCGTAATCGTTCCCTCCCTCAGCTGCGCACCGCTTCTGAACGGCACCGGCACCGAGCACGGCAACAACACAAAGCGAGGCAAGCAACAGTGCGACGCGTTTACCTTTGATGGTCTTGAACATTACTCCTCCCAGAGTTGAGAAACAGACTACCTGAACCATGGAGACGGATCAACCGGCCGTCCCTGATACCGAATCTCGAAGTACAACATCGGGCCGCGAGGTGAATCAACATCGCCGACAGTGGCGACCACCTCATTGCGGTTAACCTGCGCGCCAACCCGTTTGGAGATGCGTGACGCGTGGGCATAGAGGCTGAAAAAACCACCTCCATGATCAATAATGATCATATTGCCGTAACCTTTGAAATAGTCCGCAAAGAGGACCTTGCCCTCATAGACCGACCTGATATCCGAACCAGCCGGTGCTGCGATGGAAATACCGTTGCTGACTGTATAAGAGTTGAACTCGGGATGCTTGTGCCGTCCGAATCTTCCAACAATATCACCGGAAGTCGGCAGGGATAGCCTCCCCCGCTGGGAGCCGAATCCTGAGTCAGGCAAAGGCGGGAGACCTGGCGGAAGTCCTTTCTTTTCGCGTGACTGAGTATAGCTCTTTCTACTCTGTGCTTCAAGTTTTTCCACCATGGACTGCAACCTGCGCGCATTGGCCTGGAGGTCCCTGAGAGAGGAGAGATATTCCTTCTTGTCCTGCTTAACCTTGGTGAGATAGGCCGCTTTTTTGTCTTTTTCGGCCTCGATTTCACGTTTCTTGTTCGCTATCCCGGCCACGATCCGTTCTTTTCGCTGCACCTCATTTTCCAGTTTTCGCTTGAGGTTTGATAATTCAACAATCTTGTCCGAGTACTCGTTGAAAAGGCGGCGATCGTTCCCGATGACAGCACTCATGTAACGCAGGCTTTCAACCATTTGGGGAAATGATTCGGAGGAGAATACGACCCGAAGATTACCGATCTCGCCAGCTTTATACACCGAAACAAGCCGCTTCTGAATCTCCTGTTTCTTCCGTTCGGTTTCGCCCTTGACACGATCAATCTCGTTGGTCGTGCTGGATAGATCCCGTTCGACGCCATGGAGTTCGTTGTTCAATGACGCAAGCTGGGTCTGCTTCTCCTTCAGGCTCTGATCGATCACCAGCAATTCACCGGTGACCTGCTTTTCAACCTTTGCGGTTTTTCGAAGAAGGCGCTTTTTCTCGCTGATTTCCTTCTTCACGCCCTTGAGTTGATCGTGCACATCAGCGGCAAGCGCTACGGAAACGCAGATCGTCAGAAATACTATGGGTACCCAAAAACTTCGCATCATGACTGATTGTCGCTGAAACGCCTGAGCGAGGTGAGACTGCCAAGAAGCCCGAGCACGATGCCGCCGATGAAAATACCGGCAATATGTACCGGGGGCAGGAAAGAGAACCCGGTAAAGGTACCTGATATGGGGATAAAGTTAGGTACACCGTGCAAGAAGCCAAAGTAGGCGGCAACAAGAATGATAAGTGTGCAAATTGAACCGGCAGCGCCCTGAATCATCCCTTCCACGAGAAACGGCGCCTTGATAAAAAACCGCGTGGCACCTACCAGTTCCATAACCTCCAGTTCATCCTTCCGGGCGTAGATGGTAAGTCTGATCGTATTGGAAACGATGAACAGTACCGCCAGCACAAGGAACGCCCCTAAAAGCGCTCCGAGAAAACGGAGAAAATTCATAAAGGCATTGAAACGGCGGACCCATTCTTCCCCATATTGCACCTCATTGATTCCGGGGACCTTTTTAAGCTGGGCAACGTAGTGTTCAATTGCACCTTCCTGGCGGCTGGACCGTTTAAGGGCAATCTCCACCGAAGCAGGCAACACGTCGGCAGGTACGCCGTCCAGGAGGGTTTCCTGCCCCTTCAGTCTGGATCTGAACCGCTTCATCGCCTCGTTCTTATTCACGTAGGAAACGCGTGAAGTCCCTTCAATCGCTTTGATGCGATTCATGAGCTGGTTTAGCTCCTGGGGGGGCAGTTCCTGGTCGAAATAGGCGGTAACCTGGATCTTGCCGCTCCACTCCTCGGCAGTTGACTCGAGGTTTACGAACACCAGCAGAAACAGTGAGACGATAAGCAGAGCCAGCGATATGGTGCCGATTGTCAACACGTTCACCATGACATTCTGACGAAGATTGAGGATCGCCCTGCCGAGAAAATAGCCGAGCCGCCCCCCGGGAGCATCGCCGGAAAGGGTGGGCCGCTTAGAGTTCTTGTTTCGGGACATCGTTATCCTCCACCAGGCGCCCCTTATCCAGGATGATCACCCGCTTGTGGCTGTTTTCGATCACTCGCCGGTCGTGAGTCGCAACCATGACGGTCGTACCGCGGATGTTGGCTTCCCGGAAAATGGCCAAGATCTGCTCCTTGTTCTCATCATCGAGGTTTCCCGTCGGCTCGTCGGCCAGCAGAATTTTCGGATCGTTCACCAAAGCCCGGGCAAGGGCAACCCGTTGCTGTTCGCCGCCCGACAGCCTGAGGGGGGTAGCGTTAATCTTGTGCTCCATCCCCATGAGCCTGAGAATATGGTGAACTTTCTTGCCGATATCCCGTTTCCCCCAACCGAGAACCTCAAGGGTAATTGCCACGTTTTCGAGCACCGTTCGGTTCGGAAGCAGCTTGAAATCCTGGAAAACCACCCCGACGGAGCGCCTCAGTAAGGGGATCTGCGAACGAGTCATTCGCGTGACGTTCTGGCCGTCGACGATCACCTGGCCCTTGCTCGGGCTGAGGGCTGCGTAGACAAGTTTCAGGAGGGTCGACTTCCCCGCCCCTGACGGGCCGGTAACAAAAACAAAGTCCCCTTTGGGGACCTTGAGAGTTACGTCGTTAAGGGCAGCCATGTCGCGCTGGTATGACATGGATACATTGTGGAACTGGATCATTGTGTCCCTTCTTCCTACCGGCTGATACCCGCTTGATATTGTCCCTATCCCCTGTCACCAGTCCTTGTACGGAGTACCTTTTGAACTGACAAGGTCTGAGCCGCTGTGCACATCCGCCACATTACCCTTGATCTCCTCGGTAGTATGAATTTCGCCGGTGGGCTCAATAGGCTTTACGGTAACCCATGTGTCATTCTTACCGGTAAACGGGTCATTGGGGATTGATTTGACATACCGTTTTTCCGCCAACTCGTCAAGGGTGTCGGGATATTTCCCCTGATCCGCATAGTACTGATCTATGGCACTGCGCATGGTGTAGAGGTTTTCCTGCAGGACAGCCTCACGAGCCCTGATGAGCCCCCACCTGTAGTTGGGGACGGCAATTGCCGCGAGAATGCCGATGATGGTCACGACGATCATCAGCTCAATGAGGGTAAACCCCTTGCGGTTACGAAAACGTTTCAGCATCCGCTTCTACCAGTCCTTGTATTTGCTTCCGTCAATGGCAATCCCGTCACTCAAGGAATACACGTCGTAGAGGTCTTCACCACCCCAGAGATCGCTCTCGGGATCGTCCACAGAAGAACGCATTCCCCACTTGGGCGGCTCACCCACTTCGGGAGGATGAAACGGGTCAACGGGAATCCGACGAAGGTACTTTTTCTTGTAGGCATAGAGGCCGCCGAAATCCTCTCCCTCGATCAGTTTTTCGAATGATTCGGGATAACCGGACCTGTTGGCAACATCCATGATTTTCTTGTCTTTGATCGCCTTGTCGTAATCCTTCTTGTAGTCGTCGATGGCAGTGCGTATTACCCTCAAATTACGTCTCAGTTCAATCTCTTTGCTCCGTTTGGCCGCCATTTGGGTAAACGGGACAACGGCCATGGCCAGAATCCCGAGGATTGCCACGGTAAAAACGAGTTCAATGAGACTCAGCCCCCGGCTGTCACCCCGGAACCGTCTGTCGATGCGCAAGATCAGAGCCGTCACACTACTTGACTTCAACCACCGTGTTGTAAGGAATTATATCCAGAGGCCTGTTCGCTTGGTCAACGAACTTTACATTCTGGAGGCCGAGGCTGGCCGGTCCCTTGTTTTTTGCCTTGAAGGTGGCACTTAGGAGCGTTCCCGAGCCGTCGACCCCCTCACCGGCAGCACTGCGATCCATCGTGATGACTACTCGCCCAGCCGCTTTGTCCGCCAGTGCGTTGAAGATCGTCGGCTTGCCATCCCGATTTAGAAAGTTCCCTTCCGCCGCCCCGACATACTCGATGAAAATGGGGTCATAGAGCAGAGTGAACGGTGCCTTGGCAAGCCCTTTGACGTCAGTCACCTTGACTTCAACCTTGAACTGACCGCCAAGATCAACGCCGGCCGGTGCGGCGATATTGAGGCTTCCGCGCATGGCGGGCTGAACAGGTGCCACGCTAGCTTGAACTCCTGCTGCTGATGCGGCAGCCGGTGTCGCAGCCGGTTGCACCACAGCGGCCGGTGCGTCGGCCGCTGTCGCCGGCTGCCCGGCAGGAGCCGCGCTGCCGGGCTTGGCCGAAGGCACTGCGGGCGCGCCTTTGGCCGGCGCGCCGGCCGGTTGGGCTGCGAAGTCGGGTTCCAGTTCAAAGGAAGAAAACGGCTTAACGGCTGTCGGGTCATCTTCCTTGCCCGACCAGAAGGCCGCTACATCAGCCTCGGGGACGGATACTGCCCGGACAATGCGCGGCGTAATGGCAAGCACCAGCTCACTCTTATCATACCTGTCATTGTGGCTGGACAGCAGGCTGCCAATGAGGGGAATATCGCCCAGGAGCCAGATCTTCTGCTTGCTCTTGCTTTTTGTGTCCTCGATGAGACCGCCGATGATGCTGGTTTCCCCGTCTTTCAAGTTGAGAACCGTATCCACGTTGCGGGTGCCGATGGTCACGACCGAACTAATGGCATCGCCGCTGCCGACTGTCTTCTCGCCGATAATGGAACTGACCTCGACCCCAAGCTTTATGGTGACCTCGTTGTTCAACTGAATCACCGGCTCCGCATTGAGTTTGACCCCGACGTCCACGTACTGGACGTTCACGGTAACCCCGCCGACGGAACCGGTACTGGACGTAGTGGTGATAGGCACCCTCGTGCCCACGGTAAACTTGGACTTTTCCCGGTTTTTGACGCGAATCTTCGGATTCGACAGGACCTCAGCGTTGGACAACTGTTTGCTGAAATTGTACGTGGCGCTGGGAACGGTCAGGAACCCCTGGTAACCATTCCAGTTGAAGAGATTGAGGAGGTTCTTCACCTGGGTAGTGGTCACCGTGGTCGTATCGTTCGACGTTGTGGTTACCTTCGGATCAAAGGTATCAGAAAAGAAATCGCCACCCGACCCGGGAGTGCGGGCGTTGAGGGATACGGCATACCGGCTCAGTCCCAGGCCGAACAACTCTGAATTGTTTTTCGAAACCTGAATAACCTCAACTTCCAGCAACACTTCGGCATCGGGCACATCGTTGGCTTCGAGAATCTTCCCCGCCACATCGATCAGTTCCGGGTTATCCCTGATGACGAGGGCATTCAGTTCCTCGTTCACGTAGATCTTCTTGACCTGAAGCATCGTCCGCAAAAGGTTGACGGCCTTCTTGGCATCAAGGCTGTTCAGATAGAACGTCTTCACCATCAGATCTTCATACTGTTTGGCCTTTTCCGGTGTCTTGGGGAAAATGAGAATAGTGCTCTCATTGAGGACTTTGCGTCCCAGCTTGTTCATGCTCGTAAGTAGATCGAGAGCTTGATTGAAAGTTGCATTTTCAAGGAAAACGGTGACGTTTTGTTCCTTAACGCCCTCGTCAAAGATGAAATTAATCCCTGAAAGTTGGGACAGAATATAGAAAACGTCCTTGAGCTTAGCTTCCTTGAACTTAAGGGTTATCGGCTTGGTCGATTTGAGATTGAGTTCAAAGCCTTCCAGCTTGGTGCGTCTGGTCTGGAGCAGCTTTTCAAGGGCTTCTTTTATTTCCTTGTTCCCGGGATTGAGATCCAGAGCCTTGCGATAGGCCTGAAGGGCTTCGCGAGGCTTGTTCGATTTTTCAAACTCGAGTCCTTCGCGATAGTAGGTCAGTGAATTACGCACCCGGATCAACTCGTCGCTGCGCTGCTTTGCCCGCGCCAGAGCAGGGTTGAGCGAAACTGCCGACTGATATTCCCGCAGAGCTTCGTCTAGCAGCTGCTGCTCATAGGCCGTATCCCCATTTTTGAGGTGCTCGAACGCGGCTTTTTCGCTCGCCTTGAGGAGTCTCATGCGGTACTCGGTCTGTTGAGGATTGGTTGAAGCAGCCTCGGCAAACTTCATGACCGCCTCGTCAAGCTTACCTTCCTCTTCAAGCTTTTCAGCCTTGTTGAACGCGGTCAGGCCGGCAGTGCACCCGGCGAGAAAAGTCAGTACTACCGCGGCAATGGCCATGTTCGCTATGGTTCTCATGGAACTGCTCCTCGAGTTATCGTTGCGTTCAGCGGATCTGCCCGCTCAGCGGGCGATTTTCAACAAGCGGGATGACGATCTCACTGCCGTCGGTGGTCGAACGAATCGACAAGGCTTCATCCGTTATGTTGACAGCCTCGTAAATCCCGGCGATCTTGTCGCCCTGGCGTACGAGAATAATCTCTTTGTCCTTGGCCAGAAAAATAGTTTTCCGGTTCTCCTTTTTGAGAAAACCCAGGAAGGTAAAACGGGCCATGTCACGAACTACCGGTGGCGGCTGGGGAGGCACCACGGACGGAGGCGGTGACGGCAGAACCGGCCGGGGCGGCAATGGCGGCGGTATGGGCCTCGGCAGAACTGGCGGTGCGGGAGGCACTTTAGTTTCGTCGTGGAAAATGGGTCGGAAGATATTTCTTCGGAAACCGGCAAAACGCCCCTTGCTACACTCTAGGAGATCAAGCCTCACGCGCGTCTCATCGGTCACAGGCTTGGCGGGAGCCGCTTTCCTGTCGCGGGATGGAGCCTTGGTACTGGTCGTCGAAGGCAATGAGGTAACGGTTTGCTGGCGGGGCGACCTGACGTAGCTGTAAATCAGGGACAGACCCAGTACGACCAGGAGAATTGCCAGTATGAGCCGTTGACGGTTCATCACTCCTCCGTCCGGAGGTAGGCAGTAAGCTGAACTTTCAGTGCAACCGCCTCCTCCACGGCACTGCCGCTGTTGAGGGAAAGAGATTCAACCACAAGCATTGACCTGTGACACTGGAGATCAGAGAGGAAGCTCTTGATACCGGCGTAGGTACCTCCAAGAGAGAGGACCACATCATATACCACGAGTTTTTGATCCGGCACCTGCTTCGGCTTGTATGTGACGCCCTTGACCGTGAGCCCGTTGTCAGCAGCGGTTTCAAAAACTTCCATCATGAGGGCGGTGAACCCCCGTTTGGGGGTAAGGCGCTCGCGGTACACCTTCAGATCTTCTGTCCCTTGCCGGTAGATGGAGGATACATCACGCCTGGCACCCGTATTGAGCGACCTCTTGGATGTCCACTCATCCCTCAGCTCGGCAATGCGCGGCTCTTGATACACGCCTTTGAACACCGCCAGGATGATATTCACCGTTGCCAAGGCAAGAAGGACGACCACAGTCCGCTTCCTGGACGTAATAAGTTGTATGAGTTGCTGCTTCGTCATGTAAAGTCGACCTTGCAGGTGACGGTAAAGGAAATACCCTTCTGCTTTTCTCCGACACTGAGCTGTCCCTGATTCAACAGGAGAACATCGGTAAAGTGGGTTGATGACTCCAGGTTCTCCATCAGCGACCTGAGTGCGCCGAACGAGCGGGCAGCACCGGAAAGTTTAAGGGTTCCGTCCTTCAGGCTGGGATCTATGGCCCCGAGTGCAACCCCCTCGGGCACTACTTCTTCAAGGCGGTTCAGAAGAAGCAACCAGTCAAAGGCCTTTTTGCCGATTACGGCGTTGACTTCGGCAATCTTCTTGAGCAGATCCCGATACTGCTTTTCGGTAATTCCTTTGGCAGACTCATCAAAACGGGCCTGCAAAATCCCCATGTCCTTCTTGAGCGCCCGCTCCGTGGAAACATTCGCCACAAGCGATGCGATGTTGTACGCCAGTAGAAGAAGAAGCCCCAGGATCACTGCGGCAATCGCCGTGTTCACCTTCCTTGTGTTATAGAAATAGCGGGTGGCAAGGTTTATCCGGATATCCATCAAAGATTCCTCGTGGCCGCGCCAATGGCTGCCGCCAAGTCATGGAGTAACGCTGGGTCGGTCGCTGTCCCGTTATTGCCCATGACCGCCTGCGGATTGAACATGACCGGGTCAATGCCGCTCGCCTCCGCAACGATGCCGGCGAAGGACTCCCCCCCATCCGGAGGCGCCAGACAGAACACGCTCTTGACCTCGCGGCCGGGGTTTTTGTCACGGTAGACAAGGAGTGAACTATTGATCTCCATGAAAATCCGGTTCGGATCAACGACTTCTCTGCCCATCTCTTTGACGCGATAGAAATCGATGAGTCCGTCGGTTAGAGCGAGCATACTCAGCACGCCCCCGTGGAAGGCCACAAAGAGCGAGGTATCCTCAGACGGAATACGTTTGGCCGCCACGCGATAGAGGTTAAATGTGTTGAAATCGATCCGGTTCGGCTGAATTCCCGCCTCTAGGAGCAAGTCCTCGTACTGGGTCACGACCTGTCGCGCCACAACGGCAATCAGCACCGAAAGGCTCCCATTATCACGCTCACGCAGAGTCTGGTAGTCCAGATGCATGTCCCCTGCATCAAATGGCAAGCTCTTCTTGAGCTTCCAGCGGATCATGTCGCGCCCCTCTTCCCTGTTTTTGAAGCGCGTATCAAAATCCATGATCATTACACGGCCAACTGCGTCGGGTAGCGTAACCGATACGAGGTCCGTCCGAACGAGCAGCTTGCAATACTCCTCGCGCACCGTGCCGACAAAGGCCTTGGGATCTACGACATTGGGCTCGCGGTGGAGAATCCGCACTATCCCCGGTGCAAAGGAGGCACCACCGTGCGTCACGAGACGCGGCGCACCCTTGCCGCCACCCAGCACGACAAAGCGGACCCCGTGCTGCGACACTTCCATACCTATGGCGTTCTGGGCGAAAAGCATGCTCACTCCACGAAGGTGACCCGGTTGATTTCACGCAAGGTCGTTTCCCCTGCAAAGACCTTTTCAATGGCAGATTCGCGCAGGAATACCGTGCCGGACTCACGGGCGGCCGCCTTGAGCTGGGCTGCAGGAGCCTTCGCCATGATCAGCTCCCGCATCTGGTCATTCAGATCAAGAAGTTCAATGATGGCTGATCGTCCGCGATATCCCGTCCCATTGCACTCCTCGCAGCCACGACTCTCATAGAACGTTACGTCGCGACACTCCTCCGGGTCAAGTCCCGATTCGATAAGGACCGAATCCGAATGCTCCACCGGATATTTGCAGTGCGGACACGCCTTGCGTACCAGACGCTGGGCCATGACACAGTTGAGACACGAAACGAAGTTGTAGGGATCGATCCCCATGTGAATGAAGCGGCCAAGAACGTCAAAAGCGTTGTTCGCGTGAACCGTCGTAAAGACCAAGTGCCCGGTGAGGGCCGATTGGACGGCGATTTGTGCCGTTTCAGGGTCCCGGATCTCGCCGACCATGATCTTGTCCGGGTCGTGCCGAAGAATCGACCGGAGACCGCGGGCAAAGGTGAGGCCCTTTTTCTCGTTCACCGGTATCTGGACGATACCGCGCAACACGTATTCGACCGGGTCTTCAATGGTAATGATCTTCTCTTCGCCCGTATGAATCTCGGTGAGAGCGGCGTAGAGGGTAGTCGTCTTGCCCGAACCGGTCGGCCCCGTTACGAGGACCATGCCGTAAGGCTCGCGAATTTTCCTTCTCAGACGCTTCATTTCCCGCGGATGCATGCCGAGCGTCTCAAGCGTAAGCCCCTTCAGGTCGGAAGCGATGCTCTCCTTGTCAAGGATACGGATAACCGCGTCCTCTCCAAAGGCGCTCGGCATGATCGATACGCGAAAATCAATGGCCTTGTCATTGAGCCTGACCTTGAAGCGACCGTCCTGAGGGATGCGTCGCTCGGAAATGTCGAGCTCACTCATGACCTTGAGGCGAGAAATGATAGGAGCCTGAAAGTGAATATCGAGGGGTTCGGTGGCCCGGTATAGCACCCCGTCGATCCGGTATTTGATGATAACCCCTTCCAGGGCGGTTTCGATGTGAATATCGCTTGCCCGACGGGTCAGCGCGTCCATGACGGTTGAGTTGACGAGCTTGATGATGGGGCTCGTGTCGGCCGAGATCTTCTCCATGGAGAGTATCTCTTCGCCTTTTTCATTCTCCTTGACCAGTTGCAGCATGAAGTCCTCGGAAACTTCCTTGAGGACCCTACTGGTGGCCTCCCCTTTCTTGAGGATAGTGGCAATGGCCGTTTCCGTCGCCAGTTTGACGATAAAAGGCCGGTCCAGCAGAAGCTCCAACTCGTCCAGCTTCAGAACATCTGTCGGATCGGCAATAAGAACGACCAGGGTCCCGTCTTCCTCTTCCAACGGGACGAACTGGTAGCGATAGATCGCATCCGGTGGCAGTGTAGCCAGGAGCGACTCATTGAGCCGCACGCCGCGGGCATCAACATAGTCGAGGCCGAACTGCTCGGCAAGAGCCCGTGCCAGGTTCTCCTCGGTAATGAGTCCGTCCCCAACGCAGACCTCCCCGAAACGCTTTGTGGACGCATTTCTCTTCTCGACCAGATAGGGGATCTGATCAGGATTGAGGCTTCCCTGTTGAACAAGGATCTGGCCGATGGTTTTTCGTTTGAAAGATTGCTTTTCCATTGCTTCGTTCCAAGCCGGGCCGTTGAATGGGCTGCGCCGCGACAATCATCCTACAGTGCCGGCAATTTTGAACACCGGCAGGTACATGGTTACGATAATAACGCCAACAACCAGCCCCATGACGATCATGATCGCGGGTTCAATGGCAGTTGTCAGCAGGTGGAGGCGGGCATCGATTTCCCCCTCGAAGTATTCGGCAATATCACTCAGCATCTCCTCAAGGGAACCGGTCGACTCCCCCACGCCGAGCATCCGGAGCGCGAGAGGCGGCATGATCCTCGCCGACTCGATGGCACCCGACAGACTCATTCCCTCCTCGATCTTGACCACGGCTTCGAGCATCCGTCTTTCGAGCACGCGATTATTCAATGTGCCCACCGACATCTTGAGCGATTCGACAATAGGTATGCCGCTACCGATGACTGTTGCCAATGTCCGTGTAAACGAGCTGACGGCGAATTTGGAAAAGACATCACCGATAAAGGGTATTCGTATCTTTATATCATCAACCCGATACCGCCCGCTCTCGGTAGCGGCCCATCGCCTGAAAAAGAATACAGCACCGATAACTGCCGCTATAATCAGGGGGAAAAGCTGCTTCAATGATGTGGAAAACGCTATGAGTATCCTGGTGGGAAGTGGAAGCTGGGAACCGGCATCCGCATAAACCTGGCTGAAGGTCGGAACCACGTAGACCAGGAGAAAAGTGATGGCCAACGTTGCAACGGTAACAAGGATTGCGGGATAGACCAGCGCGGAAATGAATCGTTTCCGTACTTCTTCCACCCGTTTGAGAAACGCGATGTAGCGCCGGATGGTGAGCTGCAGGTCCCCGGTCCGCTCGCCAGCTCGCACCGAAGCTACGTAGAGATGGGGAAAGACCTTGGTGTGCTTTTCCAGGGCATCGGAGAGAGCCATCCCACCCTTTACGTCCTCGCGAACAACCGCCAGCACGTCAAATAGAGTTCCCCGCTCAACCCGCTCCAGTACCGTGTCAAGCGCCTGGATAATCGGCAAGCCGGCCTTGATCAGAACGAGAAGCTCCTGGTTGAGGGTAAGGAGGGCCTTGTTGTCTACCTTGCGTCGCCCTCCCCCTTTGTCCCAGAGAAACTGCAGGGGCTTTTTTTTTATCTCGAAAACAAAAAAACCCTGCTCTTCCAAACTGGTGCGAAGCATTTCAGGGTTTGCTGCTTCCAGTTCCCTGGTGATGATTCGCCCCTCCGAGGAGCCGAGCTTACAGTGGTATAGGGCCATTAGATTTTCTTAGCACAAAATGGGTAAAATTAAAAATAAAAACAAGCAGAAACATGACCGCAACACCATCACAACACACCCACCACAACACAATAGTCACTGCTATCGGTCGTGGCAGGAAAAGCAGAGATCCTCCACAGGGATGCGAAGATGGTACGCTTTCTGGTGAGGGTTTTCCGCGGCAACCACATGCATGTCGTGACATGTGATGGCACAGGCAATCAATCCGTCTCCATCGAGCGGCAGCCCCTTGCGGTTCATTTCCGGCTTTTTGCCGACACCATGTCCGAAATCAATGCCGTGACACTGAAGACATACCCCGTTAGCATCTGATTTTAGCTGACTTTTCCCATCACCAGACAAGCGGTCGGATCTCAGATCCCGTTCCGTGGCAATGTGACATGAAAGACACGCCCCCTGTGCATCGTGCGGCGATACACGTTCAGCCGCCGAAACGGACTGCGCGTTTAGTGTTGCCCACAGCGACACAGCCACAAACGCATTGAAAAATACTAGTTTCCGGCTGCCCGGCGCGTACAGGCTCATGGCTCAGTATACCCTCGGATTATGGTCCACACCGTGGCAGGAAAGATAGCACTCCCCCCTGAACGTGGATATCCCCTTTTCGACAAACTTGAGCTGGCCCTGCGAATTAGGAGAAACCACCGACCTGTTAAACCGGATCAGGTATTTGTACTCGACGCTGCCGTGGGAATTGTGGCAGGTATAGCAGGAGGTGCCGTTCGAGCCGGCAATTCCGCCAGTACCCTGAATATGCTTTGCATGAAATTTGAAGCTTTCATTGCCGAGGATACTGCTGCGATCGTGGCACCGGTAACAGAGGGCATATACATGAGGGCTTTCCGGTTGGTTGTCGCGTGTCGAGTAGTTCTCGACGAGGATGTGCTCGTTAAGTGAGCCGTGAGGTCCCCGGGGCCCGGAAGAAGACTCGCTGCCGTGGCAGTCGCCACAGGAAATAATTGAGACGTCACCCGGAGTTACCTTCCTTTCCTTATATGGATGGATGAGACTGACAACCGCCGTGTTTTTCCCCTCAGCTTCCACCGGATGAAACGACGGGTTGGTGGAAGCAAGCTCGGCCCTCTTATTATTAAAACGGCCGGGAAGATTAGCACTTTCAGCGTGGCATCTGTAGCAAAGTTCGAACTCCGCCGTGACGGTCGAGATCAGATTGCCCACCCTGCGCCCTTTGATTCCTGCAAATTTATTGGCGGGAGAAACATGATGAGGGTTGTGGCAATCCACGCAGACGGCGTGGCGAGGCATTCGCGGGTCCGCCTCCGGCAGGGTCTCCCCACCCCGGTGGACCCCACGGACATCAAACGTTGGGTGCCGGAAAGGCTTGCGGAATTCATCCTCAATGTTCTTCATATCGGATTCACGGGGAGCGAAACCTCTGGGCATGCCGGCATATTGACGGGTCAGCCGGGAAGGATCACCATGACAGACAATGCAGGTCTCGGGTCCACCTCCGTCTTTGAAATTGAACTTGAGGTGGCAGGTTGAACACCCTCGGGGCACTTTACTTCGATCGAGATGGACTCCCCCCGTGTAATCGGCAGCAAAGGCCGGCATGACCGAGAGCAGCACCAAGCAAATGAGAACTGCGGCTACCGGCATTGCATCTCCTAAGGATTTGGCGTCTTGAAACTGTGGCATGCGTAGCAGACTTCATCGTGAACGGTATCGGCATTCACGGTTGATAGCCCCCGTCCGTCATAGGCCCAAAACGGTGTCAACGGGGGGGTATTTGTGTCGTAAAACTGACTCTGATGAGGATCATGACAGGTGGTGCACTGCATGCGCTTTTCCTTGTCAAGTCTGACGAATTGCCTGGCCTTGTTGGTACCGGGCGCGCCCGGGCTTTCCTGGGACGGAGCGTCGGCCGGCAACCAGTAATCTGATACCGGATTTTCCAGAGTTTTTAGGCGTGCAACCACTTCTGCGGTGTACTTGAATGAAACCGGGTGATGTGAATTGGTTATCTTGGCGCGATCAAAGACATGGTCGCCGGTCATCTTCGTGTACATGCTGCCGTTGACCTCGATCGGTACCCCGGCAAGCACGGCCCCAAGAGCCGTGACCCCGTCGTGGCAGCTGAGGCAAAGTCTGGATGAGCCATTGGGCTCCGCAGCATAATCGCTGGCCGTGCGGGCGGTTGCATCCAGGTGGAGAGACAAGCTGCTCGATGAATAGTGGCCGAAACTCTGGGTTGTGTCGCTGCGGTTCCAGAGCGTGGTCTGCGGGCGTGCATTATGGGGCGTGTGACAAAAGATACAGATCTGCCTGGCCCGCATATCGGTTGAATTGGTAGCTTTGAAATTAACGTTTGTGTTGGAATAGGAAAGGTTATGCTTGTTTCCGCCACCTGAATCGGTAAATTTGGGCCCGGGTGCCCCGTAATTCAGGCGGGCACTGCCCATGACGAGCGCTGTCACGAACATGACCCAAAAGATCCTCGTCATCATCGATTTTCCTCTTTCAGGTATTCGAATACCTGGACCCGCCGGTTGTACGAATCAGAGATGAAGATTCGATCGTTGCGATCGATATGAATGCCGCTCGGCATGTAAAACTCACCGCTTTTCTTGCCGGGTTTTCCAACGAAAAGGAGCAATTGCCCCTCCTGATTAAAAATCTGAAAATTGTCAAACGCGGCATCGATCACGTACACATTGAGGTCACTGTCGACTGCAACGCCACGGGGCCTCGCGAAAGAACCGGGAGCATCTCCTATTTCACCGATACTTCGGAGATAGCGACCGGCTGAATCATACACCTTGACCGTAAAATTCAAGGCATCGGTAACATAGACTTTATCGTCCTTATCAACGGCCACATGGGAGGGAAGGTTTAATTTACCCCCAATATCATCAGGGGGGAAATCTCCCAAGAAACGCCCACTCACGTTAAAAACTTTCAATTTATGTGCCAACACATCAACAACAAAAAGAACGCCTTTACTGTTCACGGCCAAACCGGCCGGTCTCTTGAAGTCGACCTGGCCATCAGCCAGGACACGCAAAAACTCTCCGTCACGGGAAAAAACGTACACTTTGGCATTGACCGAATCGCTGACGTACAGATCACCTGAAGGGGAGAGGGCGAGTCCGACCGGGCTTGAGAGGAACTCATCGCCAGCCCGAACAATATAGGAAACCTTTTGCCGCGCCAGATCGATGCGATGAACGACACCAGACGAGGAATCGGAAACAAACAAAAGCGTTCCGCCATCCGAGACAACCCCGTAGGGAGTTACAAAGGGAACATGCTTGAACTGCTCGCCGGTAACAAACTCAAGAAAACGGGCTATTGCTCCTGGTTCAGCCTTAACCTGCTCCGGCCCGGAAATTTCACGAAGAAATCGTATCCGGGCCGGATTAGGAGCAGGAGGCCAAGCCATATCCACCGATGGGTCTCGCAATGAGGCGGCGGGCAAGAACGACGGACCGCCGCACCCAACGATCATCAATGGTGATGCTAGCGCGAGCAACAATAGAAGAAGGAATACGCCACGGCTTAGTCTCATGCCATTATCATCCCTGCTACCCATAACGCAAAGAGGAGCACTACGCTCCCCCCCCAGATACTCGCAGCCCTGCGATCAAAAACGCCTTCCGCGGGAAAGGCCCGCATAATGAACCCTATCATGGAACAAATCCATCCCCATAAACCGACCTGAGCGGCAAACGCCCATGTTACGTCGAGCATATCGTCCTCCTAGCGGAACAACGCCCCGAAAACAGAGCCGAGCTTGAGTTTCCACACCATGAACACGGCTTCACGTACAATTTTCTTGGACATTTTTGAGCTGCCCGAACGCCGGTCGATGAAGATGATTGGGATTTCCCTAACCTGAAAACCTTTTTCCACGCACCGATAGTTCATTTCAATCTGAAACGAGTAACCGTCAGAGCGAATAGTGCTCATATCGATCGATTCGATCACCCTACGGCGAAAACATTTGAACCCGCTTGTGCAATCCATGATGCGCAAGCCGGTGATCAATCTCGTGTACCAGTTAGCGAAATAACTCAGCATGAGCCGACGGAGAGGCCAGTTGACCACGCTGATGCCGTTCAGATATCGAGAGCCGATGACCAGGTCACACCCCTCCATGGCCTCCAGGAACCGTGGCAGTGTTGCCGGGTCATGAGAATAATCGGCATCCATTTCGACAATGAAGTCGGCGTCCATGGCAAGTGCCGCGGCGAAGCCCTGGCGATACGCCGAGCCAAGGCCCATCTTGCCTGGACGGTGCAGCACATGAACCCGTCCCTTCCCCTCGGACAACCGGTCTACAATCTCTCCAGTGCCGTCCGGGGAGTTGTCGTCCACGACCAGCACGTGAATGTCCTTGTCCTGCGCCAGCACGTCGTTGATCAGTCGCTCGATCGTATCACGCTCATTGTACGTCGGAATGACGACAACGGTTCTCAAGTTGTGCCTCCAGATAATTGAATGAAAACCAGGTGAGGCAAACGCGCGTCATCGACCTCCATAAACGGCGCGCTCACATCTTCTTAATAATTAATGGATAATAGCGGCCAATTCACACGCCCGTCAAGGAAAACACCCTTCCGAAGTACTACCTGCCGCGAACCATCCCAGATCTTACTGCGATTCAAAACAAAAAGGCCATGCAAAGCATGACCTTTTTGTTAATGGCGGGGTCGACGGGGCTCGAACCCGCGGCCTCCGGCGTGACAGGCCGGCGTTATAACCAACTTAACTACGACCCCATTCGTTATATTCAGTTAGAGTAGCCACTACTTCGACAACGACTACCTTGAAGCATATATGGTGGGCGAAGAGGGGATCGAACCCCCGACATCCAGCTTGTAAGGCTGGCGCTCTCCCAGCTGAGCTATTCGCCCTTCTTAATTAATGGCGGGGTCGACGGGGCTCGAACCCGCGGCCTCCGGCGTGACAGGCCGGCGTTATAACCAACTTAACTACGACCCCGTTTTCAGCATAAATTGTAGGTATAAATGGACAGCAACTTATCAATTTTACAGCCAAATATTGACTTATTGCCGCCTCGAAACGAGACATAACTTATAACAGAGACCTCACAGAGGTGTCAAGCGCTTTTTTCCACGCGTCAGTGGGCAGTAACGGTTTCCTGTTCAGATATCGCCGGATGCCCCTCCGAGGCGAGGTAGGGAGCTCCACTTGAAACGCCTTCAGCCAAGAGCGCCCGGGAAAGCACTTCGTCCATATGACGGGCTGGAACGATAGTAAGCCCCACCGTAACCTCCCGTGGGATTTCCGCCAGATCCTTTTTATTTTCCTCTGGGATGACAACCGTGGAAATTCCACCTCGCCCCGCGGCCAGGAGTTTTTCCTTGAGGCCCCCGATGGCAAGCACATTACCGCGGAGAGTAATCTCACCCGTCATGGCAAGATCGTGCCGAACCGGCCGGCCAGTTAGAGCAGACACTATCGCCGTAGCCATGGTAATGCCGGCCGAGGGGCCATCCTTGGGGATTGCTCCTTCCGGCACGTGAATATGTATGTCCGCCTTCTTGTGAAACTCTTTATCAATACCCAGGATCTGCGCCCGCGAACGCACATAGGTCATGGCCGCCTGTGCCGACTCCTGCATGACCTCCCCCAGCTTCCCGGTAATGAGGAGCTTTCCGGTGCCGGGCACAATCGCCACCTCAATGGTAAGCAGGTCCCCGCCGACTTCGGTCCAGGCAAGACCCGTTGCGTAGCCGGGAGCATCTTTGTCCTCTGCCGTCCCGATCCGGTACTTGCGAGGCCCCAGGAACCCAGACAGATTCTTGGGCTGAATTACAATCTTCTTTTTCTCGCCCTTGACCACACGATGAGCCGCCTTGCGACAGAGCGTCGCAATATCGCGCTCCAGATTGCGCACGCCAGCCTCGCGGGTGTAATAGCGAATTATTTCACTGACCGCCTTTCCGGAGATGCTGATCTGTTGTTCAGAAAGCCCATTGGCTGCCATCTGTTTACCAACGAGATAGCGCTCGGCAATAGCAAGTTTTTCATGCTCGGTGTAGCCCTCAAGGCGAATCACCTCCATCCGGTCGAGCAGGGGACGGGGAATCGAATGCGTCGAGTTGGCCGTGGCAATGAACATGACGTGGGAAAGATCATACTCCACATCAAGAAAATGATCGCTGAAATGGGCATTCTGCTCCGGGTCGAGAACCTCAAGCAGTGCCGACGCCGGATCACCCCTGAAATCGGAGCTCATTTTGTCAATCTCGTCCAGCAAAAATACAGGGTTGTTACTTCCCGCCTTTTTGAGGTTCTGGATGATCTTGCCGGGCATGGCTCCAACATAGGTACGGCGGTGGCCCCGGATCTCCGCTTCGTCACGCATTCCACCGAGCGACATTTTGACAAAATGACGACCGGTTGCCGTGGCGATTGATCGGGCAAGTGAAGTTTTACCCACCCCGGGGGGACCAACCAGACAGAGAATAGGTCCCTTCAACTTCTTAACGAGCGCCTGGACGGAGAGATACTCCAATATACGCTCCTTGACCTTTTCAAGACCGTAATGGTCAGCGTTCAAAACCTCTTCAGCGCCGATGATGTCATGCTTTTCGCGAGTCATCTTCGCCCACGGAAGTGATACAAGCCAGTCGACGTAGTTTCTCACCACAGCAGCTTCGGCAGACGCAGGCGACATGAGCTTCAGTTTTTTGAGTTCTGCAAGGGCCTTTTGTCGGGCTTCCTTGGACAACTTCCCTTTGGTTGCCTTGTTCTCCAGTTCAAGGAGTTCCTGCCTGAAGTCGTCTTTGGTTCCCAACTCCTTCTGGATGGCTCGCATCTGCTCGTTCAGATAATATTCTTTCTGGTTCTTCTCCATCTGCTTCTTGACACGGGTCCGGATTTTATTCTCCAGTTGGAGAATCTCCAATTCGGCCTCCATGAAAGACAAGAGCTTCTCCAGTCGCTCATGGGGAGTCATTATACCAAGTAGCAGCTGCTTGTCGGAAAGCTTGAGATTAAGATGGGGTGCCAGCGTATCGGCAAGCTTGCCGGGCTCAACAATTCCCCCAACAGCACTGACCACTTCCTGCGGAATGCCCTTGGTCAGCTTCACATAGCCTTCAAACACCGATTTGGTGCTCCGAATAAGGGCTTCAAGTTCGGGGTTTGCTTCAAGAGACTCAAGATACGGCTGTATTTCAGCCATGAAGTAGTCGGGGTTAGGTAGAAAGGAGACAAGACTGCCCCGCTGCTTGCCCTCCACCAACACCTTGACTGTACCGTCGGGGAGCTTCAGCAGTTGTATGATCTGTGAGATGGTACCAGTTGTGTAGATATCCTCCTGGCGGGGATCTTCCGTTTTGGCATTTCTCTGTGCGGCGAGAAAAATCATCCTGTTGCCGTTCATGGCCGCCTCAAGGGCAGAGATCGAACGCTCTCGCCCCACAAAAAGAGGAACTACCATGTGCGGAAAAACAACAATGTCCCTTAACGGTAAAAGAGGGAATCTTTGCAGATCCCCTCTTTCCAGGCTTTCTATACTATGGTCGACGCTCATTGGGTCCTTTGCAGTCAGGCTGACTCAGCCACATTTTCATAAACAATGATCGGCTTTTCCTTGTTGTAGATGACATCTTCGTTGATGACCACTTCTTTAACCATGGTTTGCGATGGAATTTCATACATGATGTCAAGCATGGCGTTCTCAAGGATCGACCGGAGTCCGCGGGCGCCCGTCTTACGCTTGAGCGCTTCCCGGGATATGGCGACCAGAGAACCGTCGGTAAACTTGAGCTTCACATGCTCCATTTCGAACAGCTTCTGGTATTGCTTGATAAGCGCGTTTTTCGGCTCCTTCAGGATCTGGACCATAGCGGTTTCATCCAGTTCGCGCAGGGTAGCGAGGACGGGCAGACGACCGATGAATTCTGGGATGAAACCGAACTTGAGAAGGTCTTCAGGGGTAACTTCCGTGAGAAGCTCTCCTGCTCTCTTCTCGACTTTGCTCTTTACGTCAGCACCGAAACCGAGCTTTTTCACACCGATACGCTGCTGAATAATGCTGTCGAGCCCCGCGAACGCGCCGCCGCAGATAAACAGAATATTCGTGGTATCGACCTTCAAAAACTCTTGCTGCGGGTGCTTGCGTCCTCCCTTGGGAGGAACGCTGGCGACGGTTCCTTCAATAATTTTCAACAGCGCCTGCTGCACCCCTTCCCCCGACACATCCCGGGTGATGGATGGAGAATCGGATTTACGGGCTATCTTGTCAATTTCGTCGATATAGATGATACCCTTCTGGGCCCGTTCTACATCATAGTCGGCAGCCTGAAGAAGATTGAGAATGATATTCTCGACATCTTCCCCCACATAGCCGGCTTCAGTGAGGTTTGTAGCATCCGCCATGGCGAACGGAACTTTCAGTATCCGGGCCAGGGTCTGAGCCAACAGGGTCTTGCCGGAGCCAGTAGGTCCAAGCAGAAGAATGTTGCTCTTCTGCATCTCTACATCGCTCGGCTTGCCCATGGACTCTATGCGCTTGTAGTGATTGTAAACAGCGACGGCGAGGACTTTTTTCGCTTGGTCCTGGCCAATCACGTATTCGTCGAGAACATCCTTGATTTCACGGGGTTTGGGAAGCTTCTTGACATCGGGCCCCATGGCCTCTTCAAGCTTCGACTCCTCGGCAATAATATCATTACAGAGTTCGATGCACTCGTCGCAAATATATACCGTTGGTCCGGCAATGAGCTTTTTTACTTCATCCTGGCTCTTACCACAAAAGGAGCAGGTGAGATTGTCGCTGCCGTCGTTTCTCCTACTCACCGAGTACCTCCGCTGGGAGTATTGCGCTCAATTATGTTATCAATGATACCATAGTCCTTCGCCTCCGCTCCAGACATAAAATAGTCGCGCTCGGTATCGGCTTCAACCTTGGCCAGTTGCTGCCCTGTATTTTCGGCAAGAATCTCGTTCAGCCGTTTTTTAAGCTTCAGAATTTCCTGGGCATGAATATGAATATCCGTTGCCTGACCCTGGAATCCACCTAAAGGCTGATGGATCATAATCCGGGAATGCTTCAAGCTGAAACGCTTTCCCTTCTCCCCGCCCGACAAAAGCAACGCCCCCATTGAAGCGGCCTGCCCCACGCAAATTGTCGACACGGGTGCTTTTATGTACTGCATGGTGTCGTAGATGGCCATACCCGATGTTACAACGCCGCCCGGCGAGTTGATGTACAGATGGATATCCTTGTCCGGATCCTCGGCCTCGAGAAAAAGCATCTGGGCTATGACCAGATTCGCAACGTGGTCGTCAACGGGGCCGCCAAGAAAGATAATGCGATCCTTCAGGAGCCTCGAATAAATATCGTAGGAACGTTCACCCCTACCCGTTTGTTCGACCACTATCGGTACAAGCATGTTGCCTCCTCGCTCCACAGGTTACTCTTTCGTCTTCTCGCTGATTACTGCGCTACCCAGAAGAAACGACATGACCTTCTCCTCGGCCAAGTGCGCTACAAGATTTTCCCGTGCCGCACGATTCTGCTCGTAAAAGCTCTTTACGCGGCCGAGCTCCTCCTCGTTGCCTCCTGCAATTTCCAGCAGTTTTTTCTCGATGTCAGCCTCTTCGACCGAAATTCCTTCTTTTTTGGCAACGGCTTCAAGAAGAAGCGAACCCTTGACCTGGTTCTCAGCAACGGTACGGTACTGGGCCTTGAACGACTCCTCGTTCATTCCCATCATTTCGAAGGTAAGCCGCTGCTGGGCAAGCCTGTTCTGTGCGTTGGCCAGCATGGTCTGCAGTTGCCGGTCCACAAGCGTCGAAGGAACCTCTATTTCGTTTTTCTCAATGAGCGCCTGCACGACCCGATCCTGAAGGTCTGCTTTAATCCGGTCGTTTTCCTGCTTCTCGTACAGTTCAGCAATCTTGTCCCTCAGTTGGGTGATGGTATCGAACTCTCCCATCTGAGCGGCAAACTCATCATTCAGCTCAGGGAGCTCTTTGACCTTGATCTCACTCAGGATCACGTCAAATCGGGCCTCTTTGCCGGCAAGATCTTTGTTCCAGTAGTCCTCAGGAAAGTTCAGCGACATTGATTTCGACTCGCCGGTCTTCATACCCACGATCTGTTCTTCAAAACCGGGAATAAATCGGCCGGAACCGAGTTCAAGCTGGTAACTCTCGGCAGAGCCGCCTTCAAACGGAACACCGTCGACGTAACCGGTAAAGTCAATGACGGCGAAGTGCCCATCTTCAGCCACTGATCCCTCTTCCAGAGACCTCAGGTGAGACATGTTCTCACGCATTTCCTGCAGTCTCTTCTCAACAATCGACTCATCGGGCGTGAAGGTTTCCTTGGCAACCTCAAGTCCGTTGTAGTCCTTTACGTCGATTTCGGGGAGAACTTCGACCGTAGCGGAGTAGGTAAACGGAGTTCCGCGCTTTATTTCGTCGCTGTCAATTACTGGATGGGAAACGGGAAAGATTTTGTGCTCGGCAAGCGCCTTGAAATACGTCTCCTCGAACAGATTCTTCAGCACGTCACCTTCCATGACGTCTGCATAATGCTTTTCAATGAGTGACTGGGGGGCTTTGCCTTTACGGAAGCCCTTAATGGCCGCGCGCTTGCGGATCTTTTCAAAAACCTTGTCTATCTCGGACGTAACGCGGTCCGCCGGAATCTCAAAGGAAATTTTCTTTTTGACGCTGCTGAGCGACTCGACAGTGCTGGTCATCGTTCAACCTCTCTCCATTGGGGTAGTGTTAATATGATTATTAATCGGACGGGATAGTGGGCAAGAAAACAACAATCTCCGGGCGGGTAATTAAGAAAGCCACACATGTTTGAATTGGTGCGAGAGAGGGGAGTCGAACCCCTACGGTTGCCCGCTGGATCCTAAGTCCAGTGCGTCTGCCAGTTCCGCCACTCTCGCAGATTGTCGCAACCAACTACACATACGAATAAGCCCCGTTCATCACGGGGCTCTTTCTTAAATGGGGTGGCTAGTGGGATTTGAACCCACGAATGCATGAGTCACAGTCATGTGTGTTAGACCCCTTCACCATAGCCACCATATGTGATTTACCGTTAATTAGTTGGCACGCCTGAGAGGATTCGAACCTCTGACCTACGGATTAGAAGTCCGTTGCTCTATCCAGCTGAGCTACAGGCGCAGGCTTGGTCGGGGTGAGAGGATTCGAACCTCCGACCCCCTGCTCCCAAGGCAGGTGCGCTAGCCAGGCTGCGCTACACCCCGTTGGAATTTGTATAACTAACACATGCCGTACTGACATGCAAGTATTTTTATTCAATCCCCTGCCAGCCAAGATGATCTTTCAGAAGAGCCAGGGCTCTGCCGCGGTGACTCACGGCATTTTTGGCCTCAAGAGGGAGTTCTGCCATGGTTGCACCTTTTTCGGAAACGAAAAAGAGAGGATCATAGCCGAACCCTCCGGTACCGCGCGGCGAATCAAGGATTACCCCATGCAGTTCCCCGCTGAAGGTGTATCTCTTTCCTCCGGGCGAACACAGGGCGATGGTGCACCGGAAAGCGGCCGTGCGTTCTTCGTAAGGCACTGATTCCAACTCACTCAACAGCTTCGCATTATTTGCTTCGTCGCTGGCGTTCTCACCCGAGTAGCGGGCAGAGTAAACACCCGGCTTTCCATCAAGTGCGTCAACGACGAGCCCCGAGTCATCGGCGAGCGCAGGAAGTCCTGTAATATTGGCGGCAACTGAAGCCTTTTTCAAGGCGTTCTCTTCAAATGTCTTGCCGTCCTCTTCCACTTCGGGGAAATCCGGGAAATCCTCGAGCGACAACAACGTGAAAGGCAACCCGTCCAGAATCGCAGCAATCTCTCGCAGTTTACCCTTGTTGCGGGTTGCTACCACCAGCCGGGTCACTGCTCAAGCACCTCTTGTTGAATGGCCATGAGACGTTCGATGCCGATCATGGCAAGGGAGCGCATATCATCCATCTGGGCGCAGGTAAAAGGTTCAGCCTCTGCGGTTCCCTGCACTTCCACGAAACGTCCCGACGAAGTCATGACAAAATTCATATCAACATCGGCTCGCGAGTCCTCAATGTAGTTCAGATCGAGCAACACTTCCCCGCCGACTATCCCAACACTGACAGCGGCGACCGCCTCTCGGACCGGCAGAGTCGCAATAGTCCCCTGCGATACGAGCCATTGAAACGCGTCGACCAGTGCGACGTAGGCACCTGTAATAGAAGCTGTCCGGGTCCCTCCATCAGCCTGAAGCACATCGCAATCAATCAGTACGCTTCGTTCGCCAAGAAGCGTCAAATCTGTGACGGCCCGCAAAGAACGGCCGATGAGACGCTGGATCTCATGGGTCCTTCCCCCCAGCTTCCCCTTGGCGGCTTCACGAGGGGATCGCGTATGGGTGGCACGCGGCAACATGGAATACTCTGCCGTTACCCATCCCCCACCCTTGCCGCGCAGAAAGGGGGGCACCGACTCCTCCACTGAGGCGGTGCACAAAACTTTTGTGTCACCGAATTCAACAAGAACAGAGCCTTCGGCGTGTTTGAGATACTTTCGTGTAATCCGTATGTTTCTGAGTGATGCTGGGTTGCGACCGTCTGAGCGCATGAGATACCTCTGGCAGTTGGAAAAAAGCGTACATTAAACGATGTGATGCAGGTTGTCAATCTCGGCGGCAAGGGCCGGCAGAGCCGTACGCCTGAGAGCACTCAACGACAGCGACCGAATGTGCCCCAGCGCGAAGATATCGATAAAACGACGGACGAGGAGTTGCTCGATATCCTCCAGTTCCGCAGCGGAATCGGAAAGTCCTTCGATTTTCCCCCCCGCCATCATGCCATGGCCTCCAGCGGCGCCTCTGCCCTCGACGAGCCGCTTGATCAACGTTCCTGCATTAACGTCGTGCCGGGAGGTGCGCACTGAAAGAATGATTTCGTTGTGAAATCGGCCAATCGCCAGCACAACATCGACCCCTTCAAGCCGGAGAAAAAAATCCGCCATCTCGGCGACAATTTCCGGAAAACTTACTTCTTGAAGATTTGTTGCCAGCAGATTTCCATAGATACGTGAATGTTCAATAGCGCGGTTGATCGTGAGGTAATATTCCACATGAAGCTTTGGATAGGTGATTTCATAGAGCAGTTTTTTGTTGGCCAGGGGGAAAAGCTTCAGATAGGCATCTCTATCGGGTCGGGCGGCCTCGCGACCAAGATCCTGTGTTTCCGACTTAATCGCATAAAACAGCGCCGTGGCGAGATTGCTGCCAATAGGGACATCCTGGGCCTGCAGATATTCATAGACGATGGTTGCAGTTACGCCGTATTCTTCGCGGATATCATCCCATCGGCATCTCAAGCCGGCTTCCCGTCTGGGGTGATGATCAATAAGAATATCAACCCGCTTGTCAGGGGGGAGTGAATTATTGCCCGCCCCCGGCTGGGTATCGAGCATGCACGTAACGGAAAAATCCTGATAATCGATGAGGGCCAGCGGGGTCAGGGGGATTTGCAGTTGCTTGGCCATGGCGATGTTCTCGCTCCTGCCGATCATGCCGGAAAAAGCAATTGTGGCATCCCTGTTCAGCTTCATAACGAACAGATGCCGCAGCGCTATGGCAGAGGCGAGACAATCGGGGTCCGGATTGTCGTGAACAACGATTAGGATCTTGCCCTTGCCCCTCACCCAGTTGAGCATTTCGTCCGTGTAACTCTTCGTCTTTGCAAGCGAACAACCTTCTCCCATTGCCCCCCTCCCGGCAAACATAGACCTGACAATCTCCCTTCATACAATAAACACCAGCACAAACTATTTACAAGGACCAGTCTATGCCCAAAAACAAAAGGAGGGGAAAGCATGCTTTCCCCTCCTTTATCGTCGCCCAAAGGCTGACAGAATCGTTTAGCCGAGGACGATATTTTGATTTCTCGCCCTGTTCGCCAGGATCGTCGGGTCAATTACTTCTCCGCAGCACGTGCACTTCCAGGCATCAAATGACCTAACGAAATCATAGAACTTCTCAGCGAACATGCGGCCTCTGCATTTAGGACATTTCATAGGTCATCCCCCCCATGTAGAATTATAACCGTGAGTGTCCTAAATATTTCACCATGTGTGCCAAACTGGGTTACCACTTGTGGCACAATGTGCCAGGAGACATTATTCTTAAATAAATTTCTATTTTTCAAGAAGTTACAAATATCAAAAAAATTCTTTTAGTGACATCAGCGTCTTCGGACCGATTCCCGGAACCCTTTCCAATGCCTCAAAAGACGAAAAATCGCCATTATCTTGACGGTCACATACTATCCGTCTCGCAAGCTCAGGCCCGATGCCGGGCAAAAGCTCCCAATCCTTTATGTCCATCCGATTTGGATCTAGAGGGATTCTCATCAGCATCAACTGAGAAACGGCCAGTTTTCCCAAGGAAACGTCGCTGGTTGCTCTGTTCTTATTACGCACGATCACGACATCACCATCGCAGAGGATACGGCCCACAGTAGCAGGAGGAAGATAATTAACCGACGAGTTGGGAAGCGCCATATTTATGACGCTCTGGCATGTGGATCCCCGGGCAACCCGATAAACGCCTGACTTCTCCGGTACGCCGGTTATCATGATGCTCACGGGGCGGTCATCGGAGCGCGAACGCACAAAGGCCACAGCAGGAATCTCCAAAGGGGATGTGCCATGGCCTTTGAAAAGTAGTGGTAATGTCATGACCGCTAAGGCAAGGGTGAGATACACCGCATGCCCGGTGCGGGGTTTCACTTCTTGGAGCCTTCGATCTCTTCGCTTTTGTGGAGCTTGTACTCCACACTGTCCAGAAGAGCCTGGTAGGATGCATCGACAATGTTTTCCGAAACACCGACCGTACCCCAGCGGCTCTCTTTATCGCCAGACTCGATGAGCACCCTGATAGACGAGGCCGTCCCCTGCCCCGCCGGCAATACGCGCACCTTGTAGTCCAGCAGCTTTACTTCCTTGAGGCGCGGATAAAACTTCTCCAAGGCTTTGCGGAGAGCATTGTCCAATGCATTCACCGGACCATTTCCCTCAGCTGCGGTGTGCTCGATTTTGCCCCCCACCTTGACCATGATTGTAGCTTCAGAAAGAGGCTTCTGGTCCTCATGGCGCTTTTCGTCGATTACCCGGAAACCGATCACCGAGAAAAACTTGCGGTGGGTGCCGAGGGCTCTTTTCATGAGGAGCTCGAACGACGCTTCCGCCCCTTCGAACTGGTAACCCCGGTTCTCCATTTCCTTTATATTTTCGAGAATTTCGAGCGTAACGGGGTCCTTGCTATCCATCTTGATATTGAACTCTTCTGCCTTAGCAAGGATATTGGAGCGACCAGACAGGTCGGAAACGAGTACCCGCGTCATGTTGCCGACCAGCTCCGGCCGCAGGTGCTCATAGGTTTCAGGATGGCGCTGGATGGCCGATACGTGGACGCCGCCCTTGTGGGCAAATGCCGAGTTGCCCACATATGCCTGATGCTTGTTGGGCGAAAGGTTGGCCAATTCGTAGACGAATCGTGAAAGATCGCGAAGTTTTCTAAGCTGGTCGTCCCCAATGCACTCGCGCTTCATCTTGAGTTTCAGGGCAGGGATGATCGAGCAGAGGTTGGCATTGCCACAGCGCTCGCCGAAACCGTTGATGGTACCCTGGACTTGGACAATTCCTTCGCTGACCGCATGGAGGGAGTTGGCAACGGCGCACTCTGAATCGTTGTGCGTGTGGATGCCGAGAGGGGCCGTGATGTGCTTGCGCACCTCGCGGATAATCTCGACAAGCTCGAAGGGCATGGTACCGCCGTTGGTGTCGCAGAGAACAATGCAGTCGGCCTTTGCGTCCTGAGCGGCCTTGAGGGTCTTGATGGCGTAGTCCGGGTTCGCCTTGTAGCCGTCGAAAAAGTGCTCGGCGTCGTAGAAGACCTCGGGAACATTCGCCTTAAGGTATTCCAGCGAGTCGAAAATCAACTCAAGATTTTCCTCGAGCGATATCCGCAGTGCCTCATGCACGTGAAAATCCCATGTCTTGCCGAATATGGTGCAGACATCTGGTTCCGCCTGAATGAGGGTCTTGAGGTTATGGTCCTTGTCGGGGGTTACCTTGGCACGACGGGTGGAACCGAACGCAGCGATCTTCGCCTGGGAGAGTTTCTCTTTCTTGATGTCCTTGAAAAAGGCAACATCCTTCGGATTGCTGCCGGGCCACCCACCCTCGATGTAGTGAATGCCTATCTCATCGAGTTTATGGGCGATCCGGATTTTGTCCTCCACGAGGAAGGAAATATCCTCCGCCTGGGTTCCGTCGCGGAGAGTCGTATCGTAGAGTTTTACAAGGCTCATGCTTTCACCTTTCGGGAACGGCGAGGCGCATGTACGAAAGCGCGGAAGAAAAAATCAAATGATCGATTTTCTCCCCCGCGCCTTCGAAATTCCGCGCTTCCGCTCTGGAAGTTTCTTTATTTGCCGGAGAGTCCGAACGCTTCGTGAAGCACCCGAACGGCCAGTTCGGTGTATTTTGCGTCAACAATGACCGAAACCTTGATTTCAGAAGTGGAGATCATCTGGATGTTGATCCCTTCCTTGGCAAGGGTCTGGAACATTTTGGTGGCAACCCCCGCATGGCTCCGCATGCCGACACCAACGATGGATATTTTTGAAATGTTTTCGTCCTCTGCCACCTCTTTGGCACTGATCTCCTTGGCCACTTCCTTGGTGATGGCGAGGGCTTTCTTGAAATCTGCCTTGGTAACAGTGAAGGTGAAATCGGTCAGGTCACCCCCGCTTACATTCTGGACAATCATATCGACCGATATATTGGCGTCGGAAAGGGGCGACAGAATTTTGGCGGCGATTCCCGGTTTGTCGGGTACCCCCATCACGGCAATTTTTGCTTCGTTCTTGTCGTAGGCGATTCCCGAAACGAGAACTGCTTCCATATCCTTATCCTCCTTGGTAACCATGGTCCCTGGATTTTCATTGAAGCTGGAGCGGACATGAACGTCCACATTGTACTTCTTCGCAAATTCTACGGAACGGATCTGAAGAACCTTCGCCCCGAGCGAGGCGAGTTCCAGCATCTCATCATAGGATACCTTCTCAATTTTCCGGGCATCCTGGCAAATATTCGGATCAGTGGTATAAACGCCGTCCACGTCGGTGAAAATCTCGCACACATCCGCTTTGAAGGCGGCAGCTACGGCAACCGCCGAGGTATCGGAGCCACCACGGCCCAGAGTAGTGATATTGCCATCTTTGTCGACGCCCTGGAAACCGGCGACAATGACAATGGAGCCGTCTTTAAGGTCAGCGCGCACCTTGGTGTCGTCGATGCTCTCGATTCGAGCCTTGCTGAAAGCGCTGTCAGTGATAATGGGTATCTGCCAGCCATGATATGACTTGGCCTTGTAGCCCATCGACTTGAGGCACATGGCAAGGAGAGCTATGGAGACCTGCTCGCCCGACGCCACCAGCACATCATATTCGCGGGTATCCGGGAATTCGCAAATCTCATTGGCGAGGGCCACGAGCTTGTTGGTTTCTCCCGACATGGCGGAAACGACAACAACCATATCGTTTCCGGCGTCATAGGTCTTGGCGACCCGTTTGGCAACATTGCGGATGCGCTCGATGGACCCCATCGAGGTGCCGCCGTATTTCTGGACCACCAGTGCCATCTACCGTTCCTCCTTTGCTCTGGATCATATGTGTCATACTGCAGTTTGTATACAGGACACGACCGCAGGTCGTCACTTAATAGCAGGAATCAGACCAGTGGTCAAAACATTTTTTTAATAAAGCTTCATAGGTTATGCCGTAAGGAACGAACTCCAGAAGACGGATGGTTTCATCCTCGTGTCGAAAGGTGATGTCAATCCGCTCCACAGGCAGATCATCACCCAGACGTTCGGCCCATTCCACGAGACAAACACCTGTTCCATGGAAGTATTCGTCGAAACCGAGAGCCGCTGCGTCGTCAACGCCGCCCAGCCGGTACAGATCGAAATGGTAGAGGGGAATACGGCCTCGGTATTCATTGAGGAGGGTAAAGGTCGGGCTGGTTATGGGGACCGTTTCAGCAACGCCGAGTCCGCGCGCCACTCCGCGGGCAAACCGGGTTTTTCCGCTTCCCAACTCCCCCGCCAGGGCAACGAATGCCCCGGCTGACAGCTCTCTGCCCAGAAGTTCCCCGAGTCGCTCGGTCTCCTCCTCGCACCGCGAAGTGACATTAAACACCACGCGTCCTACCCCACCATGGTTCTGATGAGATCAATACGGGAGACAATTCCCACGAGCTTCTTCCCTTCAACCACCGGAAGCGTGTGGAGCTTTTTGTTGGCCATGATATCAGCGACCGTGCTCACCGGGGTTTCCGGCGTCACGCTCTCAACCTCGGTGGTATAGATATCTCCGGCGGTCTGGCCGGTTACCTTCTGGATCTCCCGTTCAAACTTCTTGGCACTTTCCAGATAGATAACCCAATCGAAAAGCGATATGACCGTCGGAATGTGCAGGCTTTTGTCCTGCTCAATCAAGTCGGACTCGGTGACGATGCCCGCCAGGTTGCCCGCTTCGTCGACAACGGGGATACTCCCGATCCGGTATTTCGAAAAAAGCTCGGCAAGCTCCCGTATGGTGGTCTCACGCCTGGCTGTAACAACGTTGGTTGTCATTATGTCGCGCACAGTCTTCATTATTGTTCTCCCTTCAAACGGATCAGTGAATTGAATGCATAGGGTAGCCGCTCCTGGACATCGAGAGCGGACATGCCTGTCTCGCCCTTGTCCGCAGCAACCAGGTCAGCGGCATGACCGTGAACGAAAGCACCCAGTATGCAGGCGTCGAATGGTTCGTACCCCTGTCCAAGGAGTGCCGTGACAACACCAGTGAGCACATCCCCCATCCCCCCCGAGGCCATGCCCGGATTGCCGCTGCCGTTGAGGGCGATGCGCCCATCGGGCGCCGCGATGACGGACCGTGCGCCCTTGAGGATAAGATAGACGCCGAACTGTGCGGCAAAGTCTCGCGCAACGCCGATACGGTCCGCTTCGACCGCCGCAGTGGTGGTTCCCGCAAGACGCGCCATCTCCCCAGGATGGGGCGTGAGGACAACGGTGTCGGGGCGCGCGCCCTTCAAGAGTTCGGTCTGCTCGGAAATTGCATTGAGGCCATCGGCGTCAAGGACGAGGGGCACCATAATATCAGCCAGCAGGTGCCGCACAAGGGCGGCAGTAGCTGGCTGCCACGACAGGCCGGGACCAAGGGCTATCGCATCCCGGCCTCGAATCGCGTCCCTCAGCGGAACAAGTGACTCATCCCCGAGGAAACCGACCCCACCGTCAGCCAGCGGGATTGTCATAGCCTCGGTGGTCTTTAACTCGAGAATTGCATTAAGGCTTGCCGGAACTGCCAGCGAAACGAGGCCTGCTCCGCTTCGAACGGCGCTGTTCGCGGCCATTGCCGCGGCTCCCGTCTTCCCGACAGACCCGGCTATAACGAGGCTGTGCCCGAAGCTCCCCTTGTGGGAGCATGGGTCCCGCCGCTTAACCACTGCTGCCGCCTCAGCCGCGTCAACGTAGAGAATGCCGTCCGCTTCCCGGGCGACTGACTCCGGAATACCGATATTGACAACTCTCAGCCGGCCGCAGTGCAGCGCCCCCGGATAAAGAACGTGTCCGTATTTTGCAAGGGCGAAGGTTACCGTCAGACTGGCCGTGACCGCAACCCCGAGCACCTTGCCCGTTGCGGCGTCGATACCCGACGGGATGTCGACCGAGACAACCGGCCGAGCTGAAGCTGCGATGTGCCTGATCGCTTCGGCATACGCGCCCTGCACCTCGTTCTTCAGCCCTGTCCCCAGCAGGGCATCCACCACCAATGCCGCAGCGTCGAGCCTAGCCGTAAGGGACGAAAGAGTTCCCCCTGCAGGGAGGTAAGAAACCGTCGACGGGTCGAGGCGGTCCAGATTCTCGCGGGCATCACCGCCAATTTCGTCCTTACGGGCAAGCACAACCGTATGCACCGGCCACCCTTCCCCAGCCAGCAGTCGAGCGATCACATAGCCGTCGCCGCCGTTGTTACCCTTGCCCGCGACCACAAGGACCGGTATGCAGCCGTCGCGGCCGAACATCTCTCTGATGGCGTCGGCACATCCGCGGCCGGCGTTTTCCATGAGGACAAGGCCGGGGATACCGAACTCGTCGATGGCGCGACGGTCCATCCGCTGCATGGTTTCGCCGCTCACCACCTTCATGGGCGCTCCAGCACAACTAGGGCGACGGCGTATGCTCCGTCGTGGGAAAGGGAAACGAAAGTCCGACTGAGGCTCAGGTCGGTGGCCAGCTTCAGGGCTTTGCCGTGGAGCTTGAGCTCGGGCTTACCGAGAGTATCATTGACGACCTCCACGTCATGCCAGGTCATCCCTTCACGCAGGCCGAGACCGCAGGCCTTGAGAAACGCCTCCTTGGCCGCGAACCGCAGGGCATAGTGCTGGGAGCTCCGGGCCTTGCCGGCACAGTACTCCATTTCATGAGGCGTAAAGAGCCGCTCGAAGAGACGCACGTTCCCTTCTTCGACCAGGCGGTCGAAACGGGTAATGTCGACGATATCGATGCCGGTACCGAAAATCATGCGTACTTGACGAGGTCTACCATGTCCCGCACGGCACGGTCGAGCCCGGTAAACACTGCGCGTGAGATTATGGAATGTCCGATGTTGAATTCCTCGATACCTCCGAGGGCCGCGACTTTGCGAACATTGGTATAATTGAGGCCATGCCCGGCATTGATGCCGAGCCCGAGCTTTGTGCCGAGCTTGATGGCGTTTTCGATGCGCTCAAGTTCGGCCTGCTCCTTTTTCCACTCCCGTGCCTCGGCAAAGGTTCCGGTGTGGATTTCGATGTAGTCGGCCCCCACCTTGCTGGATGCCTTGACCTGATCCGCATCGGGATCAATGAACAAACTCACTACAATGCCGCCGTCCTGAAGGCGTCCAATGGCATCGGCAAGCGCCTGCATGCCGACTCTCACATCAAGCCCCCCCTCAGTGGTAAGCTCCTGGCGTCGCTCCGGTACCAGGGTGCACATGTCGGGTTTGACCGACAAAGCTATACCCACCATCTCGTCGGTGGCGGCCATTTCCAGATTGAGCTTCGTCTTAACGGTCTGACGGAGCAGACGCAGGTCCCGGTCCTGAATATGCCGCCGGTCCTCGCGCAGGTGCACCGTTATCCCGTCGGCACCGGCGAACTCGGCAATGGCGGCGGCCGCCACCGGGTCGGGCTCAACGCCGCCCCGGGCTTGGCGGATTGTTGCTACATGATCAATGTTGACTCCGAGCTTTGCCACCTACTTCCCTCCGATCTTCTTCTCGACCAGATCGGCAATTTCCTTTGCCCACCCGGTTATCTGATATTTGTCCTGGCCTTCGAGCATAATACGCAACAGCGGTTCGGTACCCGAATAGCGGATAAGGATGCGTCCCTCGTCGCCGAGCTTTTTCTCTATATCTCCGATGAGCAACGCCACTTCCGGAATGGTTGTTATGTCCTTCTTCTCCTTGACCCGCACGTTGACCAGCACCTGGGGCAACGGAATCATGACCTCCGCCAGTTCGGAGAGACTCTTGTCGGCCCGGCGCATGGTGGCCAACACCTGGAGGGCAGACAGGACGCCGTCGCCGGTGGTGTTGGGGTCGAGGAAAATCATGTGCCCCGACTGCTCCCCGCCAAGATTGTACCCCCCCTTGATCATCTCCTCCACCACGTAGCGATCTCCAACCGCAGTTTTGACTACTTTTCCGCCGGCCCGCTTCACTGCGATATCGAGGCCCATATTGCTCATGACCGTTGCTACCAGTGTGTTCTTGCGCAGTTTTTTCTGTTTCAACATCTGAGTAGCGCAGATGGCCATGATGTGATCGCCGTCCACCTCGTTGCCGAACTCGTCCACGAAGATGACCCGGTCGGCGTCACCGTCAAGGGCAATGCCGAGGTCTGCCCGGTGCTCTTTGACCGCTTCGCTGATGACCTGCGGATAGAGGGAGCCGCAACCGGCATTGATATTGGTTCCGTTAGGCTTGACGCCATAAGGGATGACCTCGGCGCCCAGCTCCTCAAGAACGGCCGGCGCAACCTTGTAGGCGGCACCATTGGCACAGTCGAGGACGATCTTCATCCCCGCAAGATCGAGGTCCTTGGGAAAGCTGTTCTTCAGAAACACCACATACCGCCCCACTGCGTCATCGATCCGGTAGGCCTTGCCCACCTCGGTGGCCACCGGACGGAGCGAGTCGATTTTCCCGGAAAAAATGAGATCCTCGATTTTGAGCTCCATTTCGTCGGGCAATTTGAACCCATCGCGGGAAAAAAACTTGATGCCGTTATCCTGAAAGGGGTTGTGTGAAGCAGAAATGACAACCCCTGCATCGGCCCGCATGGAGGAGGTGATATTTGCAATTCCCGGCGTGGGAAGAGGGCCGACCACAAGGACGTCGACCCCCATGGAGCAGATGCCGGCCACCAGGGCATTTTCCAGCATGTAACCGGACAGGCGCGTGTCTTTGCCGATCACGATACGATGACGGCGATTACCGTCCTTGAACAGATAGGCTGCAGCCCGGCCGATCTGCATGGCCATTTCCGTGGTCATTGGGTAGACATTGGCAACACCGCGGACACCGTCCGTTCCGAATAATTTCTTCATCGCTTCACCTGCTTTCATGTGTCTTGGGGGATTCAGGCCGTGCGGGCGACTGCTCCACCCGGACCGAAATTTCAGCTGGGTATACTCGCGTCACCCGAACTTTGGAGGGAACAGACAGGCGGGCCTCAAAACCGGTGAACAGGACAGTACCCGCCCCGACCCCCGTCATGTCGAGCGGCATGATAATCTTTTCGTCACGGAGCTTCAACAAAAGAATATTCGGTCCGTTAAGGGTGACGACCAACTCCCCGGGGCCTTTATCTGCCACGGTATAGCCGGTGGCAACGTTGCGAAGCTCAAGTGGGACCCGCATGACAAGCTCCCCTTCCCTCCCCCCGGCAACACCGAGCCAGAGGCTGACGGCGAGGACTAGCGAGAGGAGCTTGACATCCCAGTTTTTCACAAGATCCGTCACGTTCATTCAGTAAGCCACCTGGGTTCAAGGAGCTTTTTAAGAATTTTCCGCAGACTCGCAGCATCGCTGACAGAAATGATTCTTCCCCCCACAGCCACGGATATGGTTCCCGTTTCCTCGGAAACTACCAGAACGACGCAGTCCACCAATTCTGTGAGACCAAGAGCGGCCCGGTGGCGGGTCCCCAGGTTTTTGTTGATGGTCGGGTCCTGCGAAAGGGGCAGAAAACACCCGGCCCGCGTCAGCTTGCCGCGCCGGATGATCACTGCACCATCGTGAATAGGAGAATAGGGAAGAAAAATGGATGTAAGAATTTCGCTCGTAATCTTGGCATCAACTTCGGTGCCGGTTTCAACATGACTCATGACACCCATTTCGCGTTCGATGACGATCAGGGCTCCTATCCGGCGGGAGGAAAGCGATGTAGCGGCGGCGATCAATTCACCGACAATCAGTGAGGCATGGTCTCGCTCCTCCTGCTCGTCCCGGTCTTCCGTGAGGGCATGGCGATGCTTGCCGTGCGTCACCAACGCCCTCCGGATGTCATGCTGGAAGAGGATGACGAGAATAAGGATTAGTGAGCTGAACAGGGATCCGACGATCCAGTGAAACGCCTCGAATCCCGCGAGCCGCGACAGGGAGTACAGCGCCGCGAGAAAGGCCAGGACTAGCAGAAGACGGTTGGCGACCCGTCCCCTGAGCATGATGATCAGGCGATAAATGATCCATGCCACAATCGCGATATCGATTGCGTCGCGCCAACCGAAGATCTGGAGTGGCTCGGTCATCGTCGTCACCTGACAGGGGTGGGCTGAATCAGTACGGTAAATGGGGTGTGATCAGCGTCGCGGAGCAAGAATCGCCCGGGTCATCAGGGCCACATCCCGCATGGCCCGAACATCATGAACTCTCAGTATGGAGGCGCCGTTTGCCACGGCCACCGCCACCGTGGCGGCGGTTCCGAACAGGCGATCTGCTACCTCCCTGTCAAGAACGGCGCCTATGAACGACTTGCGGGAAGTACCGACGAGTATGGGCCGTCCCAGGCTGGCAAACTCCGCAAGACGCCGGAGAATTTCCAGATTCCCGTCAACGCTTTTGCCGAAACCGATGCCCGGATCCACTACGATCTGCTCATTGGGGATTCCCGCCGCCTGTGCGCGACCCATAGAGTAGCGCAGCGATCCGAGCACTTCGGCAATCAGATCGTCATAGGCCGTATCGCGCTGCATCATCGCCGGGGTGCCGCGTGTGTGCATGACCACGAGTCCCGCCCGGGCCTCGGCCACGGTGGTCGCCATGCCCGGGTCAAAGGTCAGGCCGCTGATATCGTTGATGACCTCTGCGCCGGCGGCAAGAGCCTCGCGGGCTACAGCAGCCTTGTAGGTATCGACGGAAAGAGGAACCGGCAGTTTTGCGGCAAGGCGCTCCACAAGAGGCACCACCCGTTGCATTTCTTCAGCTTCGCTGACCGAAGGTGCACCTGGGCGGGTGCTTTCACCGCCGATATCAACAATATCTGCCCCTTCAGCCACCATGGCAAGAGCCCGATCTTCCGCCGCAGCGGGGTCCAGGTAGCAATTGCCGTCAGAAAATGAATCGGGGGTCACGTTAAGGACCCCCATGATACAAGGACGGGATGTAAGGTCAATGCGCCGGCTACGCAGTCGCCATACCCCGGCATGGTGCTGTCCGGTGGCGTGCTCCGCGCAAAGTAAGGTTCCGGAGCATTGGGCAGTCAATGGAGTCATGGAGCCACGGGGGCCTCTTCGACTGCAGCGCGGCTGGCCGCGCAGTCATCCTTGATGATCCGGTCAACTTCGTCGCCGGTCAGGTTCTCTTTCTCGATAAGCTGTGTTGCCAGACAGTGGAGCACGCTCAGATTCTCATTCAGGAGCTGCTTGACCCGCGAGTAGCTGCCGTCGATGATTTTACGAATCTCCTCGTCGATTTCCACCGCCGTCGCTTCACTGTAGTTCTTGTGCATGGACATGTCACGGCCAAGGAAGATCGACTCCTCCTTCTTACCGAAGGTGACCGGCCCCATCTTTTCGCTCATACCCCATTCGCACACCATCTTGCGTGCGATCTCCGTTGCACGTTCAATGTCGTTACCGGCGCCCGTGGTAAGCTCATTGAAGATGATCTCTTCGGCAGCCCGGCCTCCCATGAGCACCGCGATCCGGTTCAGGAGCGACTCCTTGTTATAGCTGTGCTTGTCCTCGATAGGCAGTTGCATGGTAACGCCAAGCGCCCGTCCCCGCGGAATAATGGAAACCTTGTGCACCGGATCGGTGCCCGGGATCAGTTTGGCAACAAGGGTATGGCCGGCTTCGTGATAGGCGGTATTTTTCTTCTCTTCCTCCGAAATCACCATACTGCGACGCTCGACACCCATGAGGACTTTGTCCTTGGCGTCGTCAAAGTCCTTCATTTCGACAAAGCTCTTGTCCTTACGCGCCGCCAGCAGAGCAGCCTCGTTCACCACGTTGGACAGGTCCGCTCCCGAGAAGCCGGGCGTGCCGCGGGCGATTACTCCCAGGTCCACATCGGAAGCAAGCGGGGTCTTTTTGGTGTGGACCTTCAGAATCATCTCCCGCCCCTTCACGTCGGGCTGGGGAACGACCACCTGGCGGTCGAACCGTCCCGGCCGTAGGAGTGCCGGATCGAGGACATCGGGCCGGTTTGTGGCCGCGATAAGAATGACCCCTTCGTTGGATTCGAAGCCGTCCATCTCAACCAGCAGCTGGTTCAGTGTCTGTTCCCGCTCGTCATGGCCGCCGCCGAGTCCCGCACCCCGATGGCGTCCAACCGCATCGATCTCATCGATGAAGATAATGCAGGGCGCATTCTTCTTTCCCTGCACGAAAAGATCGCGGACCCGGCTCGCGCCGACCCCAACAAACATTTCGACAAAGTCGGATCCCGAAATGGAGAAGAAAGGAACTCCCGCCTCTCCGGCTACGGCCCGTGCCAGGAGCGTCTTGCCCGTGCCGGGAGGGCCCACGAGCAGAACACCTTTGGGGATACGGCCTCCTAGCTTGGTGAATTTCTTGGGATCCTTCAGAAACTGGATGATTTCTTCCAGTTCTTCCTTTGCTTCGTCTACACCGGCCACGTCTTCGAAGGTCACGCGCCCCTGGGCTTCTGTCAGAAGCTTCGCGCGGCTCTTGCCGAATGCCATGGCCTTGCCACCCCCTCCCTGCATCTGGCGCATGAAGAAAATCCAGACCCCCACCAGAAAAAGGAGCGGGAACCAGGAGATGAAGATGGAGAACCACGAGACCTTCTCTTCCTCGGGCTTGGCAGAGACATTGATCTTCTTCTCCAGAAGCTTTTCGGAGAGCATGGCATCTGTCGGCTTGTAGCTGCGGAATTCCTTGCCGTCGGAATACTTGCCGATGATCTCGTTCCCCTGGACCGTAACCGTGCTGACCTTCCCCGCATCAACCGCAGCAATGAAGTCGCTGTAGCCGAGCCGTTCCTGGGTGGTGCGCGGCTTGTTGAAGAGGTTGAAGAGGAGGATCATCATAAGGCTTATGACGAGCCAGAGCGCAAGGTTCTTGTAGAACTGGTTCAAGGGTACCCCCATGATGTGGTTCGGGCAATGGACGAACGCCCGCGAACGCTGATGGTTACTGGTTTCAGACCACTAATTGAAAAAAACTATCATAGAAGGAACGGGTTGACAAGCGATTTCAGGTCATTTCAGGCGCCTGCCGCGTATCCGCACAACAGCCATCGCCCGACTGCCGGCTGTTATCCTTGCAGACTCTCCTCGACGACAGCCGCATACCCAAAGAAGGGAATCTCCCCTGAATAAGAGCGGGATACTTCGACGGAGTTCGCGGGGAACCTTTTGGTCGATAAAGATGTCCTTCACCTTCTTCTCTCCGGTCATGCCAAGGGGAATCATGCGGTCGCCGGGCCTCCAACCGCGGATAAGCCAGGGAAACGGGGCCAGCTCCAGGTCGAACCAGGACTCGGTAGTCGAAAGCTCACCCCACGGTGGAGGACCCGTAGCAATTTCGACAACGAGCTCCCCTCCGCCGGACAGCGGCCAACAGCCGGGACCGTCGATCCACAGTTCTTGAAGCGATGGGATGTCAGCCATTCTCCGGGCAAAGGCAACCTCATTGTAGGAACGGGTTACCAGAATTTCTTCGGGCAGATGGAGCCGTCCGGATGGGTTCTCTGACAACACGAGCCGATCTATCGCATCCACATGGTCAAAGCTTATCCGCGCCAGATCACCCTTGGCCAGCGCGATCGCCTTGCGGTACAGCCGACGCCGAAGTCCACGCGGTTCTCTGCGCAGGGTGTCGACAGAGCAAATCGCCCCCCCCTGCTCCGTTACCATAACATGCCGCCTCAATGCCTCTTCGACGAGTCGGCTCAGTAACGCTTCGTCGTCAGCAAGCAATTCGGCTGTTCTGGCAAGTCGGGAAGCGGCGCCCGGATTCAGCCGCCCCAGATACGGAACGAGTTCGTGCCGGATACGATTACGCAGAAAGGCCACGTCGGTATTGCTCTGATCCTGACGGAACGCCAGTCCGCGCGCATCGAGATAAGCCTCGATTTCCTGTCGACCCAGCGCAAGAAGGGGTCTCACATACTTCCCGCCGGCCCCGACGGGTTGCATGGCAGACAACCCCAGGCCTCCCGCCCCTCTCACAAGCCGCATGAGCAGCGTTTCAGCCTGGTCGTCGGCATGGTGGGCCAGAGCGACGGTTCGAGCTCCGCACGCGGCGGCAACGTCATCAAAAAATGCATACCTCGCCCGTCGGCCGGCATCTTCGAGGGACAGTCGTTCCCATTCGGCTAGTGCTTTTACCTGCTCGCCCCGACTTACGAACGGAAGGGCGTATGTCTGAGCGCACTGCTCCACGAATCGCTCATCCTCGTCAGACGCCGCTCCACGCAGCTTATGGTTCAGATGTGCAACAACCAGATCAAGCCGCAACTCGTTAAGCGAAACAAGGATATCCACCAGCGCAACCGAGTCGGCACCGCCCGATACGGCAACGACAACCCTGTCCCCCGGGCGGAACATCCCGTGTTCAGCGTTAAAGGCTCGTACTTTTTTCAAGACCGCATCAACCGGGGATAGCGTTTTCATGAAGTGAGTCTCGCGTCAAAGCCGTGTAGGGACACAAAACAAAAAACCCCTCCTGACCGGAGGGGTTATTGTTAATGGTGGCGGTGCAGGGACTTGAACCCCGGACACTACGGATATGAGCCGTATGCTCTAACCAGCTGAGCTACACCGCCTTATGGTAGTAAAAGGCGAATCGCCATTCAAGCGATTCGCCTTTGTTTTGTTTGGTTGCGGGGAGAGGATTTGAACCTCTGACCTTCGGGTTATGAGCCCGACGAGCTACCAGACTGCTCCACCCCGCGTCGTGAGAACCAATATGTACCACAGCCGATTCAAGACTGTCAATCGCAAATTTTAATTTTAATCATTCCGGAATAAGAATTGCTCCCTTTCCGAGCATTTCGGCAAGGTTGCTTGCGGCCGGCTGGTCCAGCTTCCGGCCAACCCTAACGCGGTACCAGGTACCTTTGCCGGGAATGGTCGATTCGGTGACGTAGGCCGAAAACCCCTTTTCAGCCAGCTTGGCCCTGATTGCATCAGCGTCTTTGCGTTCCTTGGAAGAGGCGACCTGGACAGAATAGGTTTCCTTCGCCGCGGATGCAGACTGAGAAGGCTGAACCTTAACTGCAGGGGCGGCATTCTTTACTGAGGCACCCGCAGCGGTTGACGGCTCGTCACTTCGCCGCGCCTCCACGCCCTTTGCTTCGGGAAGATTGGCAGTGGGCTTCTGGGCTCCTCCCCCCTGCTCCTTAACCGCAGGGGGTACAGCGGGACTCTTGGGCGCCGACTCATCTTTTCTAAGATTGATGCCGCTTCCCAGAATGGCCTTTCCTCCCTTGGGCAGTGTCTCGTAGAACGTAAGCGAAGGCTCTCCCGCAGGGCGAGGAGGAGTGGGAACCACAGGAGGGTTTCCTTCACCGGGCTGAGCTTGAGTAGCGGACGCCTTCGGTGTAATCGCATTCTGAGGAGGTGCCGACAACGCTTCTTTCTGCCCTCCCCGAGGGGGGAGAAGAAAGCGATCGACCAGCACTCCGAGCGCAAAGGAGATCAGTGCCACGAGCAGGAAGGCACACGCAAGGAGCCCAATCGGCTTTGATTTGGGACGGTTCTTACTGACCGTCTTTCGTTCGCGATAATCCAGAACCATCTGACCGCGCTCCGCTACATCTTCTCGGGAGCAGACACACCCAGTAGCCCGAGGCCGTTTCTGATCACGGTTGCCGTGCTGTGCAGCAGAAGCAGGCGCGCACCGGTCAGGTCTGCATCTTCGGTAATGACCCGGTTCTTGTTATAGAACGAGTGGAAGGCACCGGCAAGTTCCTGCAAGTAGTAGGTGATCCGGTGGGGTTCGAAATTAAGCGCACTTCCTTCCACGATCTCGGGGAACGAACTCAGCAGCTTCACGAGTGTCAGCTCTTCGGGAGTCCCCAAGCTTTCCAGGCTGGCCTGATCAACGGTTGGCGGGACAACACCCTTGTCGGCCGCGTTCTCGAAGATGCTGCAGATGCGCGCATGGGCATACTGCACATAGTAAACGGGGTTTTCGAGGGTCTGCTGCTTGGCTAGATCGATATCGAACACCAACTGGGAATCGGGCTTGCGCATGAGAAAGAAGAACCGCGTGGCGTCACGACCCACCTCGTCGACGAGATCGCGCAGAGTAACATAGCTTCCGGCCCGTTTGGAGATCTTGACCTCTTCGCCACCACGCATGACCGTGACCATCTGGTGGAGAACGTACTCGGGCCATCCCTTGGGGATCCCCGCGTCAAGGGCCTGGAGGCCGGCCCTCACCCGGGTGATGGTGCTGTGGTGATCGGCCCCCTGCTCGTTGACGACCCGGATGAATCCCCGTTCCCACTTGTTGAGGTGGTAGGCCACGTCAGGCACGAAGTAGGTGTAGCTGCCGTCCGACTTGCGCATGACGCGGTCCTTGTCGTCGCCGAACTCGGTGGTCCTCAGCCAGAGAGCGCCGTCCTGCTCGTAGGCATGGCCCTTGGCAATGATGCGCTGCACCACGTCGTCAACCCGTCCCTCGGCATAGAGGCTCGACTCGAGGAAGTAGACGTCGAATCCCACGTCGAATGCCCGCAGATCCTGGTCCTGCTCCCGCCGCAGATATGCGACGGCAAAGCGGCGGATCGCCTCCACGTCGTGGGGGTCTCCGGCCGCTGTTACATGCTGGTCGCCGGCATCAACGGTTTCGCGGTTCAGATAGGAGCGGGCCACGTCCTTTATATACTCACCCTGGTAGCCGTCCGTGGGCCACAAGGGACCTCCCGGCTCAACACCGAGGCAGCGGGCCTGCACCGACAGCGCCAGGTTGGCGATCTGCTGACCGGCATCGTTGTAGTAGAACTCGCGGGTCACATCCCAGCCGATTGCGGCAAGAAGACGACAGATGGTGTCGCCGATGGCAGCGCCGCGACCGTGCCCGATATGCAGAGGCCCGGTGGGATTGGCACTGACGAACTCCACCTGTACTTTCTTCCCTGCGCCGGCCTCACTTTTGCCGTAGTCCCCGCCTTCGCGTTCGATTCTGCGAAGTACCCGACACCAGGCACTGGTGCGCATTCTGAAATTAATAAAACCGGGGCCGGCAATTTCAACCGACTCGACCAGTGATTCCCGATCGTTCAGGTGAGTAATGATAATCTCGGCAATTGCCCGCGGTGCCTTCTTTTCCGCCTTCGCCATCAGCATGGCTGCGGTGCACGCGAAATCTCCGTGTTCTTCGAGGGCCGGCTTTTCAACTACAATATCGGGCACGTGGCCCGAGGCGAGGGTGCCGTCCGCGAAAGAGCGCTCAAGCGCCTCGCGCACCAGATCCCTGACCGCATCTTTCATGGAACCTTCTATCTGACTCATTTCGTCTCCTCATTGGGCTCTTCTTCCACGTCCTTGATGGAGACGTCTCTCGAAAAGTCGGGACAACGGGCTCCGCCATCAGTGACGCAAAACTTTTTGGCGCAATTAGCCCGCCAGGCGCAGACCGCGCAGGATTGTTTTCGTGTGGTGCTCATGGGTTGATACTCCTGAACCGGAATCTGATTAAAAGCCGAAGAGCCTAACGCTTAGCGCCAACAGCCGTGGATACCGGCTGCTGTGGCTTGGCTTCGGGTCTATCGGTCGCGGTGGGAAACTGGTACACGATTTCGTTCGGTCTCACGAGGCCGAAATCCTTGCGTGCGATGCTTTCAAGGTATCGCCTGTCCGATTTGAGTGCCTCGATCTCTCTTTTAAGCTTTTCGTTCTCGTCACGGACGACACCGACCTTTTGGCGAATTTGATCCCTTTCGTTGCTCAGATGATATATCCGCAACAATCCCCGTTCACCGAACACGGTGAAATACAAGATAAAGAGTATGCACCCGGTCGGGATGAGATACATCCGCTTCCGCATGATTTCCTCCGTACTGCTATCCGGTCGGGGTCAGGCCGGCAAAGTACTCAATGGTTTTTGCAAGCCCCTCGTCGAGGGATACGCGAGGCTCCCAGCCAAGGATCGTTCGGGCCAGGGTGATGTCGGGCTGACGCTGGCGAGGATCGTCGGAAGGGAGCGGCCGATAGATGATCTGCGAGGACGAACCGGTCATCGCAATGATCCGCCGGGCAAACTCGATAATGGGTGTCTCTTCCGGGTTTCCAAGATTTACGGGCCCGCAGAACTGATCATGCTCCATGAGCGTCACGAGCCCGTCCAGCAGGTCGTCCACATAGCAGAAGGAACGGGTCTGGCTGCCGTCGCCGTACACGGTGAGATCTTCTCCCCGGAGGGCCTGCACCACGAAATTGGAAACCACTCGCCCATCGTGTTCTGCCATCCGCGGGCCATAGGTGTTGAAGATGCGGGCGATCCGGATGTCGACACCATTCTGGCGATGGTAGTCCATCAAGAGGGTTTCCGCCACCCGTTTTCCCTCGTCGTAGCAGCTCCGGATGCCGATCGGGTTCACGTTTCCCCAGTAGGATTCGGGCTGGGGATGAATTGTGGGATCGCCATAGACCTCCGAAGTGGATGCCTGGAGGATGCGCGCCCTGACGCGCTTGGCAAGCCCCAGCATGTTGATGGTTCCCATCACGCTGGTCTTGATGGTCTTTACCGGATTGTACTGGTAGTGAACGGGCGAAGCAGGGCACGCCAGATTGTAGATCCGGTCCACTTCCAGCAGGATCGGCTCGATGATATCGTGACGGATGACCTCGAAACGATGAAAATCCATCAGCCGATCGATATTGCGTTTCGACCCGGTGAAAAAGTTGTCGAGGCAGAGCACGTCATGCCCCTGCTCCAGAAGCCGTTCGCACAGATGAGAACCGATGAATCCGGCGCCGCCGGTTACCAGGATGCGCATAAGTCGCCTACTTTTCCACGAAGCCGGAGCCGTTGCGGCCGATTCCGTGGTAAATGAAGCCCATTTCTTTCAGGCGGCGCGGATTGTAAAGATTGCGCCCATCAAAGATGACCGGCGTTCTGAGCTGCTCGGCGATCCGTTCGAAATCGGGGTTGCGATACTCGTTCCACTCGGTAACGATGGCGAGTGCGTCGGCACCGGCAAGGATGTCGTAGGGACTGGAACAGCTGTAGGCAATGCGATCACCGAAGATTTTTTGCGCCTCCTTGACCGCCTCGGGGTCATGGGCGCGGACCGAGGCTCCCTCCGCCAGCAGCCGCTCGATCACGACAATGGAAGGTGCCTCGCGCATGTCATCGGTGCGCGGCTTGAATGACAGGCCCCACACGGCAATGGTCTTGCCGGCGAGGGGACGTGACTCTCCTGCCCGATCTCCGGAAAAGTGCCGGAGGATCTTCTCGGGGATGAGCATCTTTTGCCGCTCGTTCACCTCTTCAACCGCCTTGAGAAGCATGAAGTCGTAGCCGCACTCTTCCGCGGTCCGAACCAGGGCCTTCACGTCCTTGGGAAAGCATGAACCGCCGTAGCCCACGCCGGGAAACAGAAAATCGTAGCCGATGCGCGAATCTGACCCGATACCTTCCCGGACCGCGGAGACATCGGCGCCCATCCGTTCACAGAGATTGGCAATCTGGTTCATGAAGGAAATCCGCGTGGCAAGCATGGCATTCGCGGCATATTTAGTCATCTCGGCACTGCGTACGTCCATCAGGATCATACGGTTGGTCTTGCGCATGAAGGGGGAATAGAGCTCCTTCATCAGTTCGGCGGTCCGCACGTTGTCAACGCCGATGACGACACGGTCGGGCTTCATGAAGTCGTCAATGGCCGCCCCCTCCTTGAGAAACTCGGGATTGGACACCACATCGAACTCATAGCTGACGCCGCGACGGTCCAGTTCCTCCTGCACGGCGCGCCGCACCTGATCGGCCGTGCCGACCGGAACGGTGGACTTGTCGACGATGATTTTGAACCCTTCCATGTGGCTCCCGATGGCGCGAGCCACATCGAGCACGTACTTGAGGTCTGCGGACCCGTCTTCACCCGGCGGGGTACCCACGGCAATGAAGTTCACCAAGGATGTCTTCACCGCAGCGGCGAGATCGGTGGTAAAGGTTAGCCGCCCCTCAGCGCTGTTGCGGATCACCATCTCCTTGAGCCCCGGCTCGTAGATAGGGATGACTCCCTCCCGGAGTCCGGCTATTTTCTCTTCATTTACATCCACGCAGACAACGGTATTGCCGCTTTCGGCAAAACAGGTTCCGGCAACGAGCCCCACATAGCCGGTGCCAATGACGCAGATTTTCATGAACGCCCTCCAGACGGAAACATCAGCGGATTTTTATAACATGGAAACCCCGGTCACTTCCAGAGATTTCCGTATCCCGGCAGCGTCAAGGAGACGGGGACCGTCGTGGACTTTTCCCCATGTTCGGCTACCATTATGGTCAGACAGGAGAAAGGAGGCCAATCATGAACAGATCGTTCAGGTTGGTGATGATGGTCCTTGCATGCGTCGTCTTGGCGGCATGCACACGGGTTCTCAGCGACGAGGCCAGGCGCCTGGTGGATCCGACCGTAACCTTTACGGGACTGAAGGCGAATCCTGACGCATTTCTGGGGAAATACGTCATGCTTGGCGGGGTCATTGTCGACACGAAAAACAACAGTGATGGGGGGCAAATCGAGGTAATGCAGGTCGGTCTCGACGAAAGCGGCATTCCCGGCGACACCTTCCGCTCGGAAGGACGGTTCCTCGCCACCTCCGCACAGTTCCTCGATGCGGTGATCTTCAAACCGGGACGTCTGGTGACCTTGGTGGGAGAGATCAAGGGTAAAAAGGTTCAGCCTCTTGACGAAGTGAACTACAGCTACCCGGTGGTTGCCATCAAGGAGATCCACGTCTGGAAGAGCCAGGACTATGACAGTGGATATCCCTATCCGACGCCGGCACCCTATTACTACTACGATCCCTACTGGTACGGAGTCTGGCCCGGACCTTACTGGCACCGCCCGCTCGGTCCCGTCTACCGCAGGTGGTGAGCACCCTCCCTCGCGTCGAATCAAGAAGGGGCGGTCTTTGCGACCGCCCCTTCCGTGTTCCCCCTATCGGTCCAGCATCATCTCCATGAGTCTGAAGCCGTCCTCGACCACCAAGCCGGCTGATCTGGCCGACTCTTCGTCGTAACCGGCCACGCCGGCGTTCTCCGAGGTTTCCCCGCTGAAGAGGACGAACGGAACCGGAGCGTCGGTGTGAGTCTTGAGCCGCAACGGCGTCGGGTGATCCGGTGTGCAGAGGATTCGGTACGATCCGAACTTTTCCATGCCCGCCATAATTGGACCCACGACCCGGGCATCGAAATCTTCGATGGCCTTCAGCTTGTGCTCCAGGTTGCCGCCGTGACCCGCCTCATCGGGGGCTTCCACGTGGAGATAGACGTAATCGTGCGCCTCCAGCGCCTCAAGAGCAGCAGTTACCTTTCCCTCGTAATTGGTATCGATATAACCGGTGGCGCCTTCAACTTTGATCACGTCCAGACCGGCGCACACGCCGATGCCGCGCACCAGGTCCACCGCGGAAATGACGGCGCCCGTAAGGCCGAACTTTTCGTGGAAAGATGCCATCCGGGGCGCCTTGCCATGCCCCCAGAGCCAGATGGAGTTTGCGGGAACCTTTCCCTCTTCGAGCCGGCGCCGATACTGGGGATGATTGTTGAGCACGAGCTGCGAGGAGTTCATGAGCTCTATCAGTCGCTCCGCCCCCTCCCCCTTTGGCAGGTGTTCAAGGATGCTCTGCCCGGAAATATCGTGAGGGGGGACCACAGTCATGCCGCATTTCCCATTGCGCCAGACCATGAGATGACGGTAGCCGACCCCGGGATAAAACTGGAATTCATCCGTGCCCATTACGCCCTGGATCGCCTCGATGAGCTCCCGGCCCTCGGCGGTGGAAATGTGACCGGCCGAATAATCATTCATGACGAGCGTACCGCGGGTCGGTGCCAGGTTCACCAGATTCACCCGAAAAGCAACGTCGGCAGAGCCCAGTTCTACTCCCATGCTGGCAGCTTCCAGGGGCGAACGCCCAGTGTAGCAGGCGCGGGGATCATAACCGAACACCGAAAGGTTAGCCACATCGCTGCCGGGGGGATATCCCTCCGGCACGGTACGGGCGAGACCGATCCTGCCCCGCCGTGCCATGGCGTCCATATGGGGAGTCCGTGCCGCCTGGAGCGGCGTTTTCCCGCCCAACTCCTGCATCGGCTCATCGGACATGCCATCTCCGAGTAACACAATGTACTTCATGCCAGTTCCTTTCATCACAGGATCACGATTTCACTTCACGTTATCATCTCCGCCCCCTGGCCGACGTTTCAGCCGCGCGGGTGGAATTGTTCGTGCAGACGCTTCAGCCGTTCACGGGTAACATGCGTATAAATCTGGGTTGTTGAGAGATCCGCATGGCCGAGCATGGCCTGCACGCTCCGTAGGTCCGCCCCGTTTTCGAGCAGATGGGTGGCGAACGAATGCCTGAGCGTGTGGGGCGAAATTCCCTTCAGAATGCCGGCCTGCCTTGAGCGCTTTTTTATTATATTCCAAAAGGCCTGGCGAGTCATCCGTTCACCGAGCCTGCTCAGGAAAAGAAAGGGACTCTCCCCGCCCCGACCCAGTTGAATCCTAGCCGAGGAAAGATAGAGCACTACGGCTGCACAGGCTGATTCGCCCATGGGGACCAGCCGCTCTTTTTCCCCCTTGCCCACGGTCATTAGGTAACCGGCTGAGGTATTCACATCCCTCGTGCGCAGCCCCACCAGTTCGGAAACCCGGAGACCCGTTGCATAGAGAAGCTCCAGCATGGCCCGGTCACGCACCTCGATGGGGGCATCACCGGCCGGCGCGGCCAGAAGCATCTCCACCTCCCGGCCGGTCAGGACCTGGGGCAGCTTGGCGAGAACGCGGGGCGCTTCAATAATGCTGGTGGGATTGGTTTCGGCATACCCTTCCACCAGCAGGAAACGGTGAAACATCCGTACTGCGGACAGGGCGCGGGCACGGCTTCTGGCGCCGAGTCCCGACTCCTTGAGGTGCGCCAGGAAATCCGCAACATGGAGGGGGCGGATTGCGGCAGGATCACCTCCCGCGTGCTGCTCGACATACCCCAGATAACGGCTCAGGTCCCTGGCATAGGACTCCACCGAATTGCGGGCAAGCCCCTTCTCGACCACCAGATAGCCGAGAAAAAGATCCAGATGCTGATTCATTCCGGCTGTTCAACCGCGACACGGAGCTTTTCCCGGATCTCCTCCAGCCGCTCGACACTGGTGATCTTGTGGCCAAAGATATCCTTCACGTAAAAGACGTCCGCCACCTGGTCAACTTTGGTAGAAATCTTGGCAATTCCGATGTAGAGCCCCAGATCCGTGAGCGTGCTTGTTATCCGGTAGAGCAATCCGACCTTGTCGTGGGTATAGATATCGATGACGGTATAGTCCGACGACACCTCATTGTCGATATCAACCCGCGAGGGAAAGCGGGGTTTGGGCCGCTCCGTCAAAAGCGTCGGCCTCTGGCGCTTAGCCACGAGGGAAGCCACCCGAATTTTTCCGGTCAGCACCTGGCGCAGGTCTTCGTCGACCCGGCTCCAGCGGCTTTCCTCGATTATCATGAATCCTTGCGGCGAATTAACCTGAAGGATATCGAGGACTTTACCATTGGAGCTGGTGTGTATCTGGGCACCGAGAATATTGATGCCGTTGGCGGCCATGACCCCGGTGATCATGGAAAACAGGCCGGGGATATCCCAGGTGCAGATGGAATAGGTAGAGTAGCCGCCTTCCTGCACGTGCGTTACATGCGTGAGGACACCGCCCGGTTCGAGGGCATGGAGAATCTTCACGTGCTCGGCAATGACAGCCGCGGGGTTGGACAAAAGATGTCGGATAGTCATGGCGCGAAGCTCTTCCCTGACCGCTGCGGCGGGATACTCGTCGCCCAGAAGCTCGACAACCTTCCGCTTGACCTTCTTGACCCGCTCACTGTGCGCTTCGAGCCGGAAATCGCCCCGTTCGAGAACGTTAAAGGCTTTCTCGTACAATTCCTGAAGGAGTCTCGCCTTCCATTCCGTCCAGACATCCGTGCCCACCGCCCTGATGTCGGCATAAGTCAACAGGTAGAGCATCTTCAGGTTTTCGCTCTTTTCCATTTGGCGAGCGAACTGCACGATCATCTTCTCGTCGTGGAGGTCGCGACGCTGGGCAATGTGAGCAAAGAGCAGATGCTGCCGCACGAGAAACTCCAACCGCTCGCTATCCTCCTTGGAGAGCCCCATGCGCCGGGCAATAGTGGGCATCATGGCCGCGCCTTTTTCCGCGTGTCCGCCCCCCTCGCCCTTGCCGATGTCGTGGAACAGGACCGCGAGCAGGAGCAGCTCCCGCTTGTCTACCTGACGTGCCAGCGAGGTAAGCAGCGGCAGTTCCTTTTCGTGCTCTCCCCGGAGCAGCTTGACGATCTCCTCCACGGCAAAGAGCGAATGGATGTCAACCGTGTAGATATGGTAGAGATCATGCTGGACCTTGCAGTAAATGTGGCCGAATTCGGGAATGAAATGGTTCAGGAATTCCAGATGATGCATCAGGCGGAGCGTTTCGGGCACCCCCTTATCGCTGCGGAGGATGGCAAAGAACGACTGGTTCACCTCTCGGCTACGTCGGAACTTGTCGTTGACCAGGTGGAGATTCTTCCGGATCAGCGACTTTACGGCAACGCTGATCTCCACGCCGTGCTTCTGGGCATACTCGAAAATCTTCATGAGCCGGGCCGGCTCTTTCTCGATTACCGATTCATCAGGGATGACAAGCTCTCCCTTGAGGATGTAAAACCCCTCACCGATGGGACGGCGAATAAAGTACCCCAGGATCTTGAAGGCCCCTTCTTCCTTCCTCATGCAGCGGGCAATGAGCGATGAGGCCAAGTGTTCAACCCGGTTGGCGTGCAGGTAGTAGTCCCGCATGAACTCTTCAACGGCAAGAGTCCGCGCCGAATCCTCGTAGCCGAAAAACGACGCGAGTTCCGTCTGGGCCTCAAAGGTGAGCTGATCGTTCTTGCGGCCGGCGAGGAAGTGGAGTTCGTTCCTGACGCGCCAAAGATAGGAGAGAGCCTCGTGATAGGAGGCAAGCTCCTCCTCGGACAGAATCCCCTTCACCACCAATTCCTTGGGATCCTTCACCTTATACTTGATCTTCATGACCCAGAGAGCTGTATGAAGATCCCGCAGCCCCCCTTCGCTCTCCTTCACGTTGGGTTCCAGAAGATAGACCGATGAGCCGTATTTCTCCCTTCGCTTGCGCAGTTCCGCCACTTTGTCCCGGATGAACGAATCACTCTTCTTTGCCAGGATCTGGGTCAGCATCACCTTCTCGAACTCGCGGAAAAAGACCCGGCTGCCCGCCAGCACCCGCGAGTCCAGAAGTGCGGTTCGTACTGTCAGATCCGAACTGGCCATCTCCACGCAATCCTGCAGCGTGCGGACGGAATACCCAACATCCAGGCGCATGTCCCACAGGAAATAGAGGAGCTTCTGGGCAATATCCTCTACCCTCGCGGCATCCTTGCCGCCATAGAGGAACATCAGGTCAATGTCCGAATGGGGGTTCAGTTCGCCTCGCCCATAGCCGCCGATGGCCATGAGCGTCAGGTGCTCGCGGCCCCTCCCCGGCTGGGCCACGTCCCGCGTGATGCTCCGGAAAAGCTTGCGGATGAGGGTATCGGTCATGGCGGTGATATGCTTCACTACCGTGGTGCCGGCCGCCCCGCCGCGGTGGACGGATTTGATCTCCTCGCGGTAATGAGTGAGGAAATGCTTGCTGGCGGCAAGGTAGAGCGGGCGCTTTTCCTCAAAGGATGCCCGGCCGGAGTCACCGCTCTCCTGGGAGGTGTCGGGAAAGTATCGGTCGATGTCGAATTGCATATCACCTCGATGTCTTAGGGTGCGAGTTCCGACTGCCGTTTACTTGAGGCTGGAGATGTACCCCTTGACTCCCTCCAGGATGCCCTCGGCGGCTTGCTCCTGGTAAGAAGAATCCTTGAGGCGCTCTTCTTCGGCCTCATTGCTGATGAATGCCGTCTCTACGAGGATGCTCGGCATGGTGGCGCCAACAAGCACATAGAACGGGCCCTGCTTGACTCCCAGGTTCCTGGTGGACGGATACTGCCCGTGGAGCTTACGGTAGAGAGCCTTCTGGACCTCCTCGGCCAGATGGGCGGAATCATTGAGCTTGTAGTTGGCCATGAGGTCGAAGAGGATCGCCTGGAGAAGGCTCACCTTTTCCAGGGACGTACCGTTCTCGCGGGCCGCCAGCTGTGCAGCCTTCTCGGTCTTCGCCAGGTTGAGATAATAGGTTTCGATGCCCGATGCCCCCCGGTTGAGCGAGGCATTGGCATGAATGGACACAAAGAGGTCGGCGTTCACCTTATTGGCGATGGCGGTTCGCTCCTCCAGGGGAATGAAAACGTCAGTGGAACGGGTCATGACCACATCAATACCGAGCTCATCGCGAAGTTTCTCCGCCAGCTTGAGCCCGATGGCCAGCACCACGTTCTTCTCTTGGGTCCCATGGGCGCCCACCGCGCCTGGATCGTGGCCGCCGTGGCCCGGATCCACCACGATGCGCCTGATTTTGCCCGGTTTGAAACGGGCTCCAACACGGGGCTTCTCGTCCCTCGGCTCGATTTTTTTCGGTTCGGCCGCCACTGCCGGGGCCGGCTGGATTTGCTCCGTGAGACGGCTGATCTCCAGGGGACGCACCCCCTTCACATCAATGATGATCCGGAAGGGATCCGACAGGGGAAATACCTTGTAATCCTTGACATTTTCAACATCGAGCACTACCCGTACCACGTCAGCGCGGTACTGGCCCACGCGGGCGGTCTTCAGCAGGCCGTCGCCGATAGAAAGATCCTTCACGCCGGGACCGAGGCGCGAAGCGTTCAGATCGATGTAAATGCGAGAAGGATTGGCGTCGGACACATGCTGCTTGATCTGGTTGGATTCAAACCGCACCTCACGGTCCAAGGTTATGGCAACCCGCGTGTAATCAGGATTCGACCAGTAGCGGATCTCCGTTACCTGGGCCCGCGCCTCGCCGGTTGTAGCACCGGCACTTTCAGCGGCCGTGGTGGTTCCGGCCGTCCGTGAATCGGCCCCGGCCTTTTTCGTCTCGGCCGCCTTGGTCGTAGAAGTCTTCTTTCGTGCCGCCTCCTTGGTCACCGTACCTTTTTTCGAGGTTTTCTCCTCCTTTGCGTGAATCTCCGCAGCGAAGAGCAGACTCAGGGACATCAGTACCAAAAAGAAACCATATGCCAGCGTGCTTCGCATCACGACCTCAGACCATCCTTTTCAATTCGTCCAGGATATTGAGCGCTTCAAGGGGGGTGAGAGCTGCAATATTCAAACCAGCAATCCGGCGACGCAGCAGGTCGTCCCCCTGGTCGAAGAGGGACAGCTGCGGCGACGGCTTCGGCGCTCCGGCCCTTTTCCCCCGGGCGATGCGCGGTATGCCCCCTTCGGCATACTCTCCCTTTTCGAGGTTATGGAGAATCTCTTTGGCCCGCTCGATAACCTCCTGCGGAAGTCCGGCCAAGCGGGCCACCTGAATACCGTAGGAGTGGGAGGCCCCTCCCTCGACGATCTTGCGGAGAAAGATTACCTGATCGTTCCACTCCTTCACCGCCACATTACAGTTCTTGACCCGGTTGCGTGTCACCGCAAGCTCGGTCAGTTCGTGGTAGTGGGTGGCAAAGAGGGTCTTTGCCGCACACCGCTCCGTGTCGTGCAGATACTCGGCCACGGCCCAGGCAATGGAAACACCATCGAAGGTGGATGTTCCCCGGCCGATCTCATCGAGCACGACCAAGCTGCGCGGCGTTGCATTGCGCAGAATCGCCGCGGTTTCCATCATCTCGACCATGAAGGTCGACTGGCCCCGCGCCAGATTGTCCGATGCGCCGACCCGGGTGAAGATGCGGTCGACCACGCCGATGCTGGCTTCGTCGGCAGGCACGAAGGACCCCGTCTGGGCCATGAGAACAATCAGGGCCACCTGTCGCATGAAGGTCGACTTACCGGCCATGTTGGGACCAGTGATGATGACCAACTGGTTCTCACCGTTGTCGAGCTGCACATCATTGGCAACAAACCGCTCGGACCGGTTCAGGGCTTCCACCACGGGATGGCGGCCGCCGGTGACGACGATGGCGTCCCCTTCGTCCACCGTCGGCCTGACATAGCGATGGTCGTGGGCCACGTCGGCCAGGGCCGCCAGCACGTCCAGAGTCGCAAGCCGGTCCGCAGTGCGGGCGATCCGCTCCCCCTGGGCCGCCACCCGCTGGCGGATATCCTGGAAGAGTGCGTATTCCAGCTCAACGATCCTGTCTTCGGCCCCGAGCACTTTTTCCTCGTACTCTTTCAGCTCAGGCGTGATGAAACGCTCGGCATTGGCCAGGGTCTGGCGCCGGATGTAGTCGTCCGGGATGGCTGACAGGTTCGACTTGGTCACCTCGATGTAATAACCAAACACCTTATTGTAGCGAACCTTGAGCGACGAAATACCGGTGCGCGCCTTTTCCTGGGCTTCAAGGCGGGCAATGAACCCCTTCCCTTCCCGGCTGATGCTGCGTAGTTCGTCAAGCTCGGAGTGGTACCCTTGCGCGATGATCCCCCCTTCACGGAGAACAAAGGGAGGATCTGGCACGATGCCACGGCCGATCAGCTCCTCCACGTCCGCGAGGAGATCAATCCCGTCGCGCAATCTGGCCAGGAGCGTTGAGGCTGCCGGCGTCAGAAGGGCAATGAGCGACGGCAACCGTACCAGGGAAGCGCGCAGGGCGACCAGATCTTTGGCCGAAGCCGAAGCGAGGCTGATCCGGCCGTTAAGCCGCTCCAGGTCATAGACGCCGTCAAGGGCCGCCCGAACCCCCTGCCTGAACTCGGCATCAGCGACCAGCTCCTCGACCGCATCAAGTCGTTCGTTTATTTTTTCTATGGATACAAGCGGATAATTAATCCACTGTTTGAGCTTCCTCCCCCCCATTGCCGTCACGGTCCGGTCCAGCAAGCCAAGGAGAGAGCCGCGCCGCTTTCCATCGCCAATGGTGGCGTTCAGCTCCAGGTTGCGCCGGGAAGACTCGTCCAGCACCAGGAACTCCTGGGTACGGTACGCCTGAAGGTAGCTGATATGGCGAACGTCCCCCTTTTGGGTCTGCTGCAGATAGTGGAGCACCGCGGCAACGGCCCTGAGGCCGCAGTCCATGCTGCCGCACCCAGCCGCCTCCGCAGAGGCGACACCAAAATGATTACGCACCATGCGTTCGGCATACTCGGCGTCGTACACCCATTCATCAACATAGCTGAGCATCCGCCCCGCCGCCAGGTCCGGGCGTTCACTCCCCGCCCCCCCGTCCCTGAACGAAAGGGGCATCAGGATTTCACGGGGGTTGACGCAGGCGACCTCCGCCCACGCGGCATCGGCTGAATCAGTTTCGGTTACTCGGAAATCACCTGTGGAGAGATCGAGATAGGCAACCCCCCAGCGGTCCGGGCCGGGGAAAAGAGACAGAAGATAATTATTCTCCTTGGGAGAAAGGCTTTCGGCGTCAATCACCAGGCCAGGGGTAACCACCTTGACCACTTCCCGCTTGACGATCCCCTTGACGCTTTTTGGGTCCTCGACCTGTTCGCAGATGGCGACCTTCTCGCCCGCCTCGACCAGTTTGGCGATATACGGTGCCGCCGAATGAAAAGGGACACCGCAGAGTGGAATGTCGGCACCGTCGCCCCCCTTGTTGCGCGAAGTCAGGGTGATGTCAAGGATACGCGATGCCTTGACCGCATCGTCAAGGAACATTTCGTAGAAATCGCCCAGACGAAAAAAGAGGATCGCGTCAGGATGATCAGCCTTGATCTCCAGATATTGGCGCATCATGGGAGTAAGTTCGGACATGGGAAAAACCTTGCTGCCGGTGGAATTGAAGGGGTATCGTAACAGAAAAATCCGTCCGTTGCAAAACCGAAACCCCCTTTATCATCAGGTTCCATGGCCGATCCGTTGTGAAAAACAAAAAAGGGGCTAGCATGAGCTAGCCCCTTTTGCGTACTGGAGGCGGCGACCGGATTTGAACCGGTGAATAAAGGTTTTGCAGACCTTTGCCTTACCACTTGGCGACGCCGCCGATCATCAAATCGGACTTTGGTTTATACCGGTTTTGTCATCTCCTGTCAACGTCAAAAAATGGCATCGATGAGCCAGCCAAGGCCGCTTCCGGGATACCGGCTTGACAGACAGCAACTTTGCATGAAAAAATGCGCCCTTCGCGGGACCATGTAAAACTTTGAACAAAAACAGCATCGTAGAGAAAGGAAAACACGTCATGGCTGAGCAAACTGCATGCAGTTGCGGAGAAAAACATCAGGGACATCTCTGCGTCCTCAAGAGCAAGGGACTCATGGACGAAGTCCGGCACCTGACATCATCGCCCACGGTATCCTGTTTCATGTGCGGTGCTGAGGCTAACTCGGCCGACAATGTCTGCGAACCGGTGCCGCTGGACAAATAGCACCCGCTAGCGGGCAATAACCTTGGTGAACTTGACGAGGTAGTCGACACCGGACCAGATGGTAATGATGGTGGCGATCCAGAGGTAGAACATCCCCACGTTATGCATATTTACGTAAAGATAGGGATGATCGATGCCGAAGAACCAGTGGTAATCGAAGTGGAGCAGGATGCCGAGGATGGCCACGATCTGAAAGATGGTCTTGAATTTACCCAGATCACTGGCCGGGATGACGATCCCTTCGGTGGAGGCGATGCCGCGCAGGCCCGTAATGATGATTTCTCTGCCAAGGATGACCAGCACCATCCAGGCGGGTATTCTGTTGAAGGGAAGAACCATGATCAGTGCCGCCATCACCATCAGCTTGTCGGCAATGGGATCGAGAAACTTGCCGAACACCGTGACGATCTCCATCTTGCGCGCCAGGTAGCCGTCCAGCCAGTCGGTGACCGAGGCTATTGCGAAAACCGCTGCTGCCCAGAAGCCCGCTTCTTTCGAGGGCGAAAGCAACAGTACCGCCATGACCGGAATCAGGGCAATTCGGACAAGGGTCAGGATATTGGGCACGTTCCAGATGGTGCTGGCGGATTCGGGGGCCATTGGCTGTCTCAATTCGTCTGGTAGGATTTCTGGTAACTGAGCACCCGATCAATATAGGTGCGGGTTTCCTGGTACGGGGGGACGCCTCCGTACTGGGCAACCCTCGACATGCCGGCATTGTAAGCGGCTAGGGCCAGGGTCACATCCCCCTTGAATGTATCAAGGAGGAAGCGGAGATAACGCACTCCCCCCTTGATGTTATCCTTGGGGTCAAAGGAGTTGGCAACCTTCAGGTCCTTGGCTGTTTTCGGCATCAGCTGCATCAGGCCGCTGGCCCCCTTGGGGGACAAAGCATTGGGATTATAGCCCGATTCAGCGTGAATAACCGCTTTTACCAGGGAACGGTCGACACCGAATTCAAGGGCGCACTGATCGATAATCGGCTCGAACTCCTTGGGATCGCGGGCGCAATTAGCCAGCCGAAAGGTTGTCCGGAGCTTCTTGTCGCGCTTGATGTCGCGCATGAAGACCTTGAAGCGCTTATCGGTGGGGGCGTCGGTAAAATGGACGACCCCCTCTTCATCCTCGTAACGGTAGATGTCGGCGCGGGCCGGCGCGACTGCTGCAGAACAGATCATCGCCCCTGCCAGCAACATGATCGTCAACGTCTTTGTCATTACACCTCCACAGCGGTTATGGCATGCGCCGCTGCGTAAAGCCATTCAAAATATAGACCAACGCGATTGCCAATGCAACCCAAAGGGAGCCGCACATCGCCCAAGCGCCCAAAACCCTTGACAAACCACAGACGGGGGAGAATAATCGCCCAGTTATTCCGTTTACACACAAACCCTGCTGTTACTTTTCCTTTCCCTTCTAGGAGACACGCAATGAAGATCCAGAGCGATTTTCTGGTCATTGGCAGCGGAATCGCCGGCCTCGCCTTCGCGCTCCAGGCAGCGCGTCATGGAACCGTCGCAATAGTGACAAAACGCGAAGTAACCGAGTCGGCGACGAATTACGCCCAAGGTGGAATCGCATCGGTTTTTTCCCAAGACGATACTTTTGACGCTCACGTGGAAGACACCCTGGTCGCCGGCGCGGGTATCTGCCACGAAGACGTGGTCAGAATGGTGGTGGAGGAAGGCCCGAAGGTCATCAGGAACCTGATCGAATGGGGAGTGCAGTTTACCCGCAGCGGCGAGGCCTTCGACCTGACCCGCGAGGGCGGTCACAGCCAGCGGCGCATCCTGCACGCCGACGACGTCACCGGCCGCGAAATCGAGCGGGCGCTGGTGGCGGCGGCCCGGGAAAACCCCAACATCCGCATTTACGAACACCATATTGCCATCGACCTCATCACAGAGGCGAAAGTGACCCGCAAGCGGGTGGCCCCCAACCGCTGCCTCGGCGCTCATGTCCTCGGTATCGAAGACAATGTCGTGAGAACATTCACCGCCAAGATCACCCTGCTTGCCACCGGCGGGGCGGGCAAGGTCTATCTCTACACCTGCAATCCCGACGTGGCCACGGGCGATGGCGTCGCCATGGCCTACCGTGCCGGCGCCACCATCGCCAATATGGAGTTCATGCAGTTCCACCCCACCACCCTTTACCACCCCCATGCAAAATCCTTCCTCATATCCGAGGCGGTGCGTGGCGAAGGGGCGATTCTGCGGCGTCGCGACGGCACCGCGTTCATGGAAAAATATCACAAGCTCAAGGACCTGGCTCCTCGCGACATCGTGGCGCGGGCCATCGACAACGAGATGAAAACCCATGGGGAAGACTGCGTCTTCCTTGACATTACCCACAAGGACCCCGAGTACGTCAGAAATCGCTTCCCCAACATCTACCAGACCTGCCTTGAGTTTGGGCTCGACATGACCAGGGATCCGCTGCCGGTGGTTCCCGCAGCACACTATCTCTGCGGTGGGGTGGCCGTGGATGCCAACGGCGAAACCGATATCCGCTACCTTTATGCGATCGGCGAAGCCGCCTTCACCGGCCTGCACGGGGCAAACCGCCTGGCGAGCAACTCCCTGCTTGAGGCCGCGGTCTATGCCGGACGCGCCTATCAGCACGCAGTGGAGGAACTGCGGCAGAACCACTTCGAATTCCCGGTCATTCCCGAGTGGGATTCAGGCACTGCCACGGATAGCGACGAGATGGTGGTCGTCTCCCAGAACTGGGACGAAATACGGCGCTTTATGTGGAATTACGTGGGAATCGTCCGTTCCGACAAGCGGCTGGAGCGTGCCCTGCGGCGCATCCGCCTCATCCAGGAGGAAATCGAGGATTACTACTGGAACTTCACCGTAACTTCCGACCTGATCGAGCTGCGCAACATCGCCACCGTGGCCGAACTCATCGTCAAGTGCGCTCTCCAGCGCAAGGAATCCCGGGGACTCCACTACACCATCAACTACCCGGAACGCGACGACATCCACTGCAGACACGATACCTTCATCAAGAAGCAATTCTGAGGCGGCAATGACCATAGACCAGATACGCCAGGAAATCGACCGGCTGGACAGCGAACTGCTGCGGATCTTCAACCGTCGGGCAGGGCTTGCCCTGGAAATCGGTGCCATCAAGAAAGACAAGGGGTTGCCGGTCTATGACCCGACCCGGGAAAAAAAGATCTTCGAGCGGATGCAACGGGAAAACACCGGTCCCCTGGACGACGGAGCCATTGTGCGGCTTTTCGAACGGGTCATTGACGAATCGCGGCGACTGGAACGAATAATGACGCACCGCGGGGAATCCGACGGCAGGAAGGAGCCATCATGCTCATCATCATGAAAAAAAGCGCCGATGAAGAGGCGCTCGTGAAGATAAAGGAATATCTGATCAACCGCAACTTCGACATCCACCAGTCCACCGGCGCCAACCGAACCATCATCGGTGTCATCGGTGACACGGAAACCCTGGATGCCCCCACCCTGGAGCGGATGCCCGGCGTTCTGCAGGTGGTCAGGATATCCAAGGAAGAGTAGGCTTAATAGACCGCAACCGCCGCGTAGGCAACCACCTGCCTGTTGTCCCCCGTGACATCGCCACTGGTTCCGTACCTGATCAGTTCCGCCCGGGACGCGCCGAGCTCCCGAGCCGCCACCAGCATGACCGTCGACGGGATCACCCCGCACATGGTTATGCCCCGTTGCCGGCACACCTTTAACAACCCTTCGGCGTCCAGCGCCAGCACACACGAAAGCGCGGCCTCATCCTTGAGCCGGGCACTCTCCGCCGACTCGTAATGGGTCATGTCGGAGCTCGCCACGATCAGGACCTCCTCGCCATAGGCAGCAATTGCCCGGGCCAGCCCCTCCCCCACCTGGCGACACCAGCCATACCCGCCGCCACCCAGACACATCGGTACAATGGCAACATCACTATTGAGATAGCGCAGGAACGGCACCTGCACCTCCAGCGAATGTTCGAAGCGGTGGGCAATTACATCGGGTTCCGCCTGGGGCACGTGTTCAAGAACGAGCGAGGAAAGCCGCTGCTCGATCGGGACCTCCCCCAGAGGCGACAACCATGTTCCGTCGGGGTAGAGCGAGGCGGCAGCGCCAAGGCCATGATGGTTGGGTCCGAGGATGACAACGGTGCGGGGGATGACAATCGAACCGTAGACGGCGCCGGCAATGGCGCCGGAATACATATAGCCGGCGTGGGGGGCGATGACGCCGGTTACGCGGCGCGGGGCAGGCACGGGCCGGATCAGGTGGCCGAGCTCCTCCCTGAGCCTGCGGGGATCGTCGGTATAGAACTGTCCGGCCACTGCTGGTTGACGTACCATGGCATCCTCCTTGACACCCGTAACCTCGTGCCGCCCCCCTGTGGCAACGTGTCGACGTATAACGTATACCACATTTACGGCTCTCTGCCCTCTTCCGGAGGAGCAGCCAGCGGCAGTTCCTCCTGCTGCTCGAATACCGCGGTTTCGGAAAGCTCGCGGATCTCCCTGAGTGACGGCAGACTCTTCAGGTCCTTCAGGGCAAACAGTTCGAGAAATTCGCGGGTGGTGCCGTAGATGAGAGGTTTCCCTGGAATATCGCGCTTGCCGAGAATCTTGATGAGCTTCTTCTCCAGAAGGGTCTTCAGCACCCCGCCCGAATCAACCCCGCGCAGGTACTCGATTTCGGCTCGGGTGACCGGCTGACGGTAGGCGATGATGGCCAGTGTCTCCAGAGCAGACTGGCTGAACCGGGCCGGCCGGGCCTTGGTGAGCCGCCGGATCACATCTCCGTTGCCGGCGGGAGTCCGGAACTGGAATCCGCCCCCCACCTCAGCCAGGATAATACCCCGGCCCTCTCCGCCATAGCGTTCCAGCAGGCGATCAAGAGCCTCGCGAATAGCGGCCCGGTCGAACTCCTCCAGCAATGAGCAGAGACGATCCAGAGACAACGGTGTCTCTGAAACGAAAAGCAGGCTTTCCACAAGGGACTCAAGCCGGTGCATCAGTCAACTCCCCGGCGGCATCCGCCGAATCCGACACTGCCGGCGCGATCCAGATGGAGCCGTAGCGGCTCGCCTGAACGACCCGCACCATCTTCAACTTGCACAGCTCAAGCACGGCCAAAAAGGTGGCAACAAAAAAATCCCTGTTGGAGCCCTCGGGGAAAAGATCGTCGAACAGGAGCGACTCCTTTCCCTCCAGAGCGGTGAGGATATCGTTGATCCGCTCGGCAATGGTAATCGACTCGGAGCCCACTTCATGAAAACTCTCCTGGGAAACCCGGTCGAGAACCCGCCGGAAAGCCTCGATCAATTCGAACAGCTCCACCTCTACCGGTTCCTCCTCGGGAGCCGGTTCGGGCTCATCCCCCGCTGCGGCGCGCACATGCACGTCGCGGCCGAGCAACTCCCGTTCGGACAGGGTGAGCGCGGCCTCCTTGTACCGCTGGTATTCCAGTAGCCTGCGCACCAGTTCCGCCCGCGGGTCGGCCTCTTCATCCTCTGCGCCGGGCTCCTCGTCGGGCGCCGGCAAGAGCATCCGCGACTTGATCTGGATCAGGGTGGAGGCCATGACGATGAAATCGCCGGCCACCTCCAGGTTGAGCTCCTTCATCATGCGTATGTACTCAAGGTACTGGCGCGTGATGGTGGATACCGGGATATCGTAGATATCCACCTCGTTCTTCTTGATGAGGTGCAGGAGTAGATCCAGGGGGCCTTCGAACACCTCGAGCCTGACCGTATAGGGCGAGGCGGCTCCTTCAAGGCCGAGTGTGAGGGTTTCCCCTTCACTCATAGTCTGATGGCGTCCCGCACGTCGGTCATGGTCACGGTTGCCTCGCGGGCCGCCCGATCGCTGCCCTCGGCCAGAATCTCGTCCACCAGTTCCGGACGGGCCGCAAGTTCCACGCGCTTGGCGCGGAACGGCGCAAGTGTCTCCACAAGATGGCGGGCAAGGATCTTCTTGCAGTCCACACAACCGATCGTTGCGCCACGGCAGGACTCGACGATCTCGGCCCGTTCGTCGTCGGGAACATAGAGACGATGTAGGTTGAATGCCACGCACCGGTCCGGCTCGCCCGGATCGCTGCGGCGGACCCGCTGGGTGTCGGTCACCATGGACATGATTTTTTTGCTCGTCTCTTCGGCAGTCTCGGAGAGATAGATGGAATTACCGTACGACTTGCTCATCTTTCGGCCGTCGAGGCCGAGCACCTTGGGGGTCTCCGTAAGGAGCGCCGCCGGTTCGGGGAAAACTTCACGGTAGAGGTAGTTGAAGCGGCGGGCGATCTCGCGGGTTATCTCCAGGTGGGGCAGCTGGTCATGTCCCACCGGCACCTTTGCCGCCCGGTAGAGGATGATGTCCGCCGCCATGAGGACCGGATAGCCGAGGAAGCCGAAGGTGGAAAGATCCTTGGCGTCAAGGTTGTCCTGCATTTCCTTGAAGGTCGGGTTGCGCTCAAGCCACGACACGGGCGTAATCATGGAAAGAATCAGGTTGAGTTCCGCATGCTGGGGCACGAGACTCTGGCGGAATATGACACTTTTGGCCGGATCGACCCCGAAGGCAAGCCAGTCGAGAACCATTTCGCGGATGTTCTCGAGAATTGCGCCGGTATTGTCATACTCGGTGGTGAGAGAATGCCAGTCAGCGGCGAAGAAGAAACATTCATACTCCTCCTGAAGCTCACGCCAGTTTGCCAGCACCCCGTGGAAATGGCCGAGGTGAAGCTTGCCGGTGGGTCTCATGCCGCTTACTATCCGCTTGTTGCTCATTACAGGCTCCTTACCGGCACGGGACAACGGTGGACCATCGCTTCATCCACCGGGTCCGCGCACCTGTTATCTCATCAGAAAATGCGTGACATTGTACACCAGTCCGCTTTGGGGCCCGGCGAGGATGCTGATGCCCAAATCCACCACCGGGGAGATGACTTTCTCGAATATATTGGTGAAAAAAACCAGCAGGATGATGACGATCATGCCGTAGGGCTCAAACCGCGCCAAGGCCTCGGCCTGCCGGTAGGGCAGAAGCCCCACGGCCACGCGGCCGCCGTCCAGGGGAGGCACCGGAATCAGATTGAAGATGCCCAGGAGCAGATTGATGTAGACCGAAAAGGCAAGCATCAGCACGATCGGGTCGAGGGCCATCTGAAGGGGCGAACTATCCGGCAGCATGCTGCCTGCAGCGGCCAGTCCGCGCATGGCCATGGCAGACAGAAAGGCCAGCGTGAAGTTGGTAATGGGCCCGGCGGCCGCAACCCAGACCATGTCCCGCTTCGGATTACGCAGGTTGCCGAAATTGACCGGAACCGGCTTGGCCCACCCGATGCCGACAATGAAGACCATGAGAGTACCGAAGAGGTCCAGATGCTTGAGAGGATTCAGCGTGAGCCGGCCCATGAAGCGGGCCGTCCGGTCGCCAAGGCGATCGGCAATGAAGCCGTGGGAGACTTCGTGGCAGGTGATTGCCATAAGGGCCGGCACGAGCATGATGGAGAGCTTGAGAAAGAAGTTTTCCATGTGTGGGGCTTTTCACCTCGTAAAATCGGTCATTTCTAACAGATATGGGGCAGAAAGTCAACGAGGCAGCCTGAACCGCCGATGCAAAAAAAGAAAGGCGGGATCGCTCCCGCCTTTCGCTTGCTGCAGATGGTGCCCCTTCGACTAGATGTCGTAGTAGAGGGCGAACTCGAGGGGGACCGGACGCATGCGGACCGGGTTGACCTCGGCTTCCATCTTGTACTCGATCCACTTCTCGACAACGTCGGGGGTGAAGACGTCGCCCTTGAGAAGGAACTCGTGGTCGGCCTCCAGGGCCTTGAGGGCTTCTTCAAGGCTTCCCGGAGCGGACGGGATGTTCTTGAGCTCCTCGGGGGAAAGCCCGTAGATGTCCTTATCCAGCGGTTGCCCCGGATCGATCTTGTTCTCGATGCCGTCGAGGCCGGCCATCAGCATGGCGGCGAAGGCAAGATAGCCGTTGCAGGAGGGGTCCGGAGTCCGGTACTCGATCCGCTTGGCCTTCGGGTTGGTGGACATCATGGGTATCCGGATGGAGGCGGAACGGTTACGGCTGGAGTAAGCCATGTTCACCGGTGCCTCGAAACCCGGCACCAGACGCTTGTACGAGTTGGTGGTCGGGTTGGTCAGGGCACAGAGAGCCTTGGCGTGCTTGATGATACCACCAATGTACCAGAGTGCCATCTGGGAAAGTCCGCCGTACTTGTCGCCGGCAAAGAGGTTCTGGCCGTCCTTCCAGATGGACATGTGGCAGTGCATGCCGGAGCCGTTGTCGCCATAGAGCGGCTTGGGCATGAAGGTAACGGTCTTGCCGTTACGGTAGGCAACGTTCTTGATGACATACTTGAACCACTGGAGCTGGTCGGCCATGTCGACGAGGGAGGAGAACCGCATGTCGATTTCGGCCTGGCCGCCGGAGGCAACTTCGTGATGCTGACACTCGACCCGGATGCCGACCTTCTGGAGCTCCATGACCATCTCGTTGCGGAGATCGTTCTGGGAGTCGGTCGGGGAAACGGGGAAATAACCTTCCTTGTGGCGCGGCTTGTAGCCCAGGTTCGGGAACTCTTCGCGGCCGGTGTTCCAGGCACCCTCCACCGAATCAACCATGTAGAACGACTGGTTGGAGGTCGAATCGTACCGGACGTCGTCAAAAATGAAGAACTCGGCCTCGGGACCGAAGAAAGCGGTATCGCCGAGGCCGGTCGACTTCAGGTACGCCTCGGCCTTACGGGCAATGTTGCGCGGATCGCGAGTGTAGTCTTCCTTGGTGATCGGATCGAAGACATTGCAGATGAGTGAAAGGGTCGGCACCGCGATGAACGGATCCATCTTGGCCGTTGCGGGGTCCGGCAGGAGGATCATGTCGGACGCATGGATGGGCTGCCAGCCGCGGATGGAGGAGCCGTCGAAACCCTGGCCTTCCTCAAAGGTATCTTCACCGAACTCCGAAATGGGCACGGAAACATGCTGCCAGATGCCGACGAAGTCCATGAACTTGTAATCGACCATCAGCGCGCCGTTCTCTTTGGCGAAGCTTACTACCTCTTGTGGTGTCATTTACACAATCTCCTTTCGAAAACAGATAAAGTACGACGCTACAGTGCGTCTTCGCCGCGCTCGCCGGTCCGTATGCGGATAACCTCTTCAACCGGAGTCACGAAAATTTTACCGTCGCCGATGCGCCCCGTCTTGGCGGCCTGCTCGATGGTATCGACCACCTTGGAAACGATATCGTCGGCGACAATGATCTCCATCTTGATCTTGGGGATAAAATCCACGACATATTCAGCGCCGCGATAGAGCTCCGTGTGCCCCTTCTGACGACCGAACCCCTTGACTTCCCCAACCGTGATTCCCTGGATGCCGATTTCGTTGAGCGCTTCCTTCACTTCATCCAGCTTGAACGGTTTGATAATCGCTTCGACTTTTTTCAAGACACATCACCCCCTTGGGATAGTTGAAAAGTTGGAGGATTATAGGTTTGCCGCCCTCAAAAAGCAAGGCGTATCCCCCTCGGCGTCTTTGGTGCAAATATAAAAGCAAATAGTCTGCCTAAACAGAGAGAAAAATCCAACAACAGCAAATTCAACGGGTTGAGGAATGGGGATTGGCATCGGGAAGGGAACAGGAAAAATATAGCACAAAATAAAGGCACCACAAGGCACCCGCTTGCATACCAAATGAGCACAATTATCAGGCAGCCCGCTCCAGTGACGCGGTCAGTAGCGCAGCCCTGCGTCTTCTCCGGCTATCGGGTCAAGCCAAACATCGGACAGTTCTGCATCACGCTTTTGCAGCAGGCGTTCATAGCCCGGTTAAACTTGTGTTGTTTTCGGCCGATAGAGTATAGTGGAGACCATCATGATCACGGGACACACGGTACGTATCGTCATGCTCGCGGCGCTGGTGGGGCTGACTGCCCCCGAGCGGTCACGGGCCGACATATACCGGTTCGTGGACGAGGACGGTGTAGAATGTTTCACCGACTCCCCCAGGAACGGCAAGGCGTCGCTCTATCTGCGCGAAAAAAAGGCAGCCCGGCCCGGTACCCGTCGCACCGTGCCGCACCACCTGCGGGCTGCCGGCATCACGGGGACATCTCCTGCAATCAACCCGACCACCCCGTCCCCGTCAGATGCATCCGCGGCGCCTCCGGTCCAGGGGAGGATAACCTCCTTGGTGGGGCTCCGACACGATCCCATCGACGGCACCATGCGCGAACACCGGGGCATCGACATCGCCGTGCCCGAGGGAACACCGGTCAGGGCCATCGCGCCGGGGCGCGTGGCCTTTGCGGGCAACCGGCCGGGCTACGGCACCATGGTGGTCCTTGAACACCCGGACGGCATCATTACACTCTACGCCCACAACTCCATGAATGCGGTGGTGGAAGGGGCAAACGTCTCGGCGGGCGATACCATCGCCCTTTCCGGCTCCACGGGGAGATCCACCGGCCCCCACCTCCACTTCGAAGCCTGGCGGGGAGACGTGAACGTCACATCATCATATCTGCCCGGTGCTCGAGGCGATCGGATCGGCACCGCTGCTACTCCCCGCGCCGCGGACACCATTCGCAAGATCCTCCAGGCCGACGGAACCATACTGCTGACCAACCACTGATTACCATCGCCACCTTCGTTACCCTCCTCCCGCCCGTTTGGTCCTGCGGGTCGGGACCGCGCTCCAGGGATCATCGGGCCAGGGATGCTTGGGGTAGCGTCCCCGCATCTCTTTCTTGACCTCCTGATACGCCCCGTTCCAGAAACCGCGCAGATCGGACGTGACCTGCAGGGGACGCCCGGCGGGGGACAGCAGGTGGACCACCACCGGGACCCGCCCCCAGGCCACGGCAGGGGTGTCGGCGCACCCGAACATTTCCTGTAGCTTCACCGCCAAGGTCGGAGCCCCATCCGCATCGTACGCCAGGGTAATCCGCGAACCGCTCGGCACCGTCAGGTGAGTGGGTGCCCCCTCGTCGAGGCGACGGAGCTGATCCCAGGAGAGCAGAGCTTTCAGCGGCGTCAGAAGATCGATAGACGCCAGGTCGGCAAGGCTCCGGGCCTTGCCCAGGAAGGGGCCGAGCCATACCTCGATTGTTTTCAGAAGTCGTTCATCGGAAAGATCGGGCCAGCCTTCGTCAGGGCAGACCCGGCCGAGAAACCGTACTCGTGCCCGGAACTGGCAGGCGGACGGCGTCCATCCCAGGGCCGTTATACCCGGACCGGCTCGCAGTCCCGCCAGCAAGGCGGCACGGACCTCATCGCCCGTGGCGGAGACGGGACGGCTCTCCAGAACGATGGCACCGTAGCAGGCCTCATCCCGGGCGCTCACCCTCCCTTCCCGATCATCCCAAACCACCGTGCGCCGCCGGTAGATGTCGCCGGAGAACTCTTCGTGGAACCGCGCCGGGTCAAGGGCGCTCGCCTGGCGAATCAGGTCGTCCCCCCGCTCGCCGCGCTCCACCAGATAGGCCACAAGCAACTGCTCCCCGTGGAGGGAACTCCGTTCCGACAACAAGGCCCCTCTGCCGTTGGCCAGAAGATAGCGCCGTTCGCCCCCGGGACGGGCCTGGGCGATCCGGTCAGGATATGCCCACGAAAGCAGCAGCCCCGTTTCCCGAACCGGATCCGCAACCGCGTGCCCCTTTCCATCCGGGGCAATCAGGCGCCGCAGGTGTGATGCCACCCGGTCCACTGCCCGGCAGGCTGAAGAATCAACCTGGTGATCCCTCCCCCCTCTTCCCTGCCGCCACTGTTCAAGGGCCTCTACCCGGATGAGCATGTCGCAGCCGGCGCGTTCGGCGGCCTGACCGGTCCCGGCGGAACGCACGATGTCCCGCTCCGTGAGCAGCGCGGCCACGTCGCACGCTAGAGGTGCCGGGCCGCGCTCGGTCGCGCGCAGCAGCATATGGGCCAGACGAGGATGGAGCGGCAACTCCGCCATGCGCCGTCCCGTTTCGGTTATCATCCCCTGGCCGTCAAGGGCATCGAGGGACTTCAGAAGGTTTCTCGCCTCCTCCAGTGCCCCGCGGGGAGGAGGATCGAGCCAGGCAAGGGACGCAGGATCGCTTACCCCCCAGTGTGCCAGGTCAAGGGCCAGCGGAGCCAGATCGGCGATGAGGATTTCCGGGGGATCTGCCGCCAGGAGCGCCTGCTGGTCATGCTCTGGCCAGAGGCGGTAGCAGGTTCCCGGTCCCAGGCGGCCGGCCCGACCGGCCCGTTGGGTCGCCGATGCGGCGGAAACCCGCTCGGTGACCAGCCGGTTCAGCCCCGAGGCCGGGTCATACCTCAGCCGCCGGGTCTGGCCACCGTCCACAACCACGCGGACACCTTCGATGGTGAGACTCGTTTCGGCAATGGTTGTTGCCAGCACCACCTTGCGCCGGCCGGGGACCGGCAGAATCGCCCGCTCCTGCTCCACGAACGGCAGATCGCCGTAGAGGGGCACCACCAGCGGGGCATGCAACGGCGGATCATCAGCGAGCAGTTGGCCACAGCGCCTGATCTCTCCGACGCCGGGGAGAAACGCGAGGATATCCCCTTCGCACTCGCGCACTGCAATTCGGACGGCGCGCGCCACGGCCGAGGGGAGGTTCTCCCGGTCGTTGGGCGGAATATGCCGCAGCGCAACGGGGTAGTTTCGCCCCTCGCTGGTGATGACCGGTGCGTCGCCGAGCAGGGCCGCGACCGGCGCCGCTGCCATGGTTGCCGACATGACGATGATCCGCAGGTCCTCCCGCAGCCCTGCCTGAACATCGCGGCAGAGGGCGAGGGCCAGATCCGAATGGATGCTCCGCTCGTGGAACTCGTCGAAGATCACCGCACCGACCCCCTCAAGGAGCGGATCGGACTGGAGTCGACGGGTGAGGATTCCTTCGGTCACCACTTCCACCCGGGTTCGGGCAGACACCCGGCGGTCGAAGCGGATGGCGTACCCCACTGTGGCGCCCGCCTCCTCCCCCAGACTGCGGGCCATCCAGCGGGCAGCATTCGTCGCGGCCAGCCGGCGCGGTTCCAGCATGATAATCCGTTTGCCGTTCAGCCAGGGAGCGTCAAGGAGCGCGAGGGGAACGCGGGTGGTTTTCCCGGCCCCCGGCGGCGCCTGAAGTACTGCGGCGTTCCTCTGCTCAAGGGCCGTCAGCAGGTCGGGGATGACGTCGTCAACGGGAAGGCGGTTCATTGGAAGAATGAATGGAAACGATGAATCAGGGGGCTTACTCCTGGCCGGCCAATGCCGCCAGGTCGGCCAGGCCCACGTCGGCCAGGGAGTCAACGACCCTGCGGGCACCGCCGAGCCGCACGGCGGGATAGCTGTTGGTGACGGCAAGGACACCGATCCCGGCCCCCGTGGCCGAGGCGATGCCGGCTGGCGTGTCTTCAATCGCGATGCATGTTTCCGGCCGAATCTGCCGGTTGGGAAAGGCAGCTGTCAGCCGCCGCACCGCCAGGGCGTAGCTGGCCGGGTCGGGTTTGCTGGCCGACACCTCGTCGGCTGTGACCATGACGTCAAAGATGCCCGAGAGGCCGAGCCCCTCCAGGATCGGCAGAATGTCCGAGCGGAGTGCGCCGCTGCAAAGCGCCACGGGATGATTGGCCTTGATGTTCCTGATCAGTTCGACAACACCCGGATAGGGTGTGACGCCGGAAGCGATGATCTCCTGGAACGCAGCCGCCTTGCGGGCGATAAGACCTTCGAGTTCGCGGTCTTCCAAGTCCGCGCCCCGCACCCTGAACGCTTCCCGGAAGGCGTCCCGGTCGTCATAGCCCATGTAGACATCCACGTAGGCCTCCCAGGAATAGCCGAACCCAATAGGTTCGAGAATGGCCTGGAATGCCCGGTAGTGGAGCGGTTCGGTATCGACGATGATCCCGTCGAAATCGAAGATAACGGCTGACAGCATGAAAAACCTCCTAGAATTTCCCGACCAGGGAAAGGATTGCCGCGTCTTCCGCCACTGCCGGCACCAGCGCCAGATTTCCGCCGCCGGCGTGGAAGCGGGTGACGATCCTGCCGGCCAGTTCGCCGATGGCGGCACCCAGGAGCACATCGCTGGCCCAGTGCTTTCCTTCCTGCATGCGGGAAAACCCCACAAAGGCAGCCGTTGCATAGGATACGACACCCACCGGCACACTTCCCGACGTGGACGTGATGACCGAAGCCATGGCAAAGGAACTGGCCGTGTGCATGGAGGGCATGGAATCGTAATCCGATTCGAACCCAAACGGGCGGAAGCTGCCGCCCCCCTTGCCCGTCAGGGGTCGGGCGCGGCCAATAGCCTGCTTGAGCACCAGGGTTGCGGCATCGGCCAGGAGCGCCGCCTCGCCCATCATGAGCCCCGTATCCCGCCAGCGGGGGGACCCGGCAAGCAGCCCGCCGCCATAAACGGCACCCGCCACTCCCAGATGGATGACCGGATTACCCACGAGACTGCCGGCATCGGTGATCCGGTCAAGGGTCCGGCCGCGCGTTTCTGCCACCTCGTCCCGGATATCCTCGTCGAACTGCGACAGGACTCCCACTGCCCCCGCTACGGCCAGTGTCCCCCACAGGGCACCATTATCGACCCTGAAGGGCGCCGTTACGAAAGCGGCAGACTCGTCGCGGAGCGTCCGTGCCTCCCGGCTCAGAAATTCGCCCGACCAGGGCATATCCTCCGCTATTGCAGCCGTTGCCGTGAGCGCCACCAGAACGGATGCCGCAACTATCACCCCCAAGATGCACCGCCCCATCGACCCTATCCCTCCCTGTTTCCGGCAACCACCGTGCGGGAGGCAAGCAGGCAGACGAGACCGGCCCCCACCGCATCCGCAGCCAGATCGCCCAGCTCGGCGGTACGCGTCGTGGTCAATGTTGCCTGGGCAACCTCGATCAGGGCGCCGTACGTCACAGTGGCGCAAAACGCCCAGAGCCAGCAGCGGCGCACGCATTTTCCGTACACGACCAGAAATCGCCCGGCAAACCACGCCAGTGCGCCGAACGCCACTGCATGCTCTATCTTGTCCCAGCCGGGAAAGGGAAGCGGTTCCGCCTTGGAGGCCGGCATCAGGGTCAGGACAAGGATAGCCACCCCCCAGACGGCAAGAAGAACCGTGTAGAGCTTTCTGCGTGACCCCGGCGTGAGCATGCCGGCTAGAGACCTGCCGCGATGATCACGCCGGCGGTTATGGCTACCTGCGACAGGATGGTTGTTATGTCCTTGATCTCGCGCATCCAGGCGGTTCGCTCGAGCTTCTGCGGCACCACGAGCGTATCTCCGGGCTCCAGGGGGGACGACAGGAATCCGCCGAACGTCCAGCGCCGGGCATAGTCGTCCCAGCGAATGCCGAAGGACGATTGCTGCCTGCTGAAGACCGATCCGTCGGCCTTGATAATGTACATGTCATCCAATTCGGCATCACGGGTAGCCCCGCCGGAACGTTCCAGGTAATAGGCCACGTCCCGCTCTGAAATGTGCAGGAACGACGTGGGGTTGTAGACGGACCCCATGACCGACACCACGCTCGGGGTTGGGGGTATGGAGAGTTCATCCCCGCCTTCCAGTTCAAGGTCATAGGAGCTGTGGGCAAGCGCCTCGACCGGCGCCAGCCGGATCACCACCCGCCCCTCGGCCCTGGTGGTCTTCAGCTTCGCCAGACTCCGCAACAGACCGTCGAGGGCGGCCTTGGTGGCCTCCAGCTCCTCGCGTGATGTAGCCACCGACGAGAGTTCCGCCTGCTTGCGGTAGACATCCTGCTCGGTCCGGGCGATCACCTCGTCCATGCGGCGCTGCTGCTCCTCTCTGACCGACCGGCGGGTGAACTTGGCCCCCTTCAGGCAGGAATGTTCGGTATAGCCCCCGGCCCGGGCAATGACCGAACTCAGTCGTTCTCCCTTGGCAATGGAATAGGTGCCGGGAAACTTCACCTCGCCCCGCAGGGTCACGAACCGGTCGCTGGCCTCAAGCCAGTTCTCGATGCTCCGGACGATGAGGACGTCGTCGGTCTGCAGGGGGAGGTTATGATCGGGATCGCCCGCCATGGCCTTTTCGAGATTGATATCCTGCCTACTCGCCCGCGCTCCGTCGCCGTTGACATTGATCCTGGTCAGCTCCGCACTGCCCAGAAAAGCATTTCGCTTGGGACTGCCGGCGACGGTCACCAGGTCGCGCACCGTCATGCGCGGAAAATACTCATAGCTGCCCGGATTGAGCACCGCCCCGCTGATGGACACCGTATGCTTCTCAATCATCTCGGCCCGGGAGAACACCCGCACCGTGTCCTGCTCCTGAAGGGGAAGGTTCTCCTTGGGATCCCCCTGCATGGCGGCCCGCAGATTGAAGGTGACCACTTCCCGGCGGTACTCGGGAAGAGCAAGACGGGTAATCTCGGCCGACTCCAGATACGATTCGGGGAGAAGGACCGACGGATCAGGAAGAATATCCCTGACCCGCATTCCCTCCTTCAACTGATAGGCACCGGGCCGCGTCACGTTCCCCGTGAGGGTGACCACCTTGCGCACGGCATCGAACACCGGGAACACGGTGACCATGTCACGGTCCTTCAGTTCCACCCGGGCGAGTTCGGCCTCCAGGTCGCCCCCTTTGGGCTCATAATCGAGCACTATCCGTGCGCTGTTCCCCTCGATCCGCTCCAGTTGGATACGCCCCGTATCTCCCGCTGCAGTGATCCCCCCCGCCATGGCCACCAGCCGGGCGAGCGGCGTCGCGCCCTTCAACTCGTAGATGCCGGGACGCCGCACTTCGCCCGCCACGGCAGCAACCGGCCCGATCACCGGCACAAATACCGTGTCGCCGTTTTGCAGCCTCACGTCATTGCTGCGGTCACCAGTGAGAAACATGTCGTACAGATCGATCGAACGGGGTTCGACTCCCGGTCTCGACACCCTGATCGACCGCAGGCTCCCGTTCTTCGAAGGCCCCCCGGCGGCGGCCAGGGCATTGACCACCGTGGCCAGGGAGCTGACACTGTACACCCCGGGCGTTTCCACCTCACCCACCACGTAAACCTGGATGGTCCTGAGGCTCCCCAGGGTCACGTTCAGCTCGTACCCCTTGTAGTAGCGGGCCAGTGCTTTGTCTATGGCTTCCCGAGCCTGGCCGTAGGTCAGCCCCCAGAGCTTTACCGGACCAATGCGCGGGATCAGGATCTCGCCGTTGCGGTCCACAGTCGGCTCATAGCGGGCGGTGAAGCTCCCCCACACATCAATTCTGATGGAATCGCCCGGACCAACAACATAGTCGGGGCCCACGGGCAGATTTTCAGTTACGGCCAGACTTGCGAGACTGTTTTTAAAAAACTCATACCCGAACTGACGGAGCGATCTGTTGAGGGGAGTCGGTTCGAGCTTGTCCAGCAGCGTCGGGCTCTGGCGGGCAAAGGCACGCTCCAGGGACGAAGCGGACGCATCCGGGGCCGTGGGTATCACCCTTACCTCCTCGGAGGAAAGCACCAGCTTGCGATCTGCGTTATAGCCCATGACCCTCACGAAATAGGGCCGCTCATTGGTCAGGTTCTGAATTCTGAAGGTGGCGGCGAGCCCCGCGTCGACCTTATTACCGTATGCGTTGGGCTCGGTACCGTAGTGAATCACATAGTTCGACGGGGTTTCCTCCGGGCTCTTGGGTGCCGCTGTCGATGCCCAGGTGAGGACGATCTGCCCGTCGGCAGGCTCGGCCTTGAGCAGCAGCTTCGCCCCTTCCTCCGGTTGTTGCTGGGGAAGCTGTCCAGCGGCCTCACCGACGGCGGGCGCCGCTCCCTTGCTTTCGGAGAGCTGGCGCACCACGGCCTCGGGGACCTCCACCGCCCTCGCAATGGAGTGCGCAGTGCCGGCAACACCGGCAATCAGGGTGAACAAAGCGATAACGTAAGCCTTCCAAATCCTCATGCGTCGTACCTCTATCAGGCTGCTGTAAATACTGGTGCGGTACCGGCCAGCGTTGGTGCCGCTCAACTTACCGGCGGCCATGCCCGGCTGGATACCGGCGTGCCGTGTACATGTCACGATAATCCTTAGTACCTTTACCTCGCCTTTCAGTCAACCGGAAATGCGCATATGCCCTTGACTTCTCCCCTGGCTTTTATTAACAAATTTACACACTACTTTGTCAATTCCGGGGAGAACCGATGCAGATCATCCATCACGGCGGCATATTCGGCGTCACCGGGTCCTGTCACGAGCTCGTCATCTCCGACAACGCCGCCATCCTCATTGATTGCGGCCTCCTCCAGGGGAACGACGGCGCCGGCGGCAAGAGATTTCCTTTTATCGACTTTCCGCTTGACCGGGTCAAGGGGCTGGTGCTCACCCATGTCCACATCGATCACTGCGGACGTATCCCCCACTTGCTGGGAGCGGGGTTCCAGGGGCCCATCTGGTGCAGTGAGGCATCCGCCCTGCTCCTGCCCCTGGTTCTTGAGGACGCCGTCAAGGTCGGCATCACCCGTGACGAGCACCTCATCGCCCGCTTCCTCAATGCCGTGAAAAAACGGCTGGTCCCCCTCCCCTACGACAGGTGGCACCAGCTGGGAAGCTGGGATGGTCGCTCCGCTTCGCTGCGTCTTCAGCAGGCGGGGCATATTCTGGGCTCGGCGTACGTGGAGGTGTCGGTCAGTCCGGCGTCTCAGGCGGAGCAGACCGGCACCGTCAACGGGACAAGGGGCGATACGGTCGTTGTCTTCTCCGGGGACCTGGGCGCGCCCTTCACCCCGTTGCTGCCCGACCCGAAACCGCCCGAACGGGCAGACATCCTGGTTCTCGAATCGACCTACGGCGACCGGCAGCACGAGGGACGCGAACAGCGCCGGGAGCGACTGTGCAGAGTCATCGTCCGGGCGCTCGAAAATCGCGGCGCCCTTCTGGTGCCGGCCTTCAGTATCGGCAGGACCCAGGAACTGCTCTACGAGATCGAGGATCTCATCAGCCGGCACCGGACCGAGGAGGCGGCCGCCGGCCTGCCGTGGGACGACCTGGAAATCATCGTCGATTCGCCGCTGGCCCTCAGCGTCACCCGGGTCTACGACCGGCTGCGCAGACTCTGGGACGAAGAAGCGCTCGAAACCGTTGCCCAGAACCGTCATCCCCTATCCTTCGAGCAGATGACCGTCATCGAGAGCCACGCCGATCATCGGGCCACGGTGGAGTATCTCCGCAAAACCGCCCGCCCCTGCATCGTCATCGCTGCCGGCGGTATGTGCGCGGGCGGACGCATTGTCAATTACCTCAAGGCCCTGATGCCGGATCCGCGCACCGATATCCTCTTTGTGGGCTATCAGGCCGCGGGAACTCCGGGGAGAGAGATTCTGGAAGCGGCTAAACAAAAATGGGAAACCGGGGGCCGCCCCTCCATCGACCTGGACGGCGGCACCTACCCCCTGCGGGCGGCCGTCCACACCATCAGCGGCTATTCGGCCCATGCCGACCAGCGGGACCTTGTCGAATTCGTCGAAGGAATCACCGTCCCTCCGAAAACCATCAGGCTTGTGCACGGCGAAGAGGAGGCGCGGACGGCTCTGGCTGGAGTACTTGCGGAGAAGGGGTATCAGGTGGAGTAGAAGCCGACCGGCGCGGGAGTGAGAGAGCGGAAACCACGCTCTCACTCCCGCGCCGGTCGTAGCAGGAATCAGTTGACCATTACCTGGTCGACGACCAACTCGCCCCGGTTTATGGTCAGCGAACCGACAATGGTGGTGTAGTCGCTCTGCGTCAACGGCTCGGTGAAGTCGGCGTAGCCACCCGAGAAGGTCGAGGAGATGCCGGGGCGATCATACACGGGGTCCGAACCTGGCAGAATCATGGCCCGGGCAAGGATGACCTCGCCGTTTTGAACCGCGTCGAACGCCGCTTGGGCGGTTCCGAAATAGGTCAACGCACCGATCCTGACATTGGGCTGGATGGAAAAGACGGCGGAGACGGCCCAATCGGCAGTAGTCGAAAGCGTACAGGGTCCCGTACCGGTGCAGTCACCGGACCAGCCATCGAATTGGGAACCGCTAGAAGCGGACTGGACAAGCTCAAGTGCGGTATTGTAGTCGAATTCACCGCTGCAGGTCCCCACGGTGCAGGCTATGCCCACCGGCACGCTGTTGACCGATCCGGCGCCGGTACCGGCCAAGGTAACCGACGTCGTATAGCGGGGGATGAAGGAAGCAACGCTGGCCGCCTGGCCGCCGGACGTCGTCACGGCGATGGCACCGGTCGTCGCCAGGGGCGGTACCTCAACGGTCAGGAAAGAGTCCGTGGCGCTGAGCACCGTGGCGGGGGTGCCATTGAAGGTTACGATGTTTTCCGCCAGGAACGGCGAGAAATTACTGCCGAACAGGGTAATGGCCGTTCCCACCACGCCGCTGGCCGGGCTGAAGCCGGCAACCACCGGCGGCGATATATCGCGCACAGTCACCAGTGCAGAAGCCTCTCCTCCCGCAGCCGACTTTACCGTCACCCACACCGGCGGGACGCTATGGGTCTTGGTCGGCGTAACCGAGGTATCAACGAGCGGGAAGCTCACCGACAACTGCCCGTTGACCAAGGTGCCGAGCGGAGCGGTCATGCCCGGCATATACGCCTGGAGGACCGGATTTGCCACATCATCGGCGGAATCTGCCGCAATGGACAGAGTCCCGCTCTGCGGCCGGTACGTTGCCCGGAATACGGTAACATCGTCCACCAGCGGAACCGTGACAACCGTATCCGGCTCATCGTTAATGTTGGTCACCTGTACCGTGGCCGGGAGTGTCCCCGGATCGGCAAAGAAGCTGCTCGCCGAAAAGAACTTACCATCAGCGGGGTCATTGGTGATCATGGTCTGGGTCGGAAGACCGGTGCCGGTCACCTCCAGCGCAGATGGGACGCCGGTCAGCGCAAAGTTCTGCGGGAACGGAAGCGCCGGGTTGACCTGATTCGAAACGGGTTGGGTCGTTGCCGCGGCGTGGAATTGCATCCCGGCCGCATCACGGCTGTAGGTCAGACGATCAACCGTCAGCGGCGTGGGGATCGGCGTCTGATAGATTTTGCCCATCACCGCGAACAGGTCGGTCTGCAGCGTTCCAACGGCCGCAGGCCCCCGGACGCGGAAAAAATTGGAGAATTGGCTCGGATTGAGCGGATCGGGGAAGGGGCTTCCCAGAACGCGGTGATCCACGTTCGGGTCCCCGACAAACAATTCATCGCCAACGGCTACGGGCCCCGTGTCCCAGTAGAGGAACGGCCCCACATCCCCCAGGAGGGCGCCGTTGAAATTATTTGTCGCTATCCCGATGTCACGGGTATAGTTGATCCCTGCATCGGTATCCGTAACATTAAAGGTCATCTCGCCATAGGGGTAGGTCACCACATAGGTACCGGCAACAGGGGTGTCAATCCGTATGCGAATGCGTGCAAAGGAAACCTGGTCGCCCGGAATCGGATCTCCGACGGCAAACGCCGCTTCCAACGCCATGATCAGCCGGGCGTCGCCGCCGCCGGGCATGGCCATGATGGCATCTGCCGACCACCAGAAGGCCTCCGGGCCAAAGTTATTGGGAAAATTGAAGGGCTGTGCCGGGAACGGCTCCTGGGTAAGACACATGGGGCCATTGACACTGGCCGTTCTGCTGAGGCAAAGCTCCAACGGCACCCGGTTGGTGTCTCGGTACCAGAGCGGGAAACCGTGCTGGGGGGGAGAGCTGTTTATCACCTGCGGGACGATCGGCCCCACGTCGAGCAGGACCGCCTCGGCCCTTGAAAACAATGAAAGAGCCAGTACGGGGGCCAACAGTAACCCGGCGCAGCGTTTTTTTCGTGTCATGGGGATATCTCCTTTCAGTGCCCGGCATATATCCGAACGAACAACGCGTTGTACGCGTACAGTTTCGTCCTTGTGCGATTGCTGTAGCCAAGTACAGGAAACATGCCATTAGCACCTGACAAACATGACACACCAAGGAACTGGCATCAGCGCAGCATTTGCGCCACGTGATGGTCCTCTCCCCAGCCCAGAGACCAGGCGGAACGGATGTAATGTTTTGTTACAGGGGATGCTTTTCAGCGACAGGGACACTGCTGTGCAGGACACAAAAATGGGGAGGGTGTTCTACCGAACGCAAAGGAGCCCCGACCGGGGCGGTGATCATTTATAATGAATAGCGGAAATAGTGGATAATCGTGGGGGGGGGGGTCAATACCGGTAGGTGAGTGCCAGGGTCACGAGCTGATTGGTCCGGTCGTTGCCCAGCACGAGATCCACGTTGGAAATCCGCTCCCAGCCGTAATTAACGTTAAGATCGACATCGCCGTAAAACGGCAGACTCCAGAAAGCGCGGAGCGCATCTTTCCGTTCAACAGCCTGCATGACCCCGTTTACCGGATCATACCTGCCGGCGCTGTTGACCTTCAGGCGCCCTTCCTGTCCCCGCTCGGTGTGAAAATATTCCAGTGCCAGCGAGTTGCGGGCCGAGAACCAGTGACTGTACCGGATGAAAAACTCCTCTGCCGCCCCCCCCTGCGAATGCCCGGGGGTCATCCCCTTATAGACGTAGCCGGCCGGAAACTGCCAGTCGGTATAGTGGATGACACTTCCCCGATAGTACTCGAACCGCAGGTCATCTCGCCCGGAAGGCGTCAAACAGGGAATATAGATACCGGCCACATAGCTTTCCACAAACGGCCAGAACGATGCCGAGTCTTCACCCGAATACTCGCCGTAAATCTCCGTGTTGCGCAGCCAGGGAATCCTGACGCGCAGGTCGATACCTGCAATCGAGTTCACATGATCGTTATCGGCGCCGCCGAAAATCTGATCGAATAGGCTCACATCGCCCGTGAATCCCGGTCCACCCTCCTGGCGCACCAGGTTCGCGCCGATCTCTAACCAGGGCTTCGGCTTAAGAGTCAGCTTCATCCCGAAAAACCACGGCTTCCGGTAATCGGCGCCACTCCCCGTAGCATCGAAACGCGAACCGATCAGGGCATACTTGAAGTCACCCAGGTACTCCTTGATCCAGCCCACATCAACGGGCTCTGGGCTTGAAAGCTTGACCATGTCGAAGTTGGCGGCATTATTGGTGAGAGTCGTGGCGCCGCGATAGCCCGGCCCGAACCAGTTGGCATCGCGCCCGACCTCCAACTCGATTCCACCGCTCCCGAGCTTCAGATATCCCTTCTGCAGGCTCAGCCGGTTGGTTTCGTCCGTGTGCAATGCGTTCGGCTCCACCAGTACGGTTGCATAGCGGCCGAGGTATCCTTCCATGCTCCAGCGGAACTCAAGGTTATGTCCGTCGCCATAGACAACCCCCTCGTTATTCTCCACCAGAGGGGTACCCTCGGTTCCGGACTGGTGAACCACTCCGGGGGGCTGAGGTCTCAGATTCCCGCCGATGAATCCGAACGCGGACTGATTCGCAGGGTCGAGCACATCCCGATTGTAACTGCGGGGCTGTCCATCCAGGTACACATACCGCAACCGGGCGGAAGTCACCGGCGTATAATCCACCAAAGGCGCCTTTTCCGGCTCTTCCCTCAGAGATGCTTCCCTGGGTATCAACTCCCGGATGCGCTTGATAAACTCGAAAGCCAGCGGGGGAATCTGTTCTTCGTTTTTCACGAGATTCGCCTCAGCCTCCAGGAGAAGCCGGGCCGTTTCGGCCTTCGAGTATGGTCTGATCCCCTTGGTATCAGAGGTAATCAAGCCAAAGCCGGCAAGTTTATCCAAGTATAGATAGACAGGACTGTCAAGAGGGATGTTGCTCGAGGCGAGTGCCCAGACATAACCGGGGAACACAGGGAGAATCAGCAGTGCAATCAACAGTCCGAGCGGAATACGATTCATTGGGTCACTTACTCAAGAGGGATATGAACGGTTCAACACGGCATTATATGCTGAATTTATTAGCGATTACGAGCCGATGCTAGCATGAAATGCAGAGAAATCAATTAAAAATCACGCACCCTGCCCGTGCATCACGTGGCGGACTGTACCCTACTGTGCCCCTGTACCGAAAAAAACCACTCCAACCGTCTTGAAGATAATCTTCAGATCCAGCCAGATGCTCCACTGATCTATATATTTCAGGTCAAGCTTAACAATCTCATCGAATTCGTTGATACGGTTTCGCCCGCTGACTTGCCAGAGCCCCGTAATTCCCGGACGGATCGAGATGCGTCGCCGTTGCCAGTTTTCATACTTGGCCACCTCGTCAGGAGTCGGCGGCCGCGTACCCACCAGCGACATCTCGCCGCGAAACACATTCCAGAACTGGGGCAACTCATCCAGGCTCGTCTTGCGGAGGAACTTGCCCACCCGGGTGATCCTCGGATCGTGAGCAATCTTGAAGATGGCACCGCTCATTTCGTTGAGATGCTCAAGCTCCTTTTTGCGCTCCTCTGCGTCGACATACATGGAACGAAATTTCCAGCACTTGAAAATACGGCCATTCTCCCCTACCCGCTCTTGGCCGAAAAATATCGGCCCAGGAGAATCAAACCTGATCGCCAAGGCAATAAAAGGATACAGAGCGCCGGTAATAAGCAGGCCTATGGTAGATCCCAAAAAATCAAGACACCGCTTGAGGAACAATTGGGTGGCATCGAAATTCTTGCTGTAAAACGTGAGAATGGGAATCTCATCGTGAAACATGCTCATTTCTCGCCGGGAAATCCGCATCTCGTAATGGTCCAGCACCATGCGAACCGTGATCCCCATCTCCTCCAGATCGTGGAGGTAGTCGTCGATATTCTCCTCCCACTGTCGGGAGAGACAGAAAACGACCTCGTCCACGGGGTTTGATTTACAGATGTCCACAAGTTGAGCCATGGTGCCCAGCACCTTATATCCGGACAACGTATCAGGCAGCGAATTTGTTTTCACGCCGAGAAACCCGACTATTTTGAGTCCCCAGTCGGAGTGCTGCTCAACCAGATGAATGAACCGTTTCGAACGCTCGTTAGTGCCGACTATGAGGATATTTCTGAAGTTATAACCGCGCCGCCGGATATGGGAGAGAATCAGCTTGAGGGCCAGTTTCCCGAGGGTAAGAAGTAAGAAGGAAAGCAGGATGAAAATGTATGGCGGCCCCGGTTTTCTTGGACACGAAAATGAGGTAAATCTAGGTGTTCAAGGAGGTCGTCAATGGAAAAGGATGTCAGTGTCTCCGGTGCGGCGGAAGGAGAGCGTAGCTCGACTGGAGCAGCACCGGAAGTCAAACGTTGGAGCGCCAACCGCAAAAAGGAGGTTGTCCTGCGGTTGATGCGCGGTGAACCAATCGATGCCTTGTCCCGTGAGTTGGGCATCGAAATCTATCGCCTGGAAGAGTGGCATCAGAAAGCACTCCAGGGGATAGAATCTGCTCTCAAGGCTCGTGAAGGTGATCCGTTGGCAGCGGAACTCGATGCAGCCTTCAAGCGCATCGGTGAGATCACCATGGAAAACGAGCTACTGCGGGAGAAAGCGAGGCGTGCCCACCCTTTGGCCCAGAGGAGATCGAAGAAATGAGTGCTACGATCTCCCCTGCCACCGGTAAAGCCTATGGCGTTCAGCGCGTCTGCCTTGCCTGGGGAGTGCCCCGCTCGTCGTTCTATAGCCGTGCAGGCAGAAAAACATTGCCTGCTGTACTGCTCAAGCGTGGTCCAAAAACACCGCTCTCTGACGACGAGGTACTTTCTCTCATCCGGACCGACCTGGAGACATCCCCCTTTGTCGGCGAAGGGCACCGTAAGGTCTGGGGACGACTACGCTTCGTCAAAGGGATAAAAGTCGGCCGCAAACGAGTGTTGCGTCTCATGCGGGAGAACAATCTGCTCTCCCCTCACCGGGTTGTTCAGGGACAGCCCAAGGACCACGCCGGCAAGATCATCACGGCGGCCCCCAACGTCATGTGGGGTACCGATGGCACCAAGATCTTCACCCTGGAAGAAGGGTGGTGCTGGTTGTTTACCGCCGTCGAGCATTGGAATGCCGAGTGCGTCGGTTGGCATGTGACCAAGAATGGCGACCGGTTTGCCGCATTGCAGCCGCTCGCCATGGGAATCAAGGCCCGTTTCGGCTCGGTCGGTGCCGCTGCTGCTCGAGGGTTGGCACTGAGGATGGATCACGGCAGCCAATACCTCTCAGAGCATTTCCAGAATCAGATCAAGTTCTGGGGAATTGCCCCAAGTTTCTCATTTGTTGCCGAACCGCAGACCAACGGGGTGACGGAACGGTTTAATCGGACTATCAAAGAGCAGGTCATCTATGGCCGCCATTACCGCACAATCGAAGAAGTAAGGATGGCAGTAGCTGACTTCATGGATCGTTACAACCGGCTGTGGCTGGTTGAAAAGCTCGGGTTCAGAAGCCCACGACAGGCTTTCGAGGAGTATCAACTCAAGAAGGCTGCGTGACTCTTATCTTGTGTCCAGGGTACCGGGCGCGCTACAGCAGGATGAAAATGCCGAACAGTATACGCCTGAAGCCGCCGGGCTCTATGAAGTAAATCAATGACGCGGTGATTACGCCGCCGATGATGTGTACTTTGACTAAGTCACTAATAAGCTTGGGGATGGAATGGGTTCGCGTCGATGCATACATCCCATATTTTGAAAGCAAGAGGTGCCAGACGGGGATTATAACCAACAAAACCCATAAATAATGATAAAAGTCACCAATATTACCGATTTTGCTCCTGATCTCATAGGCAGCAGCAAAAGCAATATATATCAAAATGATATCTATCAACTTACACAAAATGGTAAATTGCTTAGCTTGTTGTTTGAGCATAATATTAGTGATTAGTTAATAAGTGATTATATCCATAGTCATGCCTTTTATTGATCTGAGCACCTGCTTTTCTCCTATCGATATCCTGACATTTTTGTCAGTATTCTGGTCATTATACAACATTATTATTATTTTGTTGTTGTACCTTACAGCTAATACAGGTATTTCTGAATCAGTTTTAAGCACAACACTTCCTTTCGGAATCGTGTTAAAAACTTTTTGTAACTCGTAAAATATAGGTTTAACCTTCTTACCTTTATCAAACAAAACTACACCTCCGTCACGTCCCCACGCAAAAGAAAAAAATAAACATAGTTCTGCATTACCCTTATTAATTCCCCAAAAAAGGTTACGAATGTTATTTGCAGCATATGTATTACTATACATATTGCTTCCTACAGCATCATAATTTTGTTCGGTAATCCAGACTGGTTTATCATAGAATTTGGCAGTATTGGCGATGGCAGCAAAACCATCAAGTCCTTTATACTCATAAGAATGATATGCAATTGCCTTAAAATAACTCAGAGCTCCTACCTCAGCTAGTCGTTCAATAAATCTACCATTTGGTGTAGCAGTATCTGGTCCAACCATTTCTGTAGATAAGTTTCTAAGCAACAGTTCTGTTTTGATTAGTTTTACAAGGCTTACGTAATTGTCAAAAGTAAACTTAGAGCTTAACTTCGCATCAGGTTCATTCAGTGTTAAATAGCGCACAGATATGCCACGCTTATTTAAATACTCGATATAATCGCATATCTTCTTAGGCAAGTCGTTAATTGTCAAGGTCCTGTCATTTAATCTAAAGTTCAGTATAATATTAATACCTTTACTATTTATGTATGACAAAAATTTATCTTCGATCTCACCTGGAACATCAGGAAAATCGCTGAATATGCGCAAATGGTTAACCGGTAAGCTCGTTAGCAAATACTTCATAAAATCATCATCTACAGGAAAGGGGTAAATGTTGCCCCCCCACCCGATAAGTGTCTGCTGACTGTAGTTTGGATAAATCTTAACCGAAATAACATCATTTGTATTCGCGTTAGACGGATAATAAAAAACATAAAAAACTAGCAACAAAGTGAATACTGTCGCAAGTCGAACATATTTATTTAGTGCTTTCATTATGTTTTCCAATCTCACTTATAACGATCTTGACAAATTTAAAAAATCCCCACAAATAGCGTTTCCAGAGGCGCGAAGGCTCGTGGAAAAGTCGCCAGCACCATTCCATACCTATACGCTGAAACAAAAGAGGTGCTCTCTTTGCATCACCTAAAACGAAATCAAGAGCAGCGCCGACACATAGAATTAACTTAGCACTCAACTCTTGCTGGTGACTCAGAGCCCATAACTCCTGCTTAGGCATCCCCAGACAACAAAATACTATATCTGGTTGCCAACTATTTACAAGTCGTACAGCTTGCTGCCCTTCAGGTCCGTTATACTCGAAATTCATTGATGGGGCATAAATGCGTATATCAGCTCCGGGGTACAATTTCTTCAAAGTCTGGTAAGCAGGCTCAGTTGAATGACCCCCCAAAATAAACACTTTAAGATGGAGATTTGATGATAATTCACATAAAGCCGGGAATATATCAGCACCTGTTACTCGTTCGTGAATACGTGTTGACATGAATCTACTTAACAAAACTACTGGGAAGCCATCTGCGAAGAAATAATTAGCTGACTTGTATACCTCGTACAATTGAGGGTCATCATATATTCTGACTATATGATCAACATTTGGAGTAACTACTACTTTGGGGGTATAAGTGATTTGCTTAAGATCATTTACAAGACATTCTATTGCTCTGTCGAATGAGCCATTATAAAAAGGCAAACCGAACAAGTTACTTACTGTCGCATCTTCACATTTCATGGCGTGAATTAACCAAAACCTCATCGTAAAAATGTAAATACTGCTTTCCCATAGCAGCTAAAGTATACTTTTCAAGAAACAACTGATACCCCGATAATGCTATTTTACATGCAATCTCTTTATTATTATATACCCAAGTAATTTTATTGTACATGTCACTAATGTTATCTGCTTGAAATAGTAATCCATGTATACCATCAACAAATAGTTCTTTCATGCCTTCAACGTCAGAAGCTACAACAATCTTTTTATGAGAAAAAGCTTCAATTGGCTTTAATCCAGCCACTCTATTAGTTATAACTAGATCCCGTCTGGGCAACACAATAACATCGATATTATTATAATAACTGTCCACTGAATCTGGATTAACCCTCCCATGAAATGTTATAATATCATCGAGTCGCATCTTTCGTGTTAAATCCATTAAATACTGCTCAGATGGGCCTCCACCAACAATATCTATATGGAGCTTAATATCAGTTTGCCTCAAGAGCTGCGCTACTTTGATCAAATTCTCTAGACCTTCGTAATCATATAATGATCCAATATAGCCAAGATTGAATACTGAATCATTCATTCGCCCTGTTGAAGATGTTGTGGGCTCTTTCACGCAATTATATATCAAAGCTGATCGGTTCACGGGTATTCTTTTACAGTAGTGCTCTTGCAATCCTTTTGAAAGAAAAACCGTTCCAGAGGAAAGCTTAATTGTTAACCGTTCCATATATTTAACAATTGATCGTTGCAAATATACGAAACTACCTCCCTTTAAATCTTCCTCCCACGTTGAGCGGACCTCATAGACACATGGTATTCCCATGAATCGGGCAACAAACCAGGCACTTAAACCAATAAAAAATGTCGCGTGAGCATGAATTATGTCTGGCTTTTCAATACAACATATCTTCCAGACCTGACGAACAAAAGAAAATATGTGAGTAAACTTATGTAATCGTCCCCAAAATCCAATAGCATTTGAAAATCCGATGTGCTTAAACCCAATTGACGTCCGATAGTACTTAATTCCTCTTCTACATTCTATAGCACACGCAGAATTGGCCATTTGAAACGGACTGCTAATAACAAAAGTGTCCACGCCCAGTAAATGTTGAGCTTCTAATAATTGTTCAAGCCGTGTAACAGCCCCACACTGGGTAGGCCATGTTTGATATGCTACATGACAAATCTTCACTTAATATCCTTTAGATGTTTAATATTTTTTGATAACTGTTTTGATAGGGTTAACAAAAAAATTATTAAAAGAGGGTTTGTTAAATAGCTTGGCTTAGGAATACCTCTGTGGATATAGTGAATAATATATATTATTATTAAATAATACAGACAGCTATAGCCAGGTACAGCATACTTCAAAGATATTTTATAAAAATAGCTCAAGATAATACCAATCAACATCGCAATGAAGAATGTATTTATAGTGCCGAACTCATAAATTAGTGCACCTAATGCCCCAGGAGTCAATCCAACACCGCTATACTCACCAAAGATACTAGCGATCATTATTCCGCCTGAATCTCTACTCCCTGGAAACATTGTCATAAAATCTGATAAAAATAACGAACCGTGTATTTCTCTGACATTTTGCTGATATCTTTCAATAAGAAACTGTGATATCGCAATACTCTCTCGTAATGCAAAATGTAATAAGGCTCCAAACACACCTAACTGTTCCGCATCAAATTTTTGGACTACTAGCTCGGCCAATATTAGCTCATCACTATGTAACCTACGATAATATGCTAACCCAGTAATTAGTCCTAAAACCAATACACTATACATAGCTAATGTAGTGAATAATTTTTTTTGCCTATACCTAAGGCTTAGCAGACATAAGCACAATATTGCAATAATTGGCCATCCTCTATACCCTGGCAAAGAAATAAAGAATAACAAACCTGCTATTATTAATGCACGTTTTATCTTAGAAAACTCCTTCAGATAGATATTATTAATTACCAAAACAAATAAGACAAATATAGTTTCTGATAAAAAATAGGCCTTGCCACGAACTTTAGTAAATAAATTTGGGTCAAATAGAGGAAAGCCAGGTGAAAGTCCAATCCACAACAAACCGACAAAGGCTGGTAGTCCAGCTAAAATCAAAAGTAAATTTGGTACTTTTAAATGTATGGGTGCATGTTCGTTAGGTTTAATATCATAAATTAGAACACCGATTATCATCGAACATAAAAACATATATTCAAGTAAACATGTGTGCTCTGATATCTCTCCTCTATAGGTTGAAATATTCAATGAGCCGAAAATAAAGTAAAAACCCACTAGACCAGATATTACATAGACTGGATGAGTAATACTCTCTTTATCGAATACCAACCCATAAACTACTATAAATCCTGCAAGAACGCTCAAAGCGAGAAGAGAACTAGCAATACACAAGAAACTTGTCGCAATAATTGCCGTAAATGTTATGACGATTCGCTGAAATCTATCGCGTTGCATTATTATAACTGTATATAGTGACAATCATGTTTACAGTTCCTTGACAACTCTTGCCGGACTGCCGAGAGCCAAACACTTAGGAGGAACATCTCGTGTTACGATACTACCAGCACCAACAACACATCCCTTACCCAATTTAATTCCAGGTAACAGAATACACCCAGACGCAATCCATACGTTATCTTCAATGACAACAGGGGCTTTTTGATACCCACAGAGCCTTGTTAACTCCTCACCCGTAAAATTATGATTTTGAGAATATATAATCACGTTAGGGCCTATCAATACATCACTTCCAATAAATACACCACCTTCTGCGTTAATAAAAGAACCTCTATTTATCGAGACGTTATTACCTATTACCAAGTTGGACGGTTTGTCGATTTGAACACCATCCCAAATGGTGACATTATTGCCGCATCGGTACGGATAAAGAATATTTCTAATCCAACAGCCTGTGCGACCAGGAATGTATTTTACAACAAACTGGATCCACATCAATATTTCGTGCCTAATCGCTCTCGCGATATTCATATATAAATCCTCGTATTTGATAATAATATGTTATAGTTCTGATAGTCCAAAATACTGCAAATATAAATGCAATCATAATAATTGATTTTAAGTATGCTATAACTATCAACGTACCAACTAATACAGATACTCCTGACACAATGTTACTTGTTAAAACGGCATGACTAGTACCGATAGCACCCATGACTGATGATAGTACTGAATATATTAGGCGTATAACAGAAGTAATACTCATAATAATAATTAGCGGTGCATCATAAACAGTAACCGACAAATTGTGATATTTTAATTGTACCACAGTAACCATAACTGTTATTAGCAGCAACAATGCGATTCCCAACTTAATTGCATGAATGATCTTTGTTCTTACAATATCCATAGAAATATGGGTCTTAAAGTAGATCATTTCTTTAAATCCAACGTACGTACTAATTAATACAAATGGATAACTAAAAAAGTTCTGCAAATAAAAGTAATCGCCAACCTCTATCAGTCCGACCTTATTATTGATTATGAGTCTATCAAAATAATTCAAATAAGTAATGATTGCTATTGACAATATAAATCCAACCAATAATTTTGAGTTATTATTTGTATCATCGCACCCTCTAATCTTTGATCTACAACAGGTAACTAACGCGATGAGCCCGCAAAATATCATACTGATAGTTATTGCAAACGTAACTTCAAGATAAGTTAGCTTGCCAGAAGTGACAACTGCATTAATTACATAAAACAATAAGAAAAACTTCCATGCGTGACTACATACTTGTGAAAGAACAAATTGTGACTTGAGTCGATTCACAGTAGACACTAAATAAATAAAATTACTGAGCAAGAATATTACAAACAATTGTATAAACGAATCTGTCGCTATATAGGTTAAATACGCAATACAAGCTGCAAACAAGGCGGTAATTAATCCAGATATTAAGATGTAATATATTAATTTGCGATTGATATAGACAATCTGATCCACAACATTTGACAATCTAACAACTATTTGGTCGAAGCCTAAAAAACCAAAAGAAATCAGCGCTGACAAATACGTCATCAGTACAGTATATTTGCCGTAATCAGCTGGTCCCATTACGTGCTTAAGTACAAAATTTATGACAAATATCGAAATAGCTCCAATAGCCATTACACCAAATGATGCGTGACTTCTTATTTTATGTTTAGTTGCCTCGAGATTAATCACAATCCACCTTTGGTTTCAGCCTAACTCCAAATACCTCGTGTATCAATAATAATTTTTTCTTTTAGGGTATCTGGTCTTATGTTTTTGAATTCTTGATGATCAACAAGAACAACTAATATATCTGCAGATACTACAACTTCATTTAATTCGACAATAGGAAATTCCAACTCCATATTTGTGCAATGAGGATCGCACACAAGTATATGCCCTACATCAGAAGCCATAAGGTCACGAACTATCTCTAAGGCTGGCGACTCTCTTAGGTCATCAATATTTGCTTTGAAAGTTATGCCTAAACAACCAATTACTGGGTGCTTAAATCTGGTAGCCTTTGTTTTGATCTTTTCAACAACCCAATACGGCTTATCATCGTTGACCTCTCTCGCCATTCGGATGAGACGTGCTTTATCGGGGGTTTTGCTTACTATGAACCACGGGTCGACAGCAATACAATGACCACCTACACCAGGACCAGGCTGAAGTATATCGACCCGTGGATGTCGATTCGCTAGCCTGATTAGCTCCCAAACATTAATACCAAGCTGATCGCAAATAAGTGATAATTCATTCGCAAATGCAATATTCACATCTCGATAGCTATTTTCTGTTAATTTGCACATTTCAGCAGTTCGTGCGTCAGACACAATGCATTCACCATTGACAACGGCTTTATACAATTTAACTGCTTCAGCTGAACATTTCTGAGTTATTCCACCAATTACTCGATCATTTTGGACTAATTCACGCAATATTTGTCCAGGTAACACCCGCTCCGGGCAATGCGCTAACCTAATATCTGATGATTCACCAACTTGATGCGGAAAGGTCAGGTCTTGTCTTGCTGCGGCTAGCCATTCTGCCACTTGTTCTGTAGTTCCGACTGGTGAGGTTGATTCCAAAATTACCAAATCCCCCTTCTTCAGTACATCAGCAATCATTCTAGTAGCAGTCTCCACATAGCTTAAGTCGGGCTTCTTTCCATCCCTGAAAGGCGTTGGCACAGCAATTATGAACGCATCGGACGCCTCAGGAGAAGTAGTTGCTCGAAGATAACCGCCAACTACAGCTGCATTTACGAGCATATCAAGATCTGGTTCGACTATGTGTATCTCGCCGCGGTTTATTGTATCTACAACTTCCATATTTATATCAACGCCAACTACTCTTATTTTTCTTGAAGCGAATAGCGCCGCAGTTGGAAGTCCAATATATCCTAAACCTATTACAGATACTTTCTTACTTTCCATTATGACTCCTTAAGTGGCTACATTTATATTCTTTTAACTACTCTTGACTTTATCCTGTTCCATACAACAAGCTCGTTACTTGGTAGTTTCGATAGCATATGCATAATTATTACTGATAGGATACCAAAGCCAAATGTTATAACTGTGGACATAGCAACTATCATACTACGTTTTGGCTTAGATTTTTTGTCAGGAACCCGTGCAGTTTGGATTATTTGTACATAATATGAATCCTTAAGTTCGCCGAGTTTTGCTGACTCAAATTGTTTTGTAAGTAAATCTACAATCGCTTCTTGGACTTTAAATTCTCGCATAAGGCGAAAATACTGTTGTCCTAACTCAGGAATCAACCCCATATTCGGGATAGCACCTCCGGCTTCACGACTTTCAATTCGAGATATTTGATTCCTCAGTCCATTAATGGTTGATTTAACGTTTTTTACCTCTAGACTATCTTCAGTAAATTGTTTTCTAAGATTTGATAATTGAATTTCTTGGGCGATCAACTGAGCATTCAGTTGAGCAATATTAGAAATTGCTGCTTGTGCCTGATCAGCTACTGACACGACTTTATATTTTGTCTGAAATTGCTTTAGATTGTCTTCCGATCGAGCTAAATCAACTTTTGCCTTAGCAAGTCTCTCTTCGTAAAATACTCTATTTTGCGCTGACTCCTTCGAATTTAGTTGAACTAAAAGATTACTCAGTTCATTTACATAAGCATTAGCAATATTGGCAGCTCGCTGCGGATCTTCGTCCTCAACAGATATTGTAATTATACCATCCTTCTTACCAGCAAGAATATCAATATTATTATCAAGTACTTTGTATGCATCAATGCGGTATTTCTCGTTGTATACCTTCATTAAATTGAATTTATCAATAATCTTATCACTTATAGCCTCACTTGTCATAATACTAACGTACATATCTGCAGGATTCGCTTTACCCAGCAGATCTGTCGCCAATGGTCCTACACCACCAAAAGAACCTGCTTGCCCTAACATAAGACCTAGCAATCCAGAATCTTGCTGTGGCGGAAGAATGCGCGTTGTTGCTTTGTAGACATTTGGCAAACTAATACTAATAACCAATGACAAAACAAATGCCAAAACGGTCAATATTGTTATCAGCTTCCAGCCACATAAAACAACCTCTAGGTATTCTAGAATGCAAATTCTCTCAGCTTCAAAATTGTTGCTGCTATCGTTAGCGTTACAACATTCATTTTGTAGATTAGCCATAGTATCCTCGCAATTTTGACCAACTCTATTAGATCACTACAACATTGGCCCAAAAGGAATCACAACCAAAAGCCAGCATCATCTTTTACATCCATGCTCACTAGTGTCCCAACGTTGGTCGCCGGCATCGGCGTAACTCCTTGTGCTGGTTGAAATAAAACGAGCTTATGGCATTTAACCGACTTGAAATTTTCCCAGAAACCCCCGGCACTCTCGTGCAGCAAAGTACGGGAGGTGTTGCCATGTATCCCGGGAAGCTCGTTTTCTCTCAGATAATGGAGCATCTTCCGCTCCATGTCTTCCATCAATGCGTCGAGCGATACCGCGGCAACTTCAAGGTCAAGGACTTCACTTGTCTCGACCACTACCTCTGCATGGCGTTTGCTCAACTCACCTACCGGGAAAGCCTGCGGGATATCGAAGCCTGTCTGCGAGCGCAGAAGAGCAAGCTTTACCACATGGGAATCCGCAGCTCCATTTCCCGCAACGCCATCGCCAATGCCAACAAGATCAGGGATTGGCGGATTTACGCCGACTTCGCATACTCTCTGATCCAGACAGCCCGAAAGCTTTATGCCGGCGACAGCCTCGCTCTCGATCTCGACAACACCGTCTACGCTTTGGATGCCACAACGATCAATCTGTGTCTTTCAATGTTTCCCTGGGCAGAGTTCAGAACGACAAAGGCTGCGGTGAAACTGCATACCCTGCTCGATCTGCGTGGCAACATCCCGAGCTTCATCTACATTTCCGATGGCAGGCTCCACGAGGTCAACACCCTCGACCTCGTCCCGCTGGAGCCAGGGGCATTTTACGTCATGGATCGGGGATACCTCGACTTCCAGCGGTTGTACCCTTTCCACCATTTCCGGGCCTTCTTTGTCATTCGTGCAAAGTCGAACCTGAAATTCCGGCGCGTTTATTCCGGACCAACGGATCGTTCAACGGGAATCATGTGCGATCAGACGATTCTGCTTACCGGCGTCAATTCGGCGAAGCATTACCCGGAAAAGCTCCGCAGGGTGAAGTATTACGATGCCGAAAACGACAGAACGCTCGTTTTTCTGACCAATAATTTCGATCTGCCGGCCCTGACCAGAGCCCAACTCTACCGAAACAGATGGCAGGTCGAGCTGTTCTTCAAGTGAATCAAGCAGAACCTGAGGATCAAGTCCTTTTACGGAACCTCCGAAAACGCGGTAAAGACTCAAATCTGGATTGCTGTCTCCGTGTATCTGCTCGTTGCTATCATGAAGAAAAGGCTGAAAACCAACGCCAGTATCTACACAATTCTACAGGTCCTGAGCGTAACGGTTTTTGAGATAATATTAGAATTACAAGTACTTACAGAGTCGGATTGCGAAAACGATCCGGAATAACAGCTAACCAGCTGGTTTTATTCAACTAAACGTTGGGACACTAGTGGTACGTGCTAACTTATACAATAAGATGGAGAACAAGCAGTATCGATAATATTTAAATTATTCTGACAAGTAAACCTACACAGCTAGTCATAGTCGCAACTAATTAGCAAACATCATATATTCGTACTATTATTGATCGCTATGAATGACTTAGGCAACATCATAAATCTTTCTGTAATTATATTTGCCTCGTGATACAGCTCTTTAAACATAAGTTTATTCAGCAATCTTGCACTTTCTACTATTCTAACAGCTTGATCAACTGATCTGGCCTTACTCCAATGCCCTAAGCTAAATGACATAACCAATCTAATTCGAACAGGCTTTGGTAGCCAATGGAAGAACGGAATCATACAATGTGGTTCAATTGGAAACCAGTAGTTGGGCGTCTGCACAAACTGCCTTTCTGATACTCTGCATAACTCACTACTAAATTTAACCATGTTGTCCCAGTCGCCAACATGTTCAAGAACAGAGTTTGAGTGCCCAATATGATATGATTTATCCCTAAACGTTTCAAGATTACAGCCATTTGCTTGTACAAATTCAAATATCTCACTATTAATTGAAACAGCGGTGCCAGGCAAATTAACCAATGTTATTTTTACATTGTATTTTAACATCCATTGTTTAGACACAATGTTCCAATAGTTACATGTGCCACCAACGTCAATTATTTTAACTTCACCGTGAATATTGTATACAGCTTTAATCATCTGCAATAGAGGAATTATTCGCTTTGATCGAAATCTAGATCCAGCGGAAGCAGTATCATCATAGTTTGTTATAAATCTAGTAACTTTTTGCAGGATAGACACCGTATTCCTCCATCACTTAATTCTTTTGAACTATTTTTACCATTCTCCAGGACACCCTGTCACCATAGTTCTGGCTCAGTATTGTGCCAGAGGGCTCTACTTTTAGCATATCTTCGATTTGGGGAAGTTTACGGATCAACTCGCCGCCACCCGTGGGTTGCTAAACCATTGCCGTCGATAACGGCCCGTAATTCACCAGCAGAGCGATGGATGAGTGGGTACAAATAACGTAAGGCCACGGTTCATTCAGCCAGAAAAAAGTCCAGAACACATTTATCCAAAGTTTCAAACCAAGCCGAGTGATGAGAACATATTTATCGGTCTGCATGTCGCGAGGCAGAAATAGAATCTAGCAGGGTTTATAACTCAAGCAGACCACACAGTTCCCCGACCAATTGAACGCCAGATGAACTTGCTGGCACATCCCTCAACCGCTAAAATACTAATATTTAGTGGTTGGATAAAGAGGCAAGGTAAGACGCCAAACATGAAAAAGGGCTAACCTAAGTTAGCCCTTATGACAACAAATGTAGGAAACTAATTAATATAAAGCTCTCCAGGCATAATTTTCTGTTGCATCCTTAGAGCAAACTTCCAAAGTATCTGCAGCTCCAGTATTTGCCCTGGTGAACCAAATCGTCCCTCTTACATTTGCATCACATGCTGGCTTCACCGCAGTGGTATTGAGTTTAACACCACCTGCCACTTCAAGGCGCTGAGTAGGAGCAAAGGATCCTATACCGACATTACCAGCACTGGTAATCCGAACTCGTTCTGACATGTTAACAGAGTTTTCTGGTGCCGTCAGAAATGATATATAACTTGGAATTGATGTAGTTGTCCAAGTCTTTTCGGCAGCAAAGTTCAAGCCGGAGCCAATCAGCTTTCCCGCGCCATTTGCTGCGCCGAACAAGAAATACCCAAGGCGGTTATTAGCTAAAGGTAAAGCATTATTATCGCCATTGTATAACCCGATAAAGCCACCTCCAGCATATCTACTATCCACACCAGCGTTAATGCCGTTCCAGTGAGCTACTATTTGAGTAGAAACATACGTGTTACCCTTGGCGTGGAATGCTGCAGCCGGTGCATTAGTACCAGAACCAACAAGCCCTCCATCCGTCACCACAAACATATCAGTAGTACCTGTGGCATTCTTCACAATCAACTTATTCGCCGCCTGGGCCATCACCGGCATAAGTGCTACAACTGAAGCCGCAACCGCCAACATAACCTTTCTCTTCATGTGATGCTCCTTTCCCCGCGAGGATCTTTGCTAAAATAGCAAAATGAGGTTTAGTTTACAACGATATTTTGAGCAATTAATGTGCCAGCCGCCACCGTGATCGTGCCAACCGTGGTCGTCAGGGTCGTACTGGGGGTATAATCTCCGTTGTAACCTCCCTTCAGTGTTATGGTCTTGTTGGTGTTCATGGTCAGAGCTCCAAGGGAGGCGGAAGTAGTTGCCATGGCCTCCAGTACGGCTCCGGTTGTTGCAGTGTTGTAAGCATCTTGTACAGTGTCAAAATAAGATGTAGTTCCCGCTATCCGTATGGCTTGGTATTTGGCGAATTCCGCGCCAACGGTTGCCCCGGCAGCCAGCGAAGATATCACGCAGTTACCCGTTCCGGTGCAGGACCCGGTCCATGCCTTGAAATAGGAGTCGGAACTGGGGGTAGGCATCAATGTAACCTGACTGTTCGCGTCGAATCCATACAGGCAGGGGCCGCTCGTGCAGGTTAAGCCTGCAGGGTTGCTCGTTACCGTCCCGCTTCCCGCGCCGCTGACCGTTACCGTGACGGGATACTGGGTGACGCCGGTATCGGTGAGGTAGCGCGTTGCCAGCACAAATGAAGAAAGTGACGTGCTGAGCGGCAGGATGTTAACGTCGTAGATGCCCATGCCTGCATTCTGATCCAGTCCAAGCGAAAAGGCAGGATATTGGTCATTCGCTACCGTGTACTCGAACTCAAAAAGCGGCAAAGATGTGGTGTTGATCCCGCTGATGACCTCGGCCCAGAAAAATGAAATGGTATTGGCATCTGTAACGGTAGTCTCAACAAGATTGGGGGAAGCTGCCTGGTTGAGAAGGGTAGTGCTAAGGTAACTCGTGCCCGCTGGGTTGTTGACAAGAAAGCTGATCGACCCAACGCCCGTAAACGACGGAGTGAGACCTACCGTAACAAAGGCTTTGCTCACGACTGCTTCTGCATCTCGATCCATGGGCATGGCAACCAGTATCCCGGCCGCCAGGAGAATCATTCTCACCTTCTTTGGTGCCCCTGCTACGCTGAAACTGCATGCTAGTTCTCCTTGCACACGCAAAAAAACGTGTGCGGTAGGTGACCTGTAAAAACTTGATATACCACACTTTACACAATTCGCGAGGCAAACCGCAAATTATAATTTTGTAACACGTAACATACAGGTTACTGAAGCGCTACATTGCTGAATGTAACGCTACCGAGCGATACCGTGAGTCCGCCGAGTAGCTTGGTGTAGCCGGCAGTCGGTGTGAACGAGGCGTCGTATCCGCCGCTAAGCAGTATCGCAACGTTACGGTTAAAGTTAAAGGGTCCGGTAAAGTCCAGGGCCCTCGCCATGATGGTGTCGCCCGTTACGGCGGCGGCATATGCATCGGCAAGAGAGGCGAAGGTTGTTTCCGTCATGCCGTTGATGAGCTTGAGATTGGGCGTGACGGAGAAGGTTGCAGTGACTGCCTTGTCGGCGTCCATGGTCACGCTGCAGTCTCCGGCACTGGCCGTACATGCGCCACTCCAGCCGCTGAAAATCGATCCGGAATTGTCGGGCGTAGCCGTGAGGGTTACGGTTATCCCCTTATCGAAGTCAGCGGAGCAGTTGGTTGCTGACCCGCTTTGGCAGGCGATTCTGGAATCAGGAGAAACGCTGGTGACGGTTCCATTGCCGGTGCCCGTAGTCGTAACGGCAAGGGTTTGGAGAACCGTGAAGAGCCCGGATCCCGCATCGCCGCCAAGGGTGTTGACAACGAATGCCCCGGTAGAGGCTCCGGCAGGGACGGTGACGGTGATCTGGGTTGCCGAGTTGACGACAAAGGACGCGTTCTGGCCTGCGAGAGTGACGGACTGGGTTGTTTCGAAATTGCTGCCGGTGATGGTTACGGTACTTCCCGCTTTACCGGACTGGGGGGAGATGCCGGAAACCGAGGGCATGCTGGGCGCCCCGAAAACCGCCCCCTCGCCCACGGCAAAGGGTCTCACGCGGAAACTTGTTGTATAGAACGTCCAGCCGGTCTTGGATGCGCCGAGAGTGACCCAGTCATTGGGCTCTAGATTGGGAATGACGATGAGGCCGTTATTGGCAGAGGTCGAGGTCCCACCAAAGGTAATGCCGTCTGATGAGTAGTATGCCGTGTAGGTTTTGCCCATGCCGCTTTGGATCGAAGCTACGGCGCCGCCTATCGGGTTGCCGCTCTGGTCTACGACGCGGGCCGTAATCACCCCTTTGCCGGCGTAGACACCCCAGCTATTCACTTCGGCCTGAGTGAAGAGAAGAAACGGTGCAGTGGTAGTAATGGCAGAGCCGCCGTTGATGACGGCGGAGACGGCGGGCAAATAGCCTGTCTTCTCTGCCACGAGGTCATAGGTGCCGTTGGCGGGAAGTCCGCCGAGCGAGAAGGAGCCGGTCCCGACCTGGCTGGTTGTCGTGACTGACGGGTTGCCCCCTAGGCTGACGGCAACACCACCCAGAGGAGTGCTTGCGGAATTCACGACCAGCCCTGCAAAGGATCCGGCTGTTCCGACGCTGAAGCTGCTGGTACTTTCCGCAGAACCGACGCCGCTGGATGTCACCTGAATAGTGCCGGTGGTCACTCCGGATGGAACCGTAACAGTCAATCTGCTCGCAGTGGCATTGGTTACGGTTGCCGCAACCCTTCCCATGCTGCCGGCAAACGTAACGACGTTATTAGCAGGCGTGGTGCTGAAGTTGAGTCCGTCAATGTACACGGTTGTGCCGGTATTGCCTCCGGCGGGGTTGAATCCGTTGATAGCCGGTCCGGTGACCGGGGTGAAAACGGTCTGGCGGAACGCGGCGTTGCCGGCTGCGTCCCTTACGCTGACGCTCCACTGACATGTCTTGTTTGCTTCAAGAGGGCCGAACGCCTCATTGTTCTGGTTGTAGGTGACCGAGGTAGTCGTGGACGGCAGGTCCTCGATATACCATATCTGGTTGTAGTTTGTGGCGTCGCTGACTTGAACGGTATAGGTGTAGGAGGCTGGAGGAGACGAGGGGGCTGCCCATGAGAAGAGTTGGTTCTGATTAAATTGAATATTGCCTGTCGGCGCCAGGTTGGTGGCAAAGGCGTCCAGAACCGTTGAAATGGTGACGGTGGTCGGGGTCGGAGAACTGTCTCCCTCGTAAGTGATGTCAAGATTGTACTGACTGCCGGGGGTCGGCCGCGTGGAGTTGATAAACACCCATGACGAGAATCCCCAATCATTAAGCCCAATATCGATGGGCACGGCTATATTCGGGCCGGAGGTGACCACCACGGTGACCGGCTTCTTGCGCATGCCGTCAATTGCGAAATTAAGGCTGTAATTGTCGAAATATCCCCATTGGGAGTTGCCGGTCCAGTGGTTCGTCATGATGGAAGCAAGAGAATCGACAGCCGTCATGGTGGCCGAAACGCCGGTCACGTTCTGGCCATTCACAACAACATGGGTTGTGTTGAATTCACCGAAAACCACGTCCCCGAAGTCCTCAGTCCCGTTGTTGTTCATGTCCAGAAAGGCAAAGAGGAAGTAGGTGCCGTCCTCGACACCGGTGATGGTGAAGGCTTGCGGGGATGATGGATTTGATATGGCAGCTGCGGCAACCTTCGGCGGATCGCCTGACTCATCCACCACAGCCACGTAGAGGGGACCGCTGGGGGTGACGCCGTTGATGGTGATGGTTCCGCTTACGCTTCGGGATCCCTGCTTCGGCATGACGGGCATCCAGGAGGAGGTGACTGATGCCTGGCCAGACGCATGGGCAGTGACCCGATAACAGCTTGTAGCCTGCCCCGCGCTGTCTGCCCAGGCACCCTGATCACGGTTCTTGATCCCGGTCTTCACGGTTGTTATGTTGGTGAGACTGGCGCATATGGCAGGATTTGCACTCCCGTTCGTTGCCCGTTCAACATCGAACGTTTCAGCCACGGGATATTCCCGGTTGTACTGTTCGGAATAATAAAAATCGCTGTCCAGCATGAGAAACACCGCGCCGTTTGCCGCCAGTGGCGTGGCCAGGGGGCTGTATTCCCCGCTGAAGGGCACACTGGGATTGGCGAGCGTAATGGTCCCGACATTATACGTTGTGTCGCTGGTGACCTGGACAGAAGAGGAGATACCCGTCGGATCGTTGGCGTGCTGAACCCCCAAACCGGTTACATCGAGGAAGGCGTCCACGGTATACATATTGTTGCTGGTGACCCCTCTGATGGAAAAGGGGAGTGTCTGCCCGGCGGCAATTGTGAACGAGGTCCCGAAACTGTTGTTGGAGGCCCTGAGATAGACACGCCCCGCCTTGCCACTGCTGTTCTGGACGTTGCCGGTCAACGTTGCGGCCCAGGCTCCGGTTGCGACAATAACTGTCAAAACCACCGCTAATACAACCCTGAAAATGCCAACATTCCGACCATGTAAGACCATTTTTCCAATCCTCCTTCAAGCCTGTAGAACACCGCTTCACGCTCTTCCTGACAGGGCAGCCCGTGAAGAGCAATCACTGTATTATTACGTAACAGCAATATGTATACCCAACGTGGACCGTAAAACAATCTCAACATAACACGAAAAAATTCGGTGAGGAATCGGGAGATACAACGTGAGTGAAACGTGGGTAACGTTTTTGCCGGGCAGGGTGTGGATAAAAAAAGCGGCAATCCTTTATAAGAAGGATTGCCGCTTTAAATGGTGATCCCAAGGGGACTTGAACCCCTGTTACCGACGTGAAAGGCCGGTGTCCTAACCACTAGACGATGGGACCAAACTTTATGTTCGCTTCTGAACCTGTGCCGCAGCCACTATCGACACTGGCCGTCCGCCAGATGTTGAACTGGCTGGGGTGCAAGGATTCGAACCTTGGAATGCCGGAATCAAAATCCGGTGCCTTACCGCTTGGCGACACCCCAAGAGGAAGGACAATTATTTATCACGAGGCCCCATGAAGCGTCAAGCATTTTTTTCAATTTTTTCTTCCGGGCATCCCTGCCCCCCGTTAACCCGGTAGATACTCCCATGCGCTTCAGTAGATAACTTCTCAAAGACTCGCACCCGGATCCGCCACGAATCCGGCCGGGCAAATCCGCAGGCGTAGCAGGGCTACGTTGAGAATTTTGCGAGGAAGAGCCGGGCAAAGACGACCTGAAGACGGAATGCGGGACCGAAAGTTCAGTTCCTAGCCGCCATACCCCGCGCCGGCGGCAATGGCCTTGACGTTGGCGGGGATGAATCGATGATTGCGCTCGGGAAGCGTTTCCTTGAGGGCATCTTCAAGTGACTGGAGAGAAACCGCGCCGGTCCTGGCGGCATAGGCGCCAAGCGCAACCATGTTGACCATGCGCGGATCGCCCAGATCCACGGCAATGTCGTTCATGGGGATGGCAACTACTGTGATGTCGGAACGCATACCTGCAGGTACGTCCACCAGCGAGCTGTTGACGATACAGAGCCCGCCAGTCTTGACCCTGGCGAAGAATTTGTCAAAGGATGCCTGATTGAGGATGACTGCAACAGAAGGGCTGCCGATGACGGGAGACCCCACTTCGTCGTCGGCGATAACAACGGTGCACATGGCGGCGCCGCCCCGCTTCTCAACTCCGTATGAGGGGAAGAATGAAACGTTTTTACCTTCGATGATGGCCGCCTGGCCCAGGATGTTTCCGGCGAGCAGGACTCCCTGGCCGCCGAAGCCGGCAATGAATACGTCGTGACGCATGAAAATACTCCCTGCTTAAAGTTGAGCGGTGTTTTTGAAGACGCCGAGCGGGAAATAGGCACACATTTCGGTCCCTACCCGTTCGTTGGCAGCCAGGGCGTCCATGCCCCAGTTGGTGGGACATGAGGAGAGTGCCTCGATGAAGGAAAACCCCTTGCCCTCGGCCTGATAACGGAAGGCTTTCTTGATCTGGCGCTTGGCGTCCATGAGGTTCTTGGGGTTGTTCACGGCGACCCTGGCCGAAAAGGCTACCCCCTCCAGTTGAGCCAGCAGTTCCGCCATCCGGATGGGCGAGCCGTCCTTCTCGTTCTTCCTGCCATAGGGCGAAGTGGAAGTCCTTTGCCCGACCAGAGTGGTGGGAGCCATCTGGCCGCCGGTCATGCCGTAGGTAGTGTTGTTGACAAAGATAACAGTGATGTCTTCGCCGCGATTGGCCGCATGGATGATTTCGGAGGTGCCGATGGCGGCCAGGTCCCCGTCTCCCTGATAGGTAAAGACAAAGGCGTCGGGACGGGCCCGCTTGACCCCGGTGGCCACGGCGGGAGCCCGGCCATGGGGCGCCTCGACCACATCGATATCGAAGTAGCCGTAGAGAAAAACGGAGCACCCCACCGAGGCAACCCCGATGGTCTTCTTCTGCACGCCGAATTCATCCATGGCCTCGGCCACGAGGCGGTGGAAGGTGCCGTGATGGCACCCGGGACAGAAGTGGGTCTGGACATCCTTGAGACTGACCGGCTTTTTGAAGACCTGTTGCATATGTACCTCAATAAAATTTTCTGATCTGTTCAAGCAGTTCTTCGGGCGTGGGGAGTGAACCGGCACCGGGGGGACGGCCGTAGAAAAAGACGTCGGTGCCTGCGGCAACGGAGAGACGGACATCCTCAACCATCTGGCCGGCGTTCAGCTCGATATCGAGCACCTTTTTACAACGCGCCGTGGCGGTGCGGTACGCCTTCTCCGGAAAGGGGAACAGGGTAATGGGGCGCAGAAGCCCCACGTTAAGCCCTTGCTCCCGGGCACTCATGACCGCGGTCTTGGCGATGCGGGCCGCGGAGCCGAAGGCGGTCACCAGGAATTCGGCATCGTCGAGCATGAATTCCTCCCAGCGCGCCTCCTTTTCCTTCAGTTCGGCGTAGCGGGCATGGAGCTTCCAGTTGTGGGCTTCAAGCTCGCCATCACCCAGATAGAGGGACTTGACCACGCGCTGTTCGCCGTCCCCCTTGCCCCGCACGATCCAATCTTTGGGCGGCAGCACGGATGAGGGGCGCGGGTTGGGGGTGAGTGATTCCTTCATCTGGCCGATGACCGAATCACCGAAGACCATGGCAGGCATCCGGTAGATGTCGGAGAGGTCGAAGGCGAGCATGGTCAGATCGTACATCTCCTGGACCGACGAGGGTGCGAGGACGATGATGTGATACCCCCCGTGCCCTCCCCCCTTTACCGCCTGGAAGTAATCCGCCTGGGATGCGTCGATGCCGCCGAGTCCCGGACCCGAACGGCAGATGTTGACGATGACGCCGGGCAGTTCGGCGCCGGCCATATAGGAGATCCCCTCCTGCTTGAGCGATATGCCGGGGCTTGACGATGATGTCATGGCCCGGACGCCGGTGGCCGAAGCCCCCAGAAGCATGTTGATGGATGCGATCTCGCTCTCTGCCTGAATGAACTCCCCGCCGAGGCTGGGGAGTTCGCGGGACATGTATTCGGGAATATCACTCTGGGGTGTGATGGGATAGCCGAAATAGTAGCGGCATCCGGCCTCGATGGCGGCCATGGCCAGGGCCTCGTTACCCTTCATGAACAGTCGCTTTGTCAAAGCTGCCTCCATACAAATGGTGTTTCAGATACTGTTACTCTATTTATAAACCTTAATAGCAACGTCAGGGCATATCTCCGCACAGAGAGCACAGCCGGTACATTGATCCTGGCTGGTCATGACGGCGGTGACATAGCCGTATTTATTGATCGTACTACTCATCACGATCAGTTTGCGCGAACAGGCGAGCGTACAGAGGCCACACCCTTTGCACCTCGATTCATCAATCTCAATTTGAGCCATCTAGCCGTATCCTTTCTCCTCTGCATTGCCGTATACAGAAGTGGTACATAACGTATCAAAAGTTGAAGCTATGGGTCAATCTCATTTTACAGGTATATTTCAACGATTTATCACTTGCTTTTGTCTGACAATACAGCTAAATATGTACTCAGGTTATTCATGTAATTCTCACAAATCAAAGGAGGGAGTCAATGGCGCCGACATTATTGGAATTGACCGCGAGTATTGTATCCTCACACGCTGCTGTGTCAGAGCTTTCCACGGAAGAACTGGTTCAGGAAATTCAAAAGGTTCATGCTACTCTGCAACAGCTTGAAGGTGGTGCTGCTGCACCCGAGGTTGCGGCAGAGGAAGCCAAGGCCCCGGCCATGACGCTCAAGAAAGCATTCCAGGCCGACCAGGTATGCTGCATGATCTGCGGCAAGGGTGGGATGAAAACCCTTACCCGCCACTTGGCCCAAGTGCACCAGATGAAGCCGGGCGAATATCGCAAGCAGTTCAACATCCCCAGCAGCCAACCGCTTACCGCCAAAAAGTTCTCCGAGGCACGCAAGCAGATGGCCAAGGACCGGGGGCTTGCCGAAAATCTCGCCAAGGCGCGCGCCGTACGCGCCGCCAAGATTCAGGAGAAGAAGGCTGCGGCCGAAAAGCCGGCTAAAACCAAGGCTACTCGCGCCAAGAAAGCTACTGCCTGATTACGATATCCTGCCCGTGGCACTAGGAAGCCGTTCGCCCAGCGAACGGCTTCTTTCTTTCCGCGCCCGCTATGATGCACGGGGCTAAAGCGAGCCGCCGGCCGCCAGAAGCCCCTTGGTCAATGAGGCAAACTCCTGCAGGGACAGCGTCTCGCCGCGCCTTCCCTCGTCGATGCCGCAGCGTGCCAGAACATCCCTGATGCCGTCCGTCGGCACACCCAGCGCCCCTCCCTTCAAACAATTCCAGAGCGTCTTGCGGCGCATGGCAAAGGATGCCTTGACCACCCGCCTGAAGTAGTCCTCGTCCCCCACGTCCACCCGTGGCTGCGCCAGGGGAACAAACAAGAGAACCACCGAATCCACCTTGGGCACAGGATGGAACGAGCCGGGCCTGACGAGGATCTCACGGGTCACATCAAAGTGAAGCTGGAACAGGACCGACAGGACACCGTACTCTTTGCTCCCCGGCCCCGCAGCGAGTCTGTTGCCCACCTCTTTCTGAAGCATGAGTACGAGCCGGCTGAATAGATCCCGAGCATCGAGCAGTCTGAACAGGACCGGCGTGGATATGTTATAGGGCAGGTTTGCCGCCACCTTCCAGGGAGGCGTGCCGTAGCGGCCGAGGGTTTCGCGGAGATCCAGGTCGAGGATGTCACCTTCGATGATCGTAACTGAGGGGTTTCCGGCAAAACTGCCGCGCAGGAGCGGCACCAGACGGTCGTCCAACTCAACGGCCACGAGCTGTCCGGCCTGTTCCGCCAGATATGACGTCAGAGCTCCCTTGCCGGGGCCGATCTCCAGAATCCGCTCGCCGGCACCGGCACTCACTAGGGCCGCAATGCGGGAAAGAACCGAACGGTCAGTGAGAAAATTCTGCCCGAGCGCCTTCCGGGCACGGATGCCGTCCCCTCTCACCCCTCCCTCCCCGACCCGAGCAGGTCAAGTGGCCAGTTCACCCGTGCGTCAAGCGCGAGACCGCCCTGCTCCCCACAGCGCAGGTAATAGTCACCCGGCACGGCGATCATGGCGGCATTGTCTCCGCATAGCGACGGCGACGGGATCATGAGCTCCACGCCCCGCGCAGCGGCGGCATGGGCCATTTCCCGCCGCAGCGCACTGTTGCAGGCCACCCCACCTGCCACCACGACCCGGTCAATACCTGCCGCCTCCGCGGCACGAAAGGTCTTTTCCACCAACACATGACAGACGGCCTTCTGGAACGAAGCGCAGAAGTCGGCCAGGGATTTTCCCTCGGGAAGCCCCTGCTTCTTCACCGCAGAGAGCACCGCGGTCTTGAGGCCGCTGAAGCTGAAGTTGAAGCTGCCGTCGTGGAGCAGAGGCCGCGGAAAGGCGATGGCATCCGGGTCACCGGCGGAGGCCAGGCGATCAATCTCGATGCCGCCCGGATAGGGGAGGCCCAGCAGCTTGGCCACCTTGTCGAAGGCTTCGCCAGCAGCATCGTCCAGGGTCTGGCCGAGGGTGGTGCACCGGCCGATACCGTCGACCCGGTACAGGTGGGAATGCCCCCCCGACACCACCAGGGCCAGATAGGGATAGGCGACCTCGCGTTCAAGAAAAATAGCGGCAAGGTGCGCTTCAATGTGATTGACTCCTACCAGGGGCAGTCTCCTGGCAAAGGCGATGGATTTGGCCACGGACAGGCCGACCAGGAGAGCGCCGGCCAGTCCGGGCCCCTGGGTCACCGCAACCCCTTCCACGTGATCGAGGGTCACGTCCGCCAAGCGCAGGGCCTCGCCGATAACCGCGGGAATGGTCTCCAGGTGTTTGCGCGAGGCAATTTCGGGTACAACCCCGCCGTAGACGGCGTGATCCTTCACCTGGGAGGAAACCACGCTTGACAGGATGGAGCGCCCGTCGCGCACCAAGGCGGCAGCGGTTTCGTCACACGATGTTTCGATGGCAAGTACGAGCATGGAACGCTAGAGGAGGTTCGCCGCCAGTTCCGCCAGCTCCGACCGCTCACCCTTGGTCATGGTGACATGGCCGGCGATGGGCACCCCTTTGAAGCGCTCCACCACGTAGGTAAGACCGTTGGAGGATGCGTCCACGTAAGGGTTGTCGATCTGGTAGGGATCGCCCGTGAGCACGATCTTGGTCCCCTCGCCGGCCCGGGTGATGATGGTCTTGATCTCGTGGGGGGTGAGGTTCTGGGCCTCGTCCACGATCATGAACTGAAGCGGAATGGAGCGGCCGCGAATATAGGTCAGTGGCTCGATATCCATGATTCCCATGGCCATGAGCTCCTTGTACCCCTTGCTGTGCCGCTTTTCGGCCTCGTGGCCCGAGAGGAGAAGCTCCACGTTGTCGAAGATGGGCTGCATCCACGGGGTCAGTTTTTCCTCGATGTCACCCGGAAGGAAGCCCAGGTCGCGTCCCATGGGGAATACGGGACGGGAGACCAGAAGCCTGTTGTAGACGTTTTCCTCGGCGGTTTTGTGCAATCCGGCCGCTATGGCCAGAAGCGTCTTGCCGGTGCCCGCCTTGCCCACCAGCGTCACGAGCTTGATGGAGTCGTCCAGCAGGGCGTCAAAGGCAAAGGCCTGTTCCCGGTTGCGGGGATGGATGCTCCAGACCCCGTCTTTGCCGTTTTTGGCGATGGGGGTGATCCGCTTCTGGTCAGCGCGGTATTTTCCCAGGGCAGTGTGGGAGGGGTTGGCCGCATCGCGCAGGGTGACGAACTGGTTGGGGTGCAGGTCGTAGCCGGTAAGATCGACCCACCCCTGACCGTGAAAGCGGTCCACCATCTCCGCCGACACCTCGAGTTCAGTGAAGCCGGGATAGAGTTCCTCAATATCGACCTTGTCGGACTCATAGTCTTCCGCCTTGAGGCCGAGGGCGTCGGACTTGATGCGCAGGTTGGTATCCTTGGTCACGAAGATGACCGGCGTGGCCTCATCCTGCTCCTTGACCCTGAGCGCCACGGCCAGGATCCGGTTGTCGCCCCGCTCCTCGCGCAGTTCGGGAGGAAGCACCTTCATGAATTTCTCTTCGTACATCTCTACGCGCAGGGTACCGCCGGTTTCGAGGGCAATGCCGTTGGCGAGGGAACCGGTTGCCCGCATTTCGTCAAGGTAGCGTGAAAGCTGCCGGGCGTTGCGGCCGGTCTCGTTCATGTCCTTTTTGAACCGGTCGATCTCCTCGATAACGGTTATGGGAATGATGATGTTGTTTTCCTCAAACTTGAAGATGGCCTGGGGATCGTAAAGAAGGACGTTGGTATCGAGCACGAAGTTTTTGATCATGTGAGTTTGCTTTCGTTGGCTAAAGTGGAATGACGCGTCCTGCCGGACGCACTATTTGTCGATCACGTGCACCTGGAGCCCCGAAGAGAGGGCGAGAATCTTGATGTAGACCGGGCGTTCCCGGTATCGGGCATCGAGAATAACTTCCCCCTCGCGGTTGAGGGCGGCAAGGACACTCTCGGGGGATTCCTTGATCTGGTAGAAACTGTAAATCCCTGTTCCGTAAAGCTCGTCCTTGGTTACGGGCCGTTCCGGGGGGAGCGAACAGCCGGCAACAGCGAGAAGCAGGACAAAAGCCGCGGCGGCGGCACGCACACCTGCGACGAACACCGGCATACCTTTACCTTTCACGGCTGCCACCTTTCTCATCCACCGACAATCTCGCGAAGAGCACGCAGAAAGAGCTCCACCTCGTTGTCGGTGGTAAAAAAACCGGGGCTCACCCTCACCGTCCCCGTGGGATAGGTTCCGATGGTCCTGTGGGCCGAGGGTGCACAGTGGAGGCCCACTCTGACGCTGATGTCGTGGTCGTGGTCAAGGCGGAAACCGATTGTCTGCGGATCCGTGTCCGTGGCGGAAAAGCTGACGACGCTCCCGCGGGGTTCGTCAGCGGCCGGGCCGTGAACGGTTACCCGTCGCATGCCGGCAAGCCCTTCCAGTATCTGCCGGACCAGAGAGGTTTCCCGCTCCCTGATGGCAGAAATCCCCGTCCGCTCGATGAATGCCACCCCCGCCCCGAGGCCGGCGATGCCGGGAGTGTTGAGGGTGCCGCTCTCGTACCGCTCGGGCATGGCGGCCGGCTGTTCCTCGTCGGAAGAGTGGACGCCGGTCCCCCCCACCATGAGCGGCGTGAGCTCGACCCCATCGGCCACGTAGAGGATGCCGGTTCCCTGGGGCCCGAAGAGTCCCTTATGTCCGGGTGCCGCCAGCAGATCTATGCCGATTGCCGGTGCATCCAGGGGAATCATGCCGGCAGACTGGGCCGCATCCACCAACAGCAGGGCGCCCCGCTTTTTCACTTCAGCGCCGATCTCTTCAACGGGCTGCAGCGCACCGGTAACGTTGGAACAGTGGGAAAGGGCCACGAGACGCGTGTTTGGCCTCATAGCTGCCGCAACGGCGTCCGGGGTAACGAATCCCCGACGGTCGGCAGCAACACTGGTCACTTCCACACCCCGCCCCGACGCTGCATGGAGCGGCCTGACCAGAGAGTTGTGCTCCACGGTGGTGGTAACCACGTGGTCGCCGGGGGAGAGGAGTCCCGAAACCGCCAGATTGAGCGCTTCGGTGGCACTGTGGGTAAACACCACGCGGGAGGAATCGGCCACCCCCAGCAGGGTTGCCACCGCCTCACGCGTCTCGAACACTATCCGTGTCGCCTCGATGCTCCGCCGGTACCCTCCCCTGCCGGGACCGACCCCCACGCGGCGCAGGGCGTAGTCAACGGCTTCGTAGACAGCATCGGGCTTGGGAAAGGAAGTGGCGGCATTATCCAGATATACTGACATGAGAAAAAATTAGCACGCAGCCCGGTCATTTGGCAACGGAATTCGGGACAGCGGGCAGAGGGGCCGAGTCGAGTACCGGCGCCACCAGAACCATCCCCCGGACAGGGTCGTCATTGCCGTCGTACAAGCGACTGTCAAGGTTTTGAGCGGATTGTCCCGTCCCCCACCAGTTGGCCATGGCCCGAAAATCCTCGGAGCCGGCATTATATATATCGTACGTGCCGTTGCCGCTGAAACTGTTGCCCCAGGCGATACCCCTGCCGTCCTCAACCCGCAGTCCCACATCGTTTCGCGCAATCTCGCTGCCGCTGATCTTCACGCCGGACCGGGAAAGAATGAGCCCCACCCGACGGTTGCCCGCAATGAGGCTGTGCGCCACGCTCCCGTCGCACTCCGTGAGGACGATGCCGGATTCGCACCGTTCCACAACAGCACCCTCCAACTTCAGGCGGGTATCGAAGGCATCGATCCCTCTTCCTTTGCAGTCGGAGACGCGCGCACCGGCCAGATAAAGGGAACTCCGCCGTACCGTGAGCCCGTCGACATTACCGTTGAACCTGACGTCGCGCAGGTCGATCTCGCTACCGTCCAGTTCCATTCCCACCTCACAGCCGCTCACCTCGCCGCCGGCAAAGGTAACCACCGACTCGGCCAGCCGTACACCGGTGCCGCACGAGCTGAAACTCGCACCGTTCATGGTCAGGGCCGAGTGGGAGGCGTCGAGCCCCATTACGGCACCCTCGACCCTGCAGTGCTCAATGATGTTTTTCTTTTCACTGGCCAGCAGGACGATCCCATACCACTCGCCCGCCAGGGGAGTGCCGTTTGCCGGGGTGAAGCGGACCGGGGCATCGGTGCTGCCCCGTACCACGAGGCGCCCCTGCACCAGGAGCCCAGGCGCAGCTGTAATCCCCGGGGCGGTGCGCCTGAACCGGACCACGGTGCCGGACTCCAGGGTCAGGGTAGTCTGGGGGGCGATCCGGACCCAACCTTCAATCAGGACTTCGCCACGCCAGGTAGTGTCTTCGGTGATCAAAAGGTTGCGCAGGACCGTCGCCACGGCCGGCGCAGCCGGTGCAAGGCGATCGAGTCCCGGCAGGGTTCGCCGGGGGGTGTCGATGCCGGAACCAGCGGCCGGCACGGGCAGAACCTGCTCGGGAGGAGGCGAGACGTTACCCTGGTCCACGGGACGTTCCGTCGCGACCGCCGGAGGCGCGGCGGCGGACGTGTCGGCAGGTGCGGTTGGCGGCGTCTCAACGGGCGACGGCTGAACATGCCACGTTCCCATGAGCTCGGTCAAAGTGGCGCAGCCGGTCAAGAGCCCGAAGCCCGTGACGGCCAGACAACAGGCCATTATCCGGATGAAGCGCCGTGCCTGATTCATTGTCATGGCTCATCCTCTCTTCTGCTGTACACGCGGTTCTTGCCGAACTCCTTTGCCCGGTAGAGGAGATCGTCGACCCGCTTGAGCATATCCCCACGGCTTTCCCCGTCGCGGGGAAACGAGGCAACGCCGACGCTGACCGTAACGCCCTGTGGAGCTAGCCCCTTGAGCACGTCGAGGCTTCGTCGCTCCACCAGTTCGCGCAGCCGCTCCGCAACCTGGAGGGCACTGTCGAATTCCGTTTCGGGCAGCAGGACAATGAACTCCTCCCCTCCGTACCGGAAGGCGAAATCCGAGCTCCGCAGGGCCTCGCCGAGGAAGTCGCCCATGGCTGCCAGCACCTTATCTCCGTGGGGATGGCCGTAGGTGTCGTTGAACCTCTTAAAGTCGTCCACATCGAGCATGATGATAGCAAGAGGCTTTTCATAGCGCTTGGCCCGGTTCAGCTCACGACTAAAAATCTGCTGGAAATATCTATGGTTATACAATCCCGTAAGGGAATCGGTGATGGCCATCAGTCGCGTCCGCGCGTGGAGCTGGGCGTTGTCGATGGCCATCGCCGCGAAGGATGCGAGTACTGACAGGAGTTTCATCCGTTCCTTGTCGAAGTCCCGGGGGACGAAATCGTCCAGGTAGAGGATGCCGACAATGCGGTTCTGCATCATGAGAGGAACGCAGATGAGGGAACGGATCCCCTCGTTGAGGGCGGTGGGATTGTGGAAGAAGCTCGTGTCGGCCGTGTCGTTGACAAAGAGAATCTCGCCACGGGTCAGCACCTGCTCCGTGAGTCCGCCGGGCTGAACGCTCCAGCGCTCGGTTTTGACGAACTCCGGGGTCAAGCCTTCGTGGGCATGGAGGGTAAGATCGTTGCGGTACCCGTCGTAGAGGGCGATGCTGCCGGCCGGTGTTTCGGCGAAGCGCATGGCGCTCGTCAGGATGTGCCTGAGCACCGTATCGAGGTCAAGGGTGGAGACCACGGCACCGGCCACCTCGATCAGGTCCTTCAGCGCGACCACCTCGGCTTCGAGCATTTCCCGCGTGCGCTCGGGGCTGAGTTCCATAATGATCCGTTTCCTCCTAAAATAGTCTTTATTAGCACAGCAAGCCGGCAAAGTAAATTGGACAGTCCGCCAGGGCATACGAAACAGGACTCGCGCACCGGCCTCGACAGAGCATTGCCCCGTCGATTCAACCTGTTATGAGTTTCAATTTTTACCGCTTGACACACCATATATATTGTGGCTATCTTTTCACCGCAACACAACATATATGGTTCCCACCAACAATACATCCCCACGAACCAAGGAGAATGAAATCATGGCAGAAACGATGACGAAGGCCACCGATATCCCCGGACTCTCGAAAAATGCAGTGACGGTCCTCGAGAAGCGCTACCTCAAGCGCGATACCGGGGGCAACGTGCTTGAAACTCCGGTGGACATGTTTCAACGGGTGGCCCGATCAATCGCCGAAGCCGACAAGAACTTCGACAAGAAGGCGGATGTCAAGGCTCTGGCCGCACAATTCTACGAGCTGATGACCTCCTTCGAGTTCCTCCCCAACTCGCCGACCCTCATGAATGCCGGCCGCGAGCTGGGCCAGCTCTCCGCCTGCTTCGTGCTGCCGGTGGGCGATTCCATGGAAGACATCTTCGACGCGGTCAAGTACACGGCCCTGATCCACAAGTCGGGCGGCGGCACCGGATTTTCCTTTTCCCGCCTCCGTCCCGCCCACGATGTGGTCCGCTCCACGTCGGGAATCTCCAGTGGGCCTATTTCGTTCATGCGGGTCTTCGATGCCGCCACCGAAACCATCAAGCAAGGAGGAACGAGGCGCGGCGCCAACATGGGAATCCTGCGGGTGGATCACCCGGACATCATGGATTTCATCATGTGCAAGGACGATCAAAAGCACCTGAACAACTTCAATATCTCCGTGGGGCTCACCGAAGCCTTCATGGAAGCAGTGGAGCGGGATGCCGACTATGACCTCATCAACCCCCGGGACGGCAAACCCTGCGGCACCCTGAACGCCCGCAAGGTGTTCAGCCGGATCGTGAAGCAGGCATGGAAGAACGGCGAGCCGGGCATCATCTTCCTGGATCGCCTCAACAAGGACAACCCGACCCCCCACGTGGGCGTCATCGAGTCCACCAACCCCTGCGGCGAACAGCCCCTGCTCCCCTATGAATCATGCAACCTGGGCTCCATCAACCTGGGCAAGATGGTGAAGAACGGCGACGTTAACTGGGACCGTCTGCGGGACGTGGTGCGGCTGGCGGTACACTTCCTGGATAACGTGATCGAGGTGAACAACTACCCTCTCCCACAGATCAGCGAGATGACCCGCGCTAACCGCAAGATAGGCCTCGGCGTCATGGGCTGGGCCGACATGCTCATCCTGCTGGGCATTCCCTACAATTCACCGCAGGCCATCAGCCTGGGCGAAAAGGTGATGCGCTTCATCAACGACGAAGGGCATGTCTATTCCCGTGAACTGGCAGCCGTGCGGGGATCGTTCCCGAACTTCGCCGGCTCCATCTACGACCGGGCCAGCGAAGGCCCTATCCGCAACGCCACTGTGACCACCATTGCGCCCACGGGCACCATATCCATCATCGCCAATGCCTCCAGCGGCGTGGAACCGCTTTTTGCCGTCTCTTTCATCCGCCAAGTGCTCGACAAGAACATTCTGGTGGAAGTAAACCCGATTTTCGAGGAAGTTGCCCGCCAGCGGGGGTTTTACTCCGAGGAACTGATGCAGAAGATCGCACGGCACGGCACCATCCACGATCTGCCCGAGATCCCGGAGGATATCCGGAAGATATTTGTCACCGCCCACGACATCACACCGGAAGACCACATCGAGATGCAGGCGGCTTTCCAGAAGTACACCGACAACGCCGTGTCCAAGACGGTTAACTTCCCCAATAGCGCGGCCATCGAGGATGTGGAGAAAGTCTACCGGCTGGCCTACAAATCGGGCTGCAAGGGTGTAACCATCTACCGCGACGGCTCCCGCGACGAACAGGTCCTCTCCACCGGTGTCAAAGAGGACAAGGAGAAGGTGGTTCAAACCGAGGAGAAGCGGGCCGTGAAGCGCGATCGTCCCAAGGCGCTCAAGGGGTGGACCTACCAGATGCAGACGGGGTGCGGCCCCCTGTATGTGACCATCAACGAGGACAAGGCCGGCCTCTTCGAGTTGTTCACAACCATGGGCAAGGCTGGCGGATGCGCCTCTTCCCAGTGCGAGGCCATCGGCCGGATGGTTTCACTGGCTTGGCGCAGCGGCGTTCAGGCCCGCCAGGTGATCAAGCAGCTCCTCGGCATCTCCTGCCACCTCCCCGCCGGTTTTGGCGACAACAAGGTGCTGTCCTGCGCCGATGCTGTTGCCAAGGCGATCCAGGCCCACATGCAGGCAGCCGGTTACGATGTCAGCCTGGAAGCCCAGGCCCCCGAACGCGGCGCCTGCCCCGAGTGCGGCGGCATTGTTGAGCATGAGGGCGGCTGCGCGGTCTGCCGGGTCTGTGGCTATTCGGAGTGCGCGTAGCACCACCCATTCCAGAAGGAGGCGTTATGAAAAGAATCCTCGTGGCTCTCGCCCTGACGTTCGTTGCCGGCTTCGCGTTTGCTGCCGATGAGAATCCGCTCCCCAAGCCCGATGTTCTTACCGAGGAGACGGTGTACACATCGCAGCGCCTCTCCGCAGTCTATGACACCATCATCATCCGCGACCTCACCACCGAAGGCGCGGAGCTGTCGAACCTGGACAGCGAAGAGATGACAAAGCTTGAGGCCATGAAACCGTTGCTGGTCCGCACCGTCACCGACAGCATCGAAATGGAGCTCAAGCTGAACAAGCTGTTCAAAACCATTCAAAAGAACACCCAGCCCAAGGGCAAGGCTGTGATCCTCGAAGGAGCCTTCACCGAGTTCAATGCGGGCAATCGTGCCGTAAGGTTCTGGGTGGGCTTCGGGGCCGGCAAGACCTACCTGAAGGTGAAGGGACGGCTGATCGATGCCGAGTCGGGCAAGGAACTCGCCACCTTTGAGGACCGCGAGACGGGATACCGCGGCACCATGACCCTGGAAAACTTCGCGGACCTTTTCCCTCACCAGGCCAAGAGTCTGGGGGAGAACATCGTCAAGTTCATCCAAAAGCTCTATTGATTTCTCTTCTCCCTGTGATAACCAAAAATGGGAGCGCCTGATGCGCTCCCATTTTTTTGCGCGAGGATACCAATGACAACAGATTTGAATTCCCTGCTCTGGGATACGTCGCCCCTCTACGCATCCGCAACCTGTGAAGACATAGACCGGGACCTGTCCCGCGGCGCTGCGGAGGCCCAGGCGTTTCGTGAACGCTACGCCGGAAAGGTGGCAACCCTTGATGCGGCTGAGGTGGCAGATGCGGTGCGTCGCTACGAGGACCTCGGCGAGCTTCTGGCCAAACCCCAGCTGTACGCCCACCTCCTCTTTGCCGCCGACTCGGAGGCCGACGATCACAAGCGGCTCTCCCAGCGGACTGCCGAGTTCGGCAATCTCATGAGCCGCGAGCTTCTCTTCTTCGACCTGGAGATCATGGAAATAGCCGATGATCGCTTCGCCGGGCTGCTGTCCGACGAGCTCCTCGCCCCCTACCGGCACTACCTGGAAAGCGTGCGGCGGTTTCGGCCCTACACCCTCAAGGAACGGGAGGAACAGCTCCTGAAAATGAAGAGCCTCACGGGTACCGATGCCTTTTCACGGCTCTTCGACGAGTTATCGGCCTCTCTTCGCTATCGGATGGAACTTGAGGGTGAAGAGCGGGACTTCACCGGCGAGGAACTCCTCGGACTCCTCCACCACCCTGAGGCCGGGGTGCGTGAACGCGCCTTTGCCACGTTCCTCAATCGCCACGAAGAAAACGGCATCGTTTTTTCGAGCGTGTTCAACAATGTTGCCCTGGATCACTCCCAGGAACTGGAGTTGAGGGGGTACCGCCACCCCATGGAACCGACGAACCTGGGCAATGATATCCCCGAAGAGGTGGTCAACCGGCTGATGGACGTGTCCGAGGCCAACTATGGGCTGGCGCGGGACTACTTCCGCCTGAAGGCCCGGCTCCTGGGACTGCCGAAACTGAAGAACACCGACGTCTATGCCCCCGTTGGGGACAACGACCGGACGTACTCCTTTGACGAGGCAAGGGAACTGGTGCTTGAAGCCTACGGCCGCTTTCACCCCCGTTTCGGGGAGATGGCCGCGGCGTTTTTCGACGAGCGGCGCATCGATGTCCTCCCCCGCCCCGGCAAGAGTGGCGGAGCATTCTGCATGGGGATGACCCCGCACCTCTCCCCCTACCTGCTCCTGAACTACACCGGCAACCTGCGCGACGTGGCCACCCTGGCCCACGAGCTGGGGCACGGCCTCCACTTCGAGCTGGCCCGGAAACAGACCATGCTCAACTACCATGCCCCGCTGCCTCTGGCGGAAACGGCGTCGGTCTTCGGCGAGATGCTCCTGACTCGCTTCCTCCTCCAGCGGGAGAGCGACCCGGCCATGAAAATATCGCTGCTGTGCGCCAAGATCGAGGACATCATCGCCACGACCTTCCGCCAGAACGTGCTCACCCGCTTCGAGGAGCGGATGCACCGGGAGCGGCAGGAGGGCCTCCTCACCTCATCACGGCTATGCGATCTCTGGTGGGAGGAAAACGGCAGGCTTTACGGCGATGCCGTGGACATGATCCCCCCCTACCGCTGGGGCTGGAGCTATATTTCTCACTTCATCCACGCGCGCTTCTACTGCTACTCTTACACCTTTGCGGAGTTGCTGGTTCTTTCCCTCTACCGCAACTACCTGGAACAGGGAGAACGGTTCATCCCGACGTACCTGTCCATCCTGGAAAGCGGCGGCTCCCTCTCGCCCGCCGATACGGTCAGGCCCGCCGGCATCGACCTGGCTGACCCGCATTTCTGGCAGAAGGGATACGATTTTCTTGCGGAACTGATCGAAGAACTGAAGGGGCTGCTGGAACAGCGTCAGCATTGACTAACAACAAAGGCCGCCGGGTGATAGCACTCCGGCGGCCTTGTCGCGTAACGTTGTGAGATCCTGTGTTACCGTATCCTAGAACTGAAATCCCACCTCGGCAAAGGGGCCGCCGAAATCGACATCTGCCTTGATGTCGCTTTCATCGATCTCGATCTTCTCGTAGCGATACCCTGCCGCGGCGAAGAGATGATCGAAGAGGATAAGCTTGCCCCGGGCAATCAGGTCATAGTAACGGTTGTCGCCGTACGCCATGCCGCGCGCCTCCCCCTCGGCGGCAAACCACGATAGCGGCCTGACCTGGACTCCGGCGTAGATCATGGGGACACCGACTACCAGTGATTTCGACTCGGTGACGCCACCTTGGACGACTTCGGCCTTCAGGTCGATCAGCCGGGCGTCGATGCCCAGGTCAACGTTGACGACGCCGGCGGTGGCGGTCTTGAGCAGGGGTATCCCCCAATAGAGCCCCAGGTCGTAATGATCGAGCTTCAACTCTGAGGTGAAGGGGACGGTGCCGTCGAAGGTCACGTCCCCGAACTGGAACGTGCCGCTCTTGCTCCCCTGGCCGTCGAACTCCATGGGGGTAGCCATGAGATAGAGGTTGGGGAAGAACAGCGGGGTTTCGATCTTCACCCGCCCCATGAGACGCGTCTCGTCGTCGTACTTCAGTTCGTCCTTGATATCGAGGTTCGTCCCCTTGTAGGCAAAGTCACCGCGAGGCGTGTTGTTCCAGGCACCTACCGCCGCCTCGATCCCCATGGCGCCGGCGGATGCGGCGGTCGCCGCGAGCAGCAGTGCCGCCCCGATCAGTTGCTAAATTCCCATGCTGTCCTCCCTGCTGGCGTAATGAACATGAAGTTCGTATCGTCACCGCTGAACCACTTCTTGAGTAATATATTTAGGGAGAGCGCCGGAATATGACAAAGGCCGCCGGCGTCATCGCGCCGACGGCCTGGCCGGAAGCTTCACGACCGATGTTAGGTTAGTAGCGGTAGTGAGCCGATTTGTAGGGGCCGTTTTTGGGCACCCCGATGTAGGCGGCCTGCTCGTCGGTGAGCTCGGTCAGCATGGCTCCCAGCGTCTTCAGCTGAAGCCGTGCGACCTTCTCGTCCAGCTCCTTGGGAAGCATGTAGACGCCGACCGGATACTTGCCGGGGTTACAGAAGAGTTCTATCTGGGCAAGGGTCTGGTTGGCAAAGGAAGAAGACATGACATAGGACGGATGTCCCGTGGCGCAGCCGAGGTTCACAAGGCGACCCTCGGCTAGCAGAATGATCCGCTTACTGTCGGGAAAGATGATGTGATCCACTTGGGGCTTGATGTTTTCCCACTGGTACTGCTTCAGCGCCGCCACTTCGATCTCGTTGTCGAAATGGCCGATGTTGCAGACAATGGCGTTGTGCCGCATGGCCTTCATGTGGTCGTGGGTTATGACGTTGATGTTGCCGGTGGTTGTAACGAAGATGTCGGCCTTATCTGCGGCGTATTCCATGGTGACTACCCTGTATCCTTCCATGGCAGCCTGAAGCGCGCAGATGGGGTCGATTTCAGTTACCCATACCTGGGCCTGAAGCCCGCGCATGGCCTGGGCGCACCCTTTGCCCACCTCGCCGTAGCCGCAGATCACGGCGACCTTGCCGGCTATCATCACGTCGGTGGCCCGCTTGATGCCGTCCACGAGCGACTCGCGGCACCCGTAGATATTGTCGAATTTGGACTTGGTAACCGAATCGTTGACGTTGATGGCCGGGAACTTGAGCTTTCCCTTCTCATGCATCTGGTAGAGGCGGTGCACGCCGGTGGTGGTTTCTTCAGTTACCCCCTTGATTGCGGCGGCGGTTTTCGAGTACCACCCCGGCTTCTCGGCGAGACGTTTTTTGATGGAGGCGAAGAGGTACTGCTCCTCCTCGCAGGTGGGATTGGCGATAACCGAGGGATCTTTTTCGGCGTCGCTCCCCAAGTGCAGGAGCAGTGTAGCGTCGCCTCCGTCGTCGAGGATCATGTTGGGAGTGCCGCCGTCGTGCCACTCGAATATCCGGTGGGTGAACTCCCAGTACTCCTCAAGCGATTCGCCCTTGTAGGCAAAAACGGGGATACCGGCGGCGGCGATGGCTGCGGCCGCGTGGTCCTGGGTGGAGAAGATGTTGCACGAAGCCCAGCGTACCTCGGCACCGAGGGCCACGAGGGTCTCGATGAGCATGGCGGTCTGGATGGTCATGTGGAGCGAGCCGGCGATGCGGGCACCCTGGAGGGGCCGGGTGGCGGCGTACTCTTCGCGGATCGCCATGAGACCCGGCATTTCGGTCTCGGCAATGATCATCTCCTTGCGTCCCCAGGCAGCAAGAGAAATATCGCTGATGCAATAGTCGCTGAACGTTCCGGCGGTGTCCCGCGCAACGGGTTGGGTCATTGTAGGCCTCCATCCTGATGAGAGAGTAATTTAAACGAACTATATATCACGTCACATCCAATCCGGTCAAAAAAGAAACCATCCTGCAACGAAAAAGGCCGCCCGCCGGCTGGATGCCGGGGACGGCCCCGAGAAGCGAACGTTCGCGACGGCGAAGATCAGTGATAGACGCCGCAGCCGATGAAGACCGTGTCATCCACTCTCTTCACGTATGACGATTTTTTCTGCATCACCTTGGTTTTAGGATGGGGCCATTTGTAGTCATACCACCCTTCCCCCTTGCGGGCAGTGTCGATCAGGCCGATCGTTACGAGACGGACGTTTTCATCCTTGGACTGGAGCTGGTTCTTGCCGATGAGGGTCGGATCGGAACCGTGTGCGAGAAATACACCGTTAAAGCCGATGGCAAAGATGTACAGATCGTTCTTGACAAATTTGCCCTTGGGATTGCTGAACTCCACGAACGCCTTTTCCTTGCCGTGCTCCTTGATGTAGGCGGCCGCCCTCTCCACCAGGGCCTTTGCCTCTTGCCGCGTTCCCTTCCCCCCCGTGGCCGCCATGCAGATCGACGCAGTCAGACACAGGGTTGCCGCCGCCATTGCCAGGATTGTTCTCATGCGTTGGTCTCCTTACGGAATGTCAGTGCTAAACAATAGAACGTAGTATACCACACCGAAAGCGGGTCAATAGCGCGGCCATAACGAAAAAACCCCGTGACGGCAAGCATCACGGGGCAAAAAACGCAGCACGGTCAGGCGGCTTTTTCCGATTCCTCACCCACGGCGAAGAGCTCGTCGAATATCTCCTGAACCGTGGTGATCCGATCTGCTTTCCAGGCGTTGGTTCCGCAGAAGACCAGCCCTGTTTCCACATCGCCGCGCTGGGCCCGATCAAGGGCATTGACAATGCAGAACCGCTCGCCGGTTTCTTTATAGGAGCACTTCTTGAGACAGCCATTACCGCAGGCAACCCCCTTGAGCTGGTCATGGAGCACGATCTGGTCCTGGTTGCGGAGAATGGCGCGCCCGGGCAGCCCCGCCGGACTCATGATAAGCCCGATGTCTTCCCGGCGGCACTCAAGGTACGCCTGCTTGTAGGCGTCGTCGGCATCGCACTCGACGGTCGGCACGAACCGGCTGGCCATCTGCACGGCGTCCGCTCCCTGCTCAAAAGCATGGAGCACGTCGTCGCGATCCCAGATCCCTCCCGCTGCGACAACCGGCACTGAAACCCCATATTCTTCGAGAAAATAGGCCTTGATCGCCCTGATAGTGCCGTATTGGTCATAGGTGCCGGCACCAATATTTTCGAGCTTTTCACCCAAGTGTCCGCCGGCGGTGTCAGGGTCCTCCACGACCACCGCATCGGGCAGACGGCCGAAACCTTTTTCCCACTTTTTCGCAATAAGCTGGGCCGCCCGGACCGACGAGACGATTGGGACCAGGGCCACTTCGGGGGCGTGGGCGGTCAGTTCAGGCAGGGTCAGGGGAAGACCCGCACCGCAGACGATGACCTTGGCCCCGCCGTCGATGGAGGCGCGGACCAGTTCCTCGTAATCGGTCAGCGCCACCATGATGTTCACGCCGATGACCCCGTCGGGAGCGATGGCATAGGCCTTGCGCAATTCCTTCCTCATGGCCTCGGGATTGCTCTGGAGGTAATTCGCGCCAGTGAACAGGCCACTGAGGGATATCCCCGCAGCCGCCACCAGGCCGACTCCGCCACACTTCGCCACATGACCGGCAAGCCGTCCCCCCGATATCCTTACCCCCATCCCGCCCTGGATGAGGGGATACTTCACTTCATGCCTGCCGATTTTCAGCGGTCCGACCATGTACACCTCCGTGGTGTCGTTTGTATACGCCCGTTACACCATAGCAGAACCGCCAGGATGCAGGTGTAATAGTTTTGTAAAAGGAAACCTTGCAAACCCGGCGACAGGGTGCTACACACAATCCCATGAGATGGCTCAGGAAGCTTGCCAATCCGCTTTTCGCTCTTATCGGCATCCAGGTGATATGGGGACTCTTCGTCTTCTACTGGATCTACTGGTTCGTGGGGCGCCACAAGGAGTTCCGGGAACTGGCCCTTCGCTACCGGCCCGAGCTGCTCGGCCGCGGTTTCGACTGGATGGTGCTCGTGGAAGGGCTCATCCTGCTGGTGCTCATCCTGGCCGGGGTCTATGCGCTCTTCATCTTCTGGCGCCGCCAGTCCAACCTCTATCGTGAGCAGAAGGAATTCATCTCCCAGGTCACCCACGAGCTCAAGTCGCCGCTGGCATCCATCAAGCTCCACCTTGAGACGATCCGGCTGCGCAAGCCGCCGCCCGACAAGCTGGAGCGGTTCCTCGACACCATGCTTGAGGACACCGAGCGCCTCGACAACCTCATCAGCAACTTCCTCATGGCGGCAAAGCTTGAGCAAAAGCTCCGCACGACCCAGCAAACCGTCGTCGACTTTTCCGCCTTCCTTGTCCGCTCCCTGGAGCGCCTGGAACAGCATCTGCCCGAGGGAGGAAACCTGACGCTCCGGATAGACGAGGGAATCCGGGCGGCCATCGATGCGGACGCCATGGAAACGGCACTGCGAAATCTCTTCGAAAACGCAGTCCTTTACAGCCCCGGAGCTCCCGATATCAGGGTTGCCCTGACCCGCTCCGGCAATGACTGTATCCTCACCTTCAGCGATCAGGGCGTTGGCATCGACCCCCACGACATCAAGAAGATTTTCAAGATGTTCTACCGGGTCCGCAGACCGGGCGAAACCATCCGGGGAACCGGCCTGGGACTCTGGATCGTTAAATCGGTCATCCGGGAGCATGGAGGGCGAGTCGCCGTTTCGAGCAGAGGAAATGGCATGGGAACGACCTTCACCATTACACTCCCGCTAGCCCGCGGAGGGGATCGTCAATGACCGAGGACAAGCCGCACATTTTGCTCGTTGAAGACGAAATCCACCTGGCTCGGGGGATCTGCTTCAACCTGGAGATGGAAGGATACCGCGTGAGCCACGTGGAGAGCGGCGAGGCTGCTCTGGAACGGCTGACCTATGACCGGTTTGCGCTCATCATCCTCGACGTCATGCTGCCGGGAATCGACGGGTTCACCGTATGCGAGCGGGTGCGTGCCACCGACGCGCGCGTGCCGATACTCATCCTCACCGCCCGGGCCGATGACGGCGACCGGATCACGGGCCTCGATCGGGGTGCGGACGATTATCTGACCAAACCGTTCAACCTGAACGAATTTCTTCTTCGCGTGCGCGGCATGCTGCGCCGCTCGGCTTGGTATCGGCCTGAGCCGGTGGAAGAGGGATACCGGTTCGGCGACAACGAAGTTTTTCTCCTCTCCTACCATGCGCGGACCGCCCAAGGGGAAGTGGATTTGACCGAACTGGAGGTCAAGATGCTGTCGCTTTTCTTTCATCGTGAGGGGGAAGCGATCCCGCGGGGAGAGATTCTGGAAAACGTGTGGGGCTACAGTTCCGACACCGAAACCCGCACGCTCGACAATTTCATTGTCCGGCTGCGTAAGTACTTTGAGCCGAATCCGGCAAAACCGGTCTATTTCCAGACCGTCAGGGGGGTGGGATACCGCTTTAGCAGGAAAGGTGGCAACGGGGAATAAGGGGCCACAGGGGCCGCCCGGAGACTGGGAATGCAAAAGGCCGGAGGGATAACCTTCCGGCCTTTCTTGTTAGGACTAGTATTCGAAATCGATCCCTTAGATTCCAGCCTTCTGGCGGATGATATCGATCTTGTCGGTCCGCTCCCAGGTGAATTCGGGGAGTTCGCGGCCGAAATGGCCGTAGGCCGCGGTCTTGCGGTAAATCGGGCGAAGCAGGTCGAGCTGCTCGATGATGGCGCGGGGACGCAGATCAAAAACCTCACGGATGATCTCCGCGATTCGTGCGGACGGAATTTTGCCGGTACCCGCAGTGTCGACCATGACCGACACGGGCTCGGCCACGCCGATGGCATAGGCGACCTGAACTTCGCAGCGCTCGCACAGCCCTGCCGCAACCAGGTTCTTGGCCACGTAACGCCCCATGTAGGCAGCTGACCGGTCGACTTTGGAAGGATCCTTACCCGAGAAGGCGCCGCCGCCGTGGGCACCGTGACCGCCGTAGCTGTCGACGATGATCTTGCGACCCGTGAGGCCGCAGTCGCCCATGGGACCACCGATCACGAACCGGCCGGTGGGGTTGATGAGGAAGCGGGTCTTGTCGTCCATGAGCTCCACGGGGATGATCTTCTTGACGACCTCCTCGATGATCCCTTCCTTGATGGTTTCATAGGAGACTTCCGGCGTGTGCTGGGAGGAGATGACCACCGTGTCGACCCGGACCGGCCTGTCGTCGACATACTGGATGGAAACCTGCGATTTGGAGTCGGGGCGAAGGAAATCGAGGGTTCCGTTTTTGCGGACTTCGGCCAGCTTCTGGGTCAGCCGGTGCGAGTACATGATGGTCATCGGCATAAGCTCGGGAGTTTCATTGCAGGCATAGCCGAACATAAGCCCCTGGTCGCCCGCGCCCTGCTCCTTGAACATCCCTTCCCCCTCGGTGACGCCCTGGGAGATGTCGGGGGATTGCTTGTCAATGGAGACAAGGACCGCGCAGGTTTCCCAGTCGAAGCCCATGGCCGAATCGTTGTAGCCGATCTCCTTGATGGTCTCGCGCACGACCTTCGGGTAGTCGACCACCGCTGTGGTGGTGATTTCGCCGGCGATTACCGCCATGCCGGTGGTAACAAGCGTTTCACAGGCAACCCTCGCCCTTTTGTCCTGAGTAAGTATCGCATCGAGAATGGCATCCGAAACCTGGTCGGCAACCTTGTCGGGGTGACCTTCGGATACCGATTCGGACGTGAAAATATAATCCTTCATCTCCATCGTGGTTCATTCCTCCTCGTGTGATGTATAAGGGTAGCGCTTGGAAAAGACTATGGATTGTATCGAGTGGATGAGAGAAAAGTCAAGGGCTAAAACCGGGGCGATCAGTCGAAACTCTCGGAAAAACGCGCCGAAATCTCGCTTTTAACAAAGGACTCCACCTCGGCTGCGGTGGCAAAGGTGAGCGCGCGGGCAACCAACCGCTCGGCGTCGGAACGTCTGGCGCGGCGAAGAATCTTCTTGACCCGGGGAATGGACACGGCTGTCATCGACAGCTCATCAAACCCGAGACCAAGCAGGATTGGCAAGTAGAGTGGTTCGCCCGCCATTTCACCACACATGCAGACACGGATTCCCGCGGCATGGGCCGCATCGGCAACGGTTTTGAGGGAACGGAGAATGGCGGGGTGCAACGGTTGATACAGATGCGCCAGGTGCTCATTAGTCCGATCGATGGCCAGCGAGTACTGGATCAGGTCATTGGTACCGACACTGAAGAAATCCACCTCGCGCGCCAGCAGGTCGGCGATGGTAACCGCGGACGGCACCTCGATCATTATTCCCGTCTCGATCTTCTCGTCAAAGGGAATACCGGCCGAACGCAGCTCTTCCATGCATTCACGGAGAACTGCCTTGGCGCTCCGCACCTCTTCGATGCCTGAAATCATGGGGAAAAAGAGTCGCACACTCCCCTTGCAACCGGCCCGAAGTATCGCTCTCAGCTGGGACTTGAAAACTTCCGGCCTGCGGAGGGACAAACGGATGGCGCGCAACCCCATGGCAGGGTTCATCTCGTCTTCCAGGTGCAGATCGGTGGCCAGCTTATCTCCGCCGATGTCGAGGGTCCTTATGGTGACCGGCTCGGGCGCGACATTCTCTACGATGGTTGCATAGGCCCGGTACTGCTCTTCTTCGTCGGGGAGCCCCGGGCGATTCATGTAGAGCATCTCGGTGCGGTAGAGTCCCACGCCCTGGCCGCCGTGGCCCTTGAGGGAAGGAATTTCCTCGGGAAACTCGATATTCCCCATGAGTCTCATGCTGTGACCGTCCAGGGTCACGGCAGGCAGGTCCTTGAGCTTCAGGAGTTCCTGTTCGAGGTAGTCGTAGTGTTGTTTTCTCCGCAGGTAATCGCGGAAGGTCTCTTCGGAGGGATTGACGACAATGGTGCCGGTGGTGCCGTCGATGATGATCGGCAGGCCATCGATATCCTCGACCGTGATGGTTTCGAGGCCGACAACCGCGGGAATCTCGAAGGCGCGGGCCAATATGGACGTGTGAGAGGTCTTTCCACCCAGGTCGGTAACAAAACCGACGACTTTTTCCTTGTCCATCTGGAGGATGTCGGTGGGAGAGAGGTCATGGGCGACAATGAGCCGCTTCCCCTCGTCGATGGCGTCAATACGCTCATGACGTTTGCCGACCATGTGACGCAGAATCCTCTCGACCACGGTTTCCACATCCCCGAAACGCTCCCGCAGGTAATCGTCATCGATCCCAGCAAAGAACTCCTTGAACTTGTCGAGATTTTTCTTGAGTGCCGCCTCGGCGTTGACCCCATCCCTCTCGATGAGATCGATCGTGCCCTGGCGCAGCATGGAGTCGTCGAGGATCAGAAGGTGGGCGTCAACCACATAGAGGTGCTCTGCGCCCCTGCGGGCGGCGATAGACTCCTTGAGGGCCAGCAGGTCGTCCCGCGAACGTGACAGGGCAGCGGTAAATCGAACCACCTCACCCGGGATATCTTCGGGTGGCACTGAGGCTTCGACCACCATTACACGGCTGCGGTCGGTGACGCGGGCAGTGCCGATGGCAATCCCCGGCGACGCACCTATGCCGCTGAATACCCTGGTTTCACTCCTCGCCGAACCCATTAGTGATAATCTCGTCGAGTGAGGCCATGGCCTCATCCTCATCGTCGCCCGCCACCCGGACACGGATGGTCGTCCCCTTGGCAGCGGCAAGCATCATTATTCCCATGATACTCTTGCCGTTCACCTCGACGCCTTCCCGCTCGATCTTGATGTCGGAATGGAACCGGCTGGCCGTTTTGACAAGCAGGGCGGATGCCCGTGCGTGCAGGCCGAGCTTGTTTACTATGGTGAATTCCCTCTCAAGCATTTCGCTGGCTACCTCGGATCATTTCAGATAATCGCCGGCTACGGCTATGCTCTCCCGCCCGCAGTCCCTGAGCGAGCCCGCCAGTTCCGCGACTGTGGCTCTCTGCCGATCACTCGCAAATTTGATCACCATCGGGAGATTGACCCCCGTGAGCACCTCCACCCGCTCTCCTTCGAGAAAAGAAAGGCTCATATTGGAGGGCGTGCCGCCAAACATGTCGGTCATAATGATGGCGCCATTGCCGGATACCTGTTTGACGGCGGCAGATATCCTGTCCATGATGCCTTCCACTTGGTCTCCCTGCTCAATACCTATTGCTTGAGCCTCTTCGATGGGGCCCACTATCATTTCGGCGGCCTTCAGCAGTTCCTTCGCAAGGCCGGCGTGAGTTACAAGCACAAGTCCAATCATTATAGTCATCCTTTTTCCTTGTCCCTATGAGACACTTTCACCACCAAACCGAGGCCGGCAAAGAATGCCCGCAACTCTTCGACAATGGCGACTGAACGGTGCCGGCCGCCGGTGCATCCCACGGAAACGGTCAGGTATGATTTCCCCTCGCGCTGGTAGGAGGGGACGAGAAACTCCAGGAGGTCCATGAAGCGCTCAAGGAATTGCCGGGTTTCCGGTTTTTCCAGTACATAGGTGCGGACGTTCTCGTCCAGTCCTGTACCCGCCTTCAGTTCCGGCACAAAATGTGGGTTGGGAAGAAAGCGGACATCCATCACTATATCCGACTCTAGGGGAATCCCGAACCGATAGCCAAAGGATTGCAGGTGAATTGTCAGGGGTCGCGTTCCCGACTCGCCCTTGATGCGGGAGTGGACCAGCTCCTTCAACTGGTGCACGTTCAGCTCCGACGTATCGATCACATGCGTGGCGAGCCTTCTGAGTCCGGCCAGTTGTTCGCGCTCGTAGCGAATCCCCTCCGGCACCGACCCACTTTCCAGGGCCGGGTGGCGACGGCGGGTTTCTGAAAACCGGCGGACCAGCACCTCGTCAGTGGCATCAAAAAAGATTACCTCCACCGTGTGTCCGGCTTCACTGATCTGCTGGAAGACTTTCTCGAATCCCTTGATGAAGTCCCGGCCGCGGATATCCATGACCAACGCCACGCCTGCCACATTCTCACCCGAGCGACAGACCAGATCAATGATGGTTGGAAACAGAAGAACCGGAAGGTTGTCGACGCAGAAAAACCCCTCGTCCTCCAGTACACGCACCGCCGTCGATTTACCGGAGCCCGAAAGCCCTGTGATCACCAGAACGCGCATGGCTATTCCACCTCGTTTCCGAGTGGGCGGACTTCCATGCGGGCCAGAAGTTTTTCGTGGAATTCGCGGGCGGAGTGATAGCCCATGCCCTTGAGAAGGTGATTGCGAGCCGCCACTTCAATGATGGAGGTAAGGTTGCGGCCCGGACGGACGGGAATCTTAATGTGGGGCAGTTCCACGTCAAGGATGGCATACACCTCGTCATCCAGGCCGAGGCGGTCGTACTCCTGGACAGGATCCCAATCGACGAGTTCGATCACCATGTCGATGATCTTTTTTTCGCGAATGGAAGAAACGCCGAACAGATTCTTGATGTTGATGACACCGAGCCCCCGGATCTCCATGTGATGCTGGATCGCTTCGGCTGCCTGACCCACCAGCGCCGCCGGCATCTTCTTCTTGACATACACCACATCGTCCGCCACCAGGCGATGTCCCCGGATCACGAGATCAAGGGCGCACTCGCTCTTGCCGATGCCGCTCTTACCCAGGATCAGCACCCCTACCCCCAGGACATCAACCAGAACACCGTGAATGTGGGTAGTGGGGAGAAGACGCTCTTCCAGAAATTTCGTGATCAGCGAAATAAAGGTGGAGGACTGGTGCGGCGTCACCAACAGGGGAATCCCGGCCCTTTCCGCTTCTGCCTTGAGAAAACCGGGCGGATCGAGTCCCTTGGTAACGATAAAGCAAGAGATGGGGTAGCTGCAGAGCTTTTGGATATGGATGAGTGCCTGCTGTTCCGAAATTTGCTGGAGATACGAAATCTCCGTATTGCCGAGCACCTGGACCCGGTCGGGGTGCAGATGCTCAGTATAGCCGGTAAGGGCGAGCCCCGGCTTCTGGATGCGGGAACTGTGAATGCGGTGCCCCACACCCGCGCCACCGGCGAGCAGCACGAGTTCGAGCCCGTACTCCGTATCGTCGAGAAGATCCTGAATAGCGAGACTGATGCTGTTCAACGGTGGTTTTCCTGGGTGCGGAACCATGCCGGCCCGCTCCGGTAACCGGGAAAGCACACATCCGGCGAGTTGTCTGTCAACTCGCCGGATGATGTGAATCCCCGTAATGATCGACTCACGATGGCCGGACTTACCAAATCTCCGTAATTCCTCCGGCCGCCGACAGGGTCAGCCTACTTGCGCTGGGGCTCGATGAGACCGTAGTTGCCGTCCTTCCTGCGATAGACAACATTGATAGCCTCAGTGGATGCGTCGGTGAACACGAGAAAATCCTTGTGCAGAAGATCCATTTGCATCACAGCCTCTTCCACGGACATAGGCTTGATGGAGATGGTCTTGCTCCTGATCACGACGGGTTCGGTCCGTTGCTCGATGCTTTCGGCCGTAACAACGCTCTTCTGGATTTCCAGGGCCCGATCGTCGGCGGACGGCTTGTGCTCTTTGAGCCGCTCTTTGTAGCGGCGAAGCTGGCGCTCAATCTTGTCGATCACCGCATCCAGTGCGGCATACATGTCATTGGTTTCTTCCGCAGCCTTGATGGTAATTCCCTTGGCGGTAAGGGTCACTTCGGCGATGTGGCGGATCTTCTCCACCGTGAGAAATACCTGAGCGGTAATCGGCTCATCGATATATTTCTTTACCCTCTCCAGCTTTTCAGCGGCGTAGCTCTTAAGGGCCTCGCTCTGCTCCATGTGTCTGAATGTCGTCGTAATCTGCATGACTTCCTCCTTGCTGTAATGGCCGCGTTCCGGGACCAACCGTCTTTCGTGGTCTTCACTGTAATCAAAGCACGAAATGACGATCCTTCAACCCGGAACATCGAAAGAATAAATCAAAATGTCAGCTGGTCAAAAATGACGTTTGCGCTCGGATGACGAGCCGATTTTCAACATCTCGCGGTATTTCGTTACGGTTCGTCGGGCGATGTTGATGGTGTGCGCCGAAAGCAATTCGGCGATACGCTGGTCGCTGTACGGCTTTCGGGGATCCTCGGAATCAACGATTTCCTTGATCTTGTTCTTGACGCTCTCTGAAGCGATGAAATCTCCTTCGGTAGTTGAAATGCCGCTATTGAAAAAGTACTTCATCTCGAAGAGCCCCTGGGGGGTTTGCATGTACTTGTTGGTGGTGACGCGGCTGATGGTCGACTCGTGCATGCCGATATCCTCGGCTACGTCCCTGAGCACCAGGGGGCGAAGGTGTTCTATCCCGCGGTCGAGAAACTCGCGCTGGAACTTCACAATGCTCTTCGCAACCTTGTAGATGGTTCTCTGCCGCTGGTGGATGCTCTTGATGAGCCACATGGCGGAGCGGGACTTTTCGTTGATGTACTCCTCGGCCTTGGCGTCGACGGCGGCACCGTTTTTGATCTCGCCGGCATAAAAGGGGCTGATTCTCAGATTGGGAAGGCCTTCGTCATTAAGCACGACGACATAGTCGTCAGCGATTTTATAGACAAATATATCGGCCGAAATGTAGTGGACATCTTCGGAGCCATAGACTCGGCCCGGTTTCGGGTCCAGGCCGGCGATAATCTTGGCGGCCATCAGGATGCTGTCCACGTCGACCCCGAGAGACTTGGCAATTTGTTTGTACTTGCGGGTCTCCAAGTCGTGGAGGTGATTGCGGAGGATGCCGTCCACAACGCTCCCCGCCATGCCGAGCTGCTCCACCTGGATCAGGAGACATTCCCTCAGGCTACGAGCCCCCACCCCCATGGGGTCAAACTCCTGGATCTTCTTCAAAGCCGATTCCGCCACGGATTCGCTTACGGAGCATGCCAGGGCGACTTCCTCAACCGTAGCGCGCAGGTAGCCGTCTTCATCTATGTTGCCGATAATCTCCGCGCTGGCCCGTGCCTCTTCATCGCTCAACTTGGTCATATTGAGCTGCCACATGAGATGATCGGCAAGGGTCCCTTTGCGTGTCAGAATGTTTTCGTAGGATGGACGATCTTCATCATCGTAGTACTGTTCGCCGGAACTGTAATTGTAACCCTCAAGGTAGCTGTCCCAGTCCGACTCCCGGGTCTCTTCCCCCGTGGTGACCTCGCGAAAATCCTGTTCAGCCGGAGCGGGAGCATCCTCCTTTTCGGAAAGTTCGACCAGATCCTGTTCCTTGACCTCTTCAGCCTCCTGAGACTCTTCCAGAAGCGGATTCTCTTCCATCTCCTGACGGACCAGATCCTGAAGCTCCAGCCGTGACAGCTGGAGAAGTTTGATGGCCTGCTGCAACTGGGGCGTCATCACCAGCTGCTGGGTCATCTTCATCTGTTGGCGCATTTCAATGGCCATACATAACACACCTTTGAAGGAAGATCCGGCTGCAGAACCGGCTGGCAACCCGTCGGCAAGGGGTTGAGTACCGGGATCCGGCCGCCGCTAGAGTCTGAATGATTCTCCCAGGTAAATCTCCCGGGCTGTCCTGCTTTCGGCAATGGCGACCGGGTCGCCGTGCTCTATGACTTCTCCGGAATTCATGATGTAGGCGCTGTCGCATACACCGAGGGTCTCGCGCACGTTGTGATCCGAGATCAGAATACCGATGCCGCTCTCCTTGAGGGCCGTGATGATCCCCTGGATATCGATGACCGCAATGGGGTCGATGCCGGCGAAGGGCTCGTCGAGAAGAATGTACGACGGACTAGTTGCGAGGGCGCGGGCGATTTCGACCCGCCTCCGTTCGCCGCCGGAAAGGGAATAGCCCTTGCTCCGCGCGATGTGGCTTATCTTGAACTCGACCAGAAGCTCGTCGGCCCTCTCCCTCCGTTCTGACGGCGAGTAATCCATGGTCTCCAGAACAGCGAGCAGGTTCTCCTCGACCGTGAGCTTACGGAATACTGACGGCTCCTGGGGGAGGTAACTGATGCCCCGTCGCGCCCGCTGGTACATGGGCAGAGCCGTGATGTCCTCTTCGCCGAGAACGACCTGTCCGCCGTCGGGACGGCAGAGCCCCACAACCATGTAAAACGTGGTCGTCTTGCCCGCACCGTTGGGGCCCAGCAAGCCAACGACGGTGCCGGGTGCCACCAGGAGATCGACACCATTTACCACCGTGCGCTTGCCGAACGATTTTTTCAGGCCATGTGCTCTGAGGGCCGTTTCAACGCTTCGTGCCGCCATTCTTCCCCTTATCCGTCGGATGGATGACAGCCTCGACCCGGGAATCGCCGCCACCGGTCACAACGCTCCGCTCTTCGTTGACGAAGTACGTGATAACCTTGCCGGAGATCATGTTTTCTCCCTGATACACCTTGGGATCACCACTCAGGACGATCTTCTGCTCCGTATTGTAGTAAACTCCCTCCTTGGCCGTGGCAAGCCGGTTGCCCTGGACGATCTTAACGTTGCCGACCGCCTCGACCTTCTCGACGTCGCCCCCGTCATCACGGTAGTGAACAATGAGGCGATCGGAGTAAATGGTCAGATCGCCCTGCCTGGCCGTAACCTTGCCGCTGAACGTAGCGGTCCGATTACGACTGTCGGCGGAAAGTTCGTTGGACTTGACTGTTATCGGCTGCCCCCCCCGACTGGCCGGCAATGGTCCGGCAACGGCCATCGCCGTTACGGTCAGCAGGAAAAGCGCGGAGATGATCGTCCGCTTCATTTCAATCCTTTGGGGCGGGCGCGATGGTCGCCCGCACATCGTTCAGTATCCGCAAGGTGCGGGTCGGGACAAGAAACTCCATTCCAACCCCTTCAACGGCAAACCGGGCATCCCGGAAGCTGACCCGGTCATCGGTTACCACAAGCTGACGCGACGCCCGGTAGGACGCCCTGCCGGTCGTAAACTCCATGCCGGACGTGCTTCGGGCATGTATGTTTCCCGTAAGCGTCACGTCTTTGGTGGCGTTGAAGTACTCGGCCTTGTCCGACCTGAGGGTGATCTCACCCGTCTTGTCCGTGCCGGGAAACACGATCCGCACCCCTGTCAGGAGTGTCACGTCGCGTTGCCGGTCATATTCGCCCCTGTCGGCGTAGAGGTCCCACTTTTTTACCCCTTCCCGCGTTTCGGCATAATGAAGGGTCTTCAGTGAGAGATCTATGTTGCGGGGCAGTTTGGGCAATCCCGCCTCTTTCTCGTTGCCGCCCACCAAACGAATGGCAAGCGACGCCACGAGATAAAGCGTTACAAGGATAATGACAACGGCAAGAATGTGCCTGATTTTACTGGTCTTTACCATAAAAACAGGGGCAGTATACCATCTCCCCCTTACCCTGTAAAGGAATATCAATATTTTGAGTTAGTTTTGGCACAAAGATTGTAGTACTAATTGCTCATATTCCGTAAATCCGCGACAGTAGCCGCAGAAGCCCCTGCGGTCCCGCCCTCACCAGAGTGACTTTCCCCCTCGAATATCTCATCAAAACGGCCGGCGATGTTTCGAAAGGCCCTGAGTATCGCCGGATCGAAGTGCTCCGGCATGGTCCGGCCATCGCCCTCCAGGATGATCCTGCACGCGGTTTCATGGTCATACGGCGGCTTGTAGACCCGGGGGCTGCGCAGAGCATCATACTGATCCACGAGCATGACAATACGTCCTTCCACGGGGATATTCTCCCCCTTCACCCCATAGGGATAGCCCGTTCCGTCCCACCGTTCATGGTGACAAAGGGCAATCGACTCGGCCATCCGGAGCATGCCGTAGGATGAGCCCTGAAGGATGCGCGCACCGATTACCGTATGAGTGCGAATTGTCGCGAACTCTTCACTGGAAAGCGGTCCCGGCTTAAAGAGAATCGAGTCGGGAATGCCGATCTTGCCGATATCGTGCATGGCGCTCGCGAGCGTGATTGTATCGATGAATTCATCGCTCATGGCCAGCTCCCGGGCCATATGATTGGCATAGAGTCCGATCCGCGAAATGTGGGCGCCGGTGTCCTCGTCGCGAAGTTCCGCCGCAGCGGTGAGACGCTGCACAACCTCCTTGCTCATGTTTTTGAGCATCTGAAGGGTATCGGCCAGTTCGCCCGTCCGCTGCTTGACTGTGTTTTCCAGTTCGGCCTTGTAATTCTTTTCGATCTTAAGCAGCCGGTAATAATTGATCCCCTTCTCCACGGCGTGAAAAAGGTAGAGCGGATCGTAGGGCTTGATAATGAAGTCGAAAGCGCCCTGCTTGATCGCTTCCACAGCCACGGACAATTCAGCATAACCGGTCATAAGGATCACCGGAACATCCGGATTGGACTTCCGAATAGCCCTCAGGACTTCGATCCCCGTCATCTCGGGCATATTGATATCGGTAATGACAATATCGATACCGCCGCAGGAGAGACGATGCACGGCATCGGCCCCCCGGCCGAAAGGATGCACGATGTAGCCGTAGGCAACAAGAAGCGCCGACAGGCTTTCGAGCACGTAGGGATCGTCATCAATGACGACTATGGTTCCATCGTGTCGCTTTAGCATGGTGATTGCTCCTTACGAAAGGATGGACATGCTCCGGTGCCACCCTTTCGGAGAACACGGTGATGATGAAGGGAGATACTCTCTTTTCGGACAAAACAGACGGGGCTTTAGGCGCAGGGATACTGAAGGGTGAGCTTCAGGAGAAGAACATGATGAATACCGCTCTAGCGGTAATAGCGCGCGGTAATCTCGTCCCACTTTCCCTGGGCCCTGAGAAGGAGATCGCAGACTTCGCGGACGGCTCCCCACCCGCCACGATTGCGGGTGGTGAAATGCACAAACGGCAGTACTTCCGGTACGGCATCGGCAGGTGCGGCGGCGAACCCGACGCGCCGCAGCACCGGAATATCGATCACATCATCACCCACAAAGGCGACCTGTGAGTCCTCCAGGCCGGTGGCGGCGAGAATCTCCCCGTACGGTGTCAGCTTGTCGATGGCTTTTTGATAGAGTATCGGGATATCCAGCTCAGCAGCCCGGTTGGCAACCACCACCGACTGGCGACCCGAAATGATCCCCACCTGGATACCGGCCCGCTGAATCATCTTGATGCCGTGACCGTCCTTGACATTGAAGAACTTGCTCTCAACTCCATTGGAGTCGAAGATGATCCGGCCATCGGTCATGACGCCGTCCACATCGAGCAACAGCAACTTGATCCCGGCAAGGCGTCCGTCCATGAGTTCCTTTTCCCCGGCGGTCATGCCAACCCCGCCCGCAACAGGTCATGGAGATGAATGACTCCCACCGGCCGGTTGTCGGCCGTATCGTCAAAAACGAACAGAGACGTTATGGAGTGGGACTCCATTACCTGGAGAGCCTTGGCTGCCAACTCAGAGCGATTGATTCTCTTGGGATTGCGGGTCATGATCTCTCCGGCGGGCTGATTCAGGATATCGACGCCTTTACCGAGAGAGCGCCGCAGATCGCCGTCGGTGACCACCCCAACCAGTGCGCCGTCTTCCGCGCAAACACCTGTAATACCTAGCCCTTTGGCCGTAATGACAAACAGGGCATCACGAATCGGCGTGGCGGAGCCCACCAACGGCACGGCGTCGCCCGAATGCATCAGGTCCCCCACCGTGAGGAGGAGTTTCTTCCCCAGGGAGCCGCCCGGATGGAACAGGGCAAAATCTTCGGGCCTGAACCCGCGCTCGATGAGAAGAGCCACTGCAAGGGCATCACCCATGGCAAGGGTTGCAGTGGTGGATGCGGTGGGAGCCAGGCCGAGGGGGCAGGCTTCCTCGGTCACCGAAATATCGAGAAACACGTCGCCGGCCTTGGCAAGCGTGGATGAGGGGTTGCCCGACATGGAGACGAGAGTCGCGCCGAGCCGCTTGATGATCGGGAGGATGCGTACCACCTCTTCGGTTTCGCCGCTGTTGGAGATGGCGATGACCACATCCCCTTTCATGATCATCCCCAGGTCGCCATGGACCCCCTCCGCCGGGTGGAGGAACAGGGCCGGCGTGCCGGTGGACGCCATGGTTGAGGCTATTTTTTGGCCGATAAGCCCTGACTTTCCCATACCGGTAACGACAACCCGTCCACGGGTGCCGAGAATGAGGCGCACCGCCTTTTCAAACTCGCCGTCGATGGTATCGGCAAGGCGTGTGAGTGCTTCTGCTTCAATTCGTATGACTTTTCGTGCTTCTTCGAGAATCATTATGCTTCCGTTTCAGTAACCGGCCACTGACTGGCCCGGGATCTATTTTACGATGGCGTCTATTGCCTTCAGCTTCTTGAGCAGTGCGGGCAGGTCATCGAGCTTCACCGAGTTGGGGCCGTCGCACAGGGCCTTTTCGGGGTCTTCGTGGACTTCCATGAAGATGCCGTCGATGCCGGTGGCGACCGCGGCCCGGGACAAGTACTCCACAAACTCGCGCTGACCGCCGGACGAACCGCCCTGGCCGCCGGGCAGTTGAACGCTGTGGGTGGCGTCGAAGACCACCGGGAAGCCGATGCGGCGCATGATGGGAAGACTCCGCATGTCGGAAACGAGATTGTTGTAGCCGAATGTTACCCCGCGCTCCGTCAGGATGATACGCTCATTGCCGGTTGACAGAATCTTGCCGACGACGTTCTCCATGTCCCATGGGGCCATGAACTGGCCCTTCTTGACATTAACCACCCGATTGGTCCGGCCGACTTCCACCACCAGGTCGGTCTGGCGGCAGAGAAACGCGGGAACCTGAATGATGTCGAGCACCTCGGCAGCCGGCTTTACCTGCTCGATTGAGTGGATGTCCGAGATGACAGGGATGCCGAGGGAGTCTTTCACCTTCTGGAGAATGCGCAACCCCTCCTGCATGCCTGGGCCGCGAAACGAGGTAACCGACGTGCGATTCGCCTTGTCATAGGATGCCTTGAAGACAAGCGACACGGATACGCCGTTGCAGATGGTCATTAGGCGCTCGGCGCAACGCAGGGTTGCCGCCTCATTTTCGATCACACAGGGGCCGGCGATGAGCACCAGCGGTCGGTCGCCACCAATCTTTACGGAACCTATGGTAATTTCCCTGGTCATGCAAACCTCTTATCTGTGGGGATAGGCTGACAGCCTATCGCCTTTTGTCTTTCCGATCAAGGGCGGCTGCGATAAATGCCCTGAACAGAGGGTGGGGGTTAAGCGGCTTTGACTTGAATTCCGGGTGGAACTGGCAGCCGAGGAACCAAGGGTGGTCGGCGACCTCCACGATCTCCACCAGATCCCCTTCCTTGTAGAGCCCCGACACGACGAGGCCATTGGCCACAAGGGTCTCACGGAAGGCGTTATTGTACTCGTAGCGGTGACGGTGACGTTCGGATATTTCCAGGGACCCGTACGCTTTTTGGGCAAAAGTTCCCTTGGTAAGGCTGCAGGGATAGGCACCGAGCCGCATGGTGCCGCCCAGCCGGTCGATGTCGCGTTGTTCCTCCATCAGACTGATGACCGGGTTGGCGCAATCGGGACGGAACTCGCTGGAACAGGCATCTTCGAGCCCACAAACGTTGCGGGCATACTCCACCACCGCCATCTGCATGCCGAGACAGATGCCGAAGAAAGGAATCTTTTGGGTGCGGGCGTACTCGATGGCCTTGATCTTGCCCTCGGTTCCCCGCTCGCCGAACCCTCCCGGCACCAGGATGGCATCGATGTCATCGAAGGAGCTGCCGATCCCCTCGCTTTCGATCCGCTCGGAGTCCAGATAGGTGAGAACCACCCGGCAGTCGTTGGCGATCCCGCCGTGGGTAAGGGCTTCGGACAGGGACTTGTATGACTCGGTGAGATTAACGTACTTGCCGACGATGGCAATGCGGACCTCTCCCCGCAGGGGCGAGCGAAGTTTTTCCACAACACTGTGCCAGGGACTGAGATCAGGCGCCTTGGTCCAGATGTTGAGCTTTTCTACTACCTGCTCGTCGAGACCTTCCTTGTGAAGCGCCAGGGGTACCGCATAGATATGTTCCGCATCGGTAGAGGTGATGACCGCCTTCTCTTCCACGTTGCAGAACAGGGCGATCTTGGCCTTCATGTCCCGGGGCAGCTCCATCTCGCAACGGCAGATGAGAATGTCGGGCTGGATACCGATCTCGCGCAACTCCTTGACGGAGTGCTGCGTCGGCTTGGTCTTCAACTCACCGGCCGTCTTGATGTGGGGCACGAGCGTCACGTGAATGTAAAGAACGTTCCCCGCCCCCCGGTCCGCCTTGAACTGCCGGATCGCCTCCAGGAACGGGAGCGATTCGATGTCGCCGACCGTTCCCCCGACCTCCACGATGGCCACATCGGCCCCTTTGGCGTTCTCCAGGATCTTGTGCTTGATCTCGTCGGTGATATGGGGAATAACCTGCACGGTCCCCCCCAGATAATCGCCGCGCCGTTCCTTCTCGATGACCGAAAAATAGACTTGGCCCGTGGTGAAATTGCTCCGTTTGGAGAGCCGGGCAGAGGTGTACCGTTCGTAGTGCCCCAGGTCCAGGTCGGTCTCGGCGCCATCGTCGGTGACAAAAACCTCGCCGTGCTGGAACGGCGACATGGTGCCGGGGTCAACGTTGATGTAAGGGTCCAGCTTCTGCATGGTTACCCGCAGGCCGCGGGACTCCAGCAGCGCCCCGAGCGACGCCGAGGCAAGCCCTTTGCCGATGGAGGACACAACGCCACCGGTTACGAAGATGAACTTGGTTTTCATGCACACTCCTGAGTCAGATTATTTCAACTTTTCGAGAACCTTTTCCAGGTCGTTGGGGGTGTCGACGCCGATCGACTCGTGCGCTGTTTCAACCACCCTGATCCGGCAGCCGTTCTCCAGCGCCCGGAGCTGTTCGAGTTTTTCCGCCAACTCGAGGGCGGTGGGTGGCATTTTTGCGAACTCCATAAGGAAATCGCGTCGATAGACATAGAGCCCCACATGCTTGTAGCAGAGCAGCCGCCCCGATGCAAAGGACTCGTCTTTCAAGTCATTCCACTTGTCCCTGAAAAAAGGAAGCGGCGAACGGGAGAAGTAGAGCGCATACCCCTCCAGATCAGTCACAACCTTCACGACGTTGGGACTCAGAAAGTCGTGGAGCGTCCGGATGCGGCTCTTGAGGGTACCCATGCGAACGGCAGGATTCTCCGCAAGCGGAGCAATCGCCTCGTCGATCATGGCGGGCTCAATGAGCGGTTCATCACCCTGCACGTTCACGATGATCTCGGCCCCGATGCGCGAGGCCACCTCGGCGAGACGATCCGTTCCCGTCTCGTGGTCCCGGGAGGTCATTTCGACCCTGCCGCCGAAGCCGCGGACCGCCTGGGCGATCCGGTCATCATCCGTTGCCACGACAACCTCAGACACAAGACGTGCCCGGGCGGTACGCTCATACACATGCTGAACCATCGGCTTGCCCGCAATGTCGGCCAGAGCCTTGCCGGGAAAGCGGGTCGACGCGAAACGGGCGGGGATTATGGCGGTGATGTTCATACGAAGTCCCATTCACATACTGCACTCGCCCTGAACGGCATGCGCGAACGCCACGCACCCTGTGGGGGCGAAACGTGCAACTGGTTGAAATGACGTTACCGACGAGATTAACCGAGTGAAGGCAAGAGATGTACTGCAGAGTGCGTCCCTTCCGGCAGGTGGGACGTACTACGCTACCGCAAAGGCAGGGACGTGTCAAGGAGTGAAATGCGTTGCCCGGGGCGCATCAGCTCTGATAGAGTGCCGTCATCCCCCTCATGCGGAGACCGGTCATGCCCCCCACAACCATCGGCCTCATTGCTGCCATGCCGGACGAAACCCGCCCCCTGCTGCGTCGTTTGCGTGGGGCAACATTGCTTGCACAACAGCCCTTTCCCCTCTGGCGCGCACAGGTGGGTGATGCGGATATCTGGCTGGCCCAGTCGGGCATGGGGCCGAAGCGGGCAGAATCTGTTGCGGAACGGTTTGCCGAGGTAGCCTCACCCGATGTTATGGTTTCATTCGGATTCGGAGGCGGCGTGCTGCCGGGATTGTCGGTCGGCGACCTGGTAATGGGAACCTGGTGTCTGCACTATGACGGAAGGGATTTCACCCTTGTAGCCGGGATAGACGCCCCCCTCGCTTGCAGTGTCATGAAGGCCCTGGCACAGCGCACCTCCCTCGCGGTGACCGCCGGCACCGTCATCACCTCCGGGGCAATCCTCGCCAAACATCTTGTCGCGCCGCTTATTCCGGCCGCGGTAACATCACCGGTGCTTGACATGGAAACAGCCGCCGTGGCCAGCATTTCCGCGCAACGCGGTATCCCGCTCCTGGCACTGCGGGCCATTACCGACGATGCGGCAGAAGAGTTCGGCTTTTCACTGGACGAATTTACCGATGCCGAGCTGAATATCAAGCCGTACCGGGTCGTGACCACCTTGCTCCGAAAGCCTTGGATCATGCCGCAGCTCATAAGACTAGCGCGCTCGTCGAAGCGGGCCGGCGAACTGCTGGCCTCGGCCGTCATCGAACTCGTCGAGGTGCTGCCTGCCACAACCCGCTGTACCCCCTCCTACTCTTTTGCGCAGCGGCCCGAGACGGCGGACCAGGGATAATCCCGCAGATGTTCGGCCAGTTCCTCCTTCCGGTAGCGGTTGGTTCGGCGCACAATAGTAACAATCGCTATGGAGCCCGCCAGGACGTAGATGAGTATCCCGGTCAGTGCCATGAGGTGCTCACCGAGCCAAAGGGTCACTGCCAGATTGAAGACGAGCACCGACAGATAGAGAATCGGCCCGTAGAGTGAACGCAGGGGCGGATTGGCCACCCCTGCGGGCTTCCCGTCCTTTCCTTCGCACCACAGATCGATCCGCTGCAGGACAAACACCATGATCACGCTCACGACCCACCATCCCACGTAGTTCGAGATCGGAACACCAAAATGGATACCGGGCTCCCGGTATCCGTAAATCTGGCCCAGGAACCACCGATATCCCTGAAGGGCCACCGGATCAATAATAATGTCGAGAAAGACCTGAAACAGGGCGCCGAGAAAGAGAACGGCAAAGGATCCCCTGATGGACCGTGATTCGAGCGTCACGAGATCCCACCGCCACGCCTTGATCGGCGACACCACGAACAGGGCGGTGGCATAGCTGCAGTAAGCGAGAAACACGTAGGAAAGGGAGTCGAAAAATGGTACCCCGGCGATCCACAACTCCCGGTCGCGGGTCGTATCGATGTAGTAGTACCAGCCGTAGGGTATTCCCGTATTGATTGAACTGAACTCGGACGCGAAGGAAATCAGATAACCGGCCGCGGTGAACAGCAGGGTCTTGCGCCAGCCGAGGTGCGGCACCGCCGCCACCAGGTACGCTGCAAAAAAGGCAAATACGTAGGGCCGCATGGTCACGGTTCCCACCGCGATCCGTAGAACGTCTTCCATACATCCTCCTGACGAACAAACGCGGAGCCGCACCAGACGGCTCCGCGCACAAATAGTTACAGCATTGCTTCAGCTGTTACCTGTTAAAACAGCGTACCGACAACACTTCCAAGCACCGAAATCGGCCCCGAATCGGAGAGCCCGTCGGCTGCCTTGTCCAGTTTCTTCATGGCTGCGGCTGTATCACGGTAGAGCTTGTCGTCGTTCACCAGCTTGCCAAGGGTGCCCTGCCCTTCGTTGATTTTGCGCGCCACGTCACTGATGTTTTTGGATGCGTCACGCAGCTCGTTATAGAGAGCCTCGTCATGAACGAGTTTGCCGACGCTCCCCTCACCCTTGTTGATCTTGGCGGCGATTTCCTTGATATCTTTTGCGCCCGCGTTCAACTCAGCCAACGCTCCCTTAGCTTCGACATACAGAGCATCCTCGTTTACCAGCTTGCCCAGCGAACCCTCGCCACGCTCTATCTTCCCGGTGACGGTCTTAAGGCTCGTGGCAAGCTCATTGGTGTTTTGATAGAGGGCCTTGTCATTCAGCAGCATTGCAAGCGAGCCTTCGCCACGGTCCATCTTTGCGGTGATACTGTTGAGATTCTGGACCGCCCCCTTGAGGTTCCCCCTGTTCTCGTCGAGCATGGTCGAGATTTTTCCCAGGACCTCGTTCTGGTTGGTGTTCAGATCATTGAGGAACGTCCGCGCGTCCTTGGTCAGGTCGCTCACGTTGTCGACAATGATGTCGATATTGGCAATTTCCCGGCTCTTCACCTCAGAGCCCGGGGCAAGGATGTCGGCGGTCTGGGTACCAAAGGAAATCCCCAGAAACTGTCCCCCCAGAAGGTTCGTAAGCCGGATGGTCGCCACCGAGTCGGTTTTGATCCGGGTCCCGGGTTTGACCTCGAAACCGACCTTCACTCTGCCGTCCTCGATATCGATCCGGGTAATCTTCCCGACCTCAACGCCAGCCAGCCGAACAGGGTCTCCCACCTTGAGGCCGGTGGTGCTCGAAAGATAGGTCACATAGGGAAGGTTCTTCTCAAAGGGGTTCCACCGCTCGCCCAATTCGAGCATCACCCCCAGGACCACCAATCCGGCCATGAAGAAAAAACCCACCTTCTTTTCAGTCGACAACGCCATGAACTCTCCTCCCCATCACCCGACAGGCCGTACTACTCATCTTAGTTACATCAGAATCCTGGTGAGGAAATAATCGGCCACCAGAATCAACATGAACGACAAGACCACGGCCCGGGTCGTTGCCTGCGCGATGCCCCGGGCGCCACCGCTGGTCTTGAATCCCGTATAACAGGCAACGAGCGCGATAATCCCGCCGAAAACCGTTGCCTTCACCAGGCCAGCCCCCACCTCCTTCAGCTTGAGGGCCGTCTTGAGACTATCGTAATACGTCGAGTAGGAAATGAATATCTTCGGATGGAGATGGCTCATGATGGCCCCCCCCACAATCCCGACGGCATTGGCGAAGATGACCAGAGCCGGTACGCACACCAGGCAGGCTATAAGCCGCGGCATGGCCAGGTAGCGCACGGGGTTGATATCGAGGGTCTTGAGTGCATCGATCTCCTCATAGACCTTCATCACGCCTATCTCCGCCGCCATGGCCGAACCAACCCGGCCGGCAACGAGAAAGCTGGTCATGACCGGTCCCAGCTCGCGTACCATGGAAAGCCCCACGATACCGCCGATGATGTTCTGGGTTCCGTATTTCTGAAGTTCGACACCGGTCTGGAGCGCCAAGACCATCCCCACGAAAAAGGCCATGACCGACGCAATAGGCACAGTCTCATAACCAATGATCGCCATCTGGTTGAAAATGCTCGGCAGGTTCCGGGGAGCCTCCCGGAAAAACCATACCGTTCTGCCGAGCAGCATCAGCATTTCACCCAATACTTCGTGAAAGGACAGAACTTTCTTGCCAACTCGATCAAACATGCCCATCAGGGTTCACACCTCGCCTCGATACGAGTTTCGCCGGGAGGCGCCACTCCCCGTACCTCGTGGCTGTTTCCCGTCCATTCCAGGTCGAAGGGCAACCAGAACAGACGGAGCATCCTCTTGTCGCCAGACGAACGGTAACGCACGAAACCTTTCAGGATCGACACGTCGGAACCTTCGCCCTGGGTGCGGTACGCGAGAAGCGGAAAAACCTCATATGCCACGTCATTGCCCCTTTTCTCATGCCAGTAAAGGTTCCAGAGAAAGGAAACAGCCGAATCGCCGCCATCGTTCCACTTCTGGATATAGAGACGCCAGAGTGGCGCCCAGTTCTGCTCGATGCCCTCGCGTGGCGTCAGTGGCTCCAGCGGAGCTGGGAAGCTGAAACTCTTCACCCCCCGCTCGTTGCGGTGGAACGTGAACAGCGGCCAGAGTGCCGTAGTTCTTCGCTCCGCGCCATCAATCGGCCATCGTTCGATGCTGTCGGAGTAAAGGAAAAACAGAAGGCGGTCCCGATCGCGGCAGTAGGTGTCCGATGTGATCTCGTCATGATTGAACAATGGCCAGAGATACCACTGCTTAGCCGACTCCCTGGTCTGTTCGCGTGAATAAAACGGCAAAAAGCGATCGACTTCCCGCTTCTCCCCCCGGGCGGTCATGATCAAGGGCCACAGATAATAGCGTTCCTCCTGACCGGTCGCGTGATCGCTGGACCATCCGGTAAAGGGCCAGAGATACGAGCGCGACGATAGCCGGGGCGACTCCGTCGATGCGTAAAAGGGAAACATCGTGAGTCGCTCGGTCGGATTGTCCGTATCGAGACCGGTGCGCTCCTTGAGGTACAAGGGCCACAGCACGAACTGCTTATCATAGCGCCCTTCGCCGCTCGACCTGCCGTAGAGGGGCCAGAATTGCCAACCGGACTCTTCTTGTCCCTCGATGGTGGCAAAGAACGGATAGAGATAATGACGCGTCGTAGTCCCCTTTGCAACGGTTCGGCCGTACAGGGGAAAGAGCACGTAGTGTATCTCGTCCCGGAAAAGCCGATTGTACAGCGTTCCATAAAAGGGGAAAACCGACGTGTACGTGCCGTGCTCACTGGACTCCCCCCTGATATAGAGGGGGAAAAGCATGGAAGTGTCCTCGGTCTCGCCCGGTTCATCCCTGCGGAACTCATTTACCTGAAAAAGCTGGAGCACTTGGAGATTCCACTGCTCCGGCGAACTGGTAACCGAAGCAAGGGGATAGATGATGCTCGCTCCGACGCTATCGTTCCGTTCCACGGATGTGCGATACACCAGCGGACGAATGGCCGTGACCGCCTCATCCCCCTGACGCTGTATCTTGATCAGGGGCCCGAGGATCGACAGGTTGCTGAACTCCTCGGCCGGACTTTCCCGGTAGTCAATCAGAGGCCAAAAGGTGAATATCGTTCCTTCCCTTCCGTCGCCATCGGCGGCCCGGAGCGGCGATGCCGCAACTAGGGTTACCAGGGATGCCAGAAACAGGAGACGAAAGCACTTCACGTATAAACCGCCGTGTCAAAATAATGTATAGACAGCTTTAATACCCTTGGCAACCCGGGGAGTCAACAGAAAAGACCCCAACCCGCGCGAACAGAAAAAAAGCCCGCGTGCGGCGGGCTCTCGAAAAGCTTCAATCCGATGCAATGTAACGATGTTCAATACTTGCTGTCGGCGTAGTCAACCCAGCCACCGGCGAGAACAAGAGCCTTGTCAAAGGGTGATATATCGAAGGAGTGGGTTTCCGACGTTCCCCCCCCCGAGATTGTGAGCGTTTGTCCTGCAACATCAATGGAGATGGCCGCGTCGGCGCAGCCGGCATAGGTGAACAGCCCCTCGATCGTATCGGCGGAGAGTTCAATGGCAGCCATGCCGCAGTTGAACATGTTCTGACGGAAGATCCGGGCAAAGGACTCGGCAATCACAGCTGTAATGCCGTTCACCTCGAACACCCACGGCGCGTGTTCACGGGATGAGCCGCACCCGAAATTGGCCCGGGAGACAACGACACGCGCAGTCTTCGTCTTTTCCCCCTTGGGATCGAAACCAGGCAGTTTCAGATCTTCCAGGATATAGGGCTTGAGGTCTTCCTTGGTGATCTCGGTCAGATACTTGGCCGGGATAATCTCGTCGGTATTGATATCAGAGCGGTCGAGAAAGAGCACGGGGCCGCCAAACTGTTTCATCGGTCTGTCTCCTTGCTGGGAATATGGAAGCTACAGATACTTCCGGGGGTCGGCTATCTTACCCTCGATAGCGGTTGCAGCACTCGTTGCCGGAGACATGAGGTGGACCATCCCCCCCTTGCCCATCCGCCCCATGAAGTTACGGTTTGTGGTCGATGCGCAGACTTCTCCTTCGGCCAGGACGCCGTTGCTCATGCCGAGACAGGCGCCGCAGGTGGGATTGGTCACACAGAAGCCGGCTTCCATGAAGATATCGATCAGCCCCTCACGCATGGCATCCTGGTAGATCTTCGGCGTGGCGGGAGAGAGTATGCCGCGTACCGTGGGTGCGATCTTCTTTCCCTTGAGAATCCGTGCGGCAATGCGCAGATCCTCCAGCCGGCCGTTGGTGCAGGAGCCGAGATAAACCTGGTCCACGGGGGTACCGGCAATTTCAGAGACCGGCTTCACCTGGTCCGGCTTATAGCCAAATGTGACAATGGGTTCGAGACTCGACACATCAAAATCAAGCACCTGCTCGTAGACGGCGTCTTCGTCGGACCGCCACAGGCTGAATGCCGCAAGGGCGGCCTCCCGGGACTGGTACTCATCCTTGAGGAAGGGCCAGAGGTAATCGACCGTCACCATGTCAGGCATACAGATACCCGAGGTGCCACCCGCCTCGATGGCCATGTTGCACAGTGTCATCCGCGACTCCATGGTCATGGTGTCGACCACCGATCCGCGGAACTCCATTACCCGGTCGGTTGCCCCGTTCACACCAATCCTGCCGATGACATGGAGGATTACGTCCTTGGCATACACCCCTTCAGGCAGAGAGCCGTTCAGGTTGATGCGGATCGTTTTCGGCTCGCGGAAGGCGCAGACTCCCTTGAGAATGCCGACCTCGAGATCGGTGGTGCCGATGCCTGCCGCAAACGCGCCGAACGCTCCGTGAGTACAGGTATGCGAATCGCCCATGATCACCGTATAGCCGGGCCGGATGAACCCCTTCTCGGGGAACAGTGCATGACAAACGCCGTTAGCTCCGACGTCGAAAAAGTCCACGATGCCATGGCGCCGCGCCCAATCGCGCAACATCTTCGCCTGGGTGGCCGTCTTGGAGTCCTTGCTGGGGGTCACGTGATCAATGACCGCCTTGATCTTTGTCGGGTCGAAAACCCGATCCTTGCCGCGCGCCATCAGGTCGGCAATGGCGATGGGCGTGGTGATCTCGTGACACATCACCACATCGAGCCTCAGCACCTTGGTGCCGGCAAAGGGTTCATCAACCAGATGACTGGCAAAAATCTTTTCCGCAATAGTTTTCCCCATTTCGAACTATCCTCGCGTCTAACATGATGGAATGTGGTGCCAATGTAAACAAACGGGGTTTATAAATCAATGTAATATTTGTTCGACGCGGTTTAACATTTGCTTGCACCACAGCAGACATGCTAGGATACGCAAATTTTTCACGGGGAGACGTCTGCGAGACATGGAACTGAGCTTTACGCGCACCAATGGCGAAATCGACACACTCATTGACACACTGATGGAGAAGGCTGGAACCATCCATCACCCTACCCTGATACGTGAAATGATCATTTCCGCTCTCAAATCGGGCCAGGAAACAAGCTATCCCGCAGACCTCAAACTGCTCAACAACACCATGAAGGAGATGCGCTACACAACCAACGTGTTCGCCCCCTACCGCAATAGCCGGAAAGTGACCATCTTCGGCTCGGCCCGTACGGAGCCCCAGGAGCCGATTTATCAGACCTGCGTCCGCTTTAGCCGAAAACTTGCCGACAAGGGGTACATGATTATCACCGGCGGAGGCCCGGGTATCATGCAAGCCGGAAATGAAGGCGCCGGCAGCGACCGCTCCTTTGCCGTAAACATCCGCCTTCCCTTCGAACAGAAGCCCAACCCCGTGATGCTCCAGAATCCGCGACTCATAAATTACAAGTACTTCTTCAACCGGAAAGTCGCCTTTGTCAAGGAGTCGAACGCAATCGCCGTTTTCCCCGGCGGATTCGGCACGCTTGACGAAGCCATGGAAGTCTTCACCCTCATCCAGACGGGCAAGACCTCTCCCAAACCCCTTGTTCTTATCGACGACAGTGACGGTTACTGGGATCGCTGGTTCGATTTCGTCACCTCGTGCATCCTCGGCAAAGGGTTCATCTCTGCGGAGGATTTCTCCATTTTCACCATTACCCGCGACGAGGATGAGGCCATCAGGGTCATCGAAGAGTTCTACCACAACTACCACTCCCTCCGATTCTTCGAAGAGAGGCTCATCATCCGGCTCAACAAAGAACTAACTCGGGAACAGATCGATGAACTCGAAAATGAATTCCCCGAATTGCGCCTGCCGGGCACTCGCATAAGCTGCTGCCCCCCACTCCCCGAAGAGGCTGATGAGCCCGACCTGCTTAAACTGCCTCGCATCTCGCTTCAGTTCGACCATCAACACTACGGGCTCCTTATAGCTTTCATCAGAAAAATCAACATGTTTTAACACAAAGAATCCATCCATGAAACGGGGCAAAATTTTGTTGACAGGATGAATTGCCAGTGTTAGTGTGACAATGCAGCAAGTTTCGGAAGTTGTTGCAGCCCTTGAAAACTGAGCAAAGTCCCCTCGACTCTCGCGGTTTTCCTGCCTCAAAACTCCGGAAACTTAAGCAGCATCCCCACGAAGTCCGGCACAGATCCGGAGGCACAAAGGAGGTAGGACAATGGCTATCGGAAGAGTTAAGTGGTTCAACGACGCCAAGGGTTTTGGGTTCATCGAGCAGGACAATGGCGAGGATGTGTTCGTACATTTCTCCGCCATCCAGCAGGATGGTTTCAAGTCCCTCGCCGAGGGTGAGCAAGTTTCCTTCGACGTGGTGAATGGCCCCAAGGGGCTTCAGGCCGCCAACGTCAAGAAGGCCTAAACAAGGCCCTCATAGCTTAACCGACAAAAAGCCCGCTGGTTCATCCAGCGGGCTTTTTGTGTTTAATCGCGTTATAATACGCTGCACTTGACGGCGACCGCTGCTTACGTGCGTACGCCACGTAATACAGCGGTCGCATCTGTGGATTACAGGCTCTCGGGTGCCCGTTCTTTCCTGAAATGAAGACGGTTGAGGGCGTTAATATAGGCTTTTGCCGATGCCTCGATGATGTCGGTGGATGAACCGCGGCCGACCACCGTCTCATCACCGTCAACGAGGCGCACTGTCACTTCGCCCTGAGCATCGGTACCACCGGTAATGGAGCCTACATTGTACTGCTGGAGTCGGGCCTTGGTCTTGGTGAGCTTTTTGATGGCCTTGAGTGTGGCATCGACAGGACCATCCCCCAGCTCTGCAGTACGCACGGCGACCCCGTCGATCTCCATCTGCACTGTTGCTGTTGCCACCGCAAACGATCCGCAGGTCACCGTGATATGTGCCAACCGATACTTCTCGGAGGGGCGCATAACTTCGTCCGCCACGATGGCGTCCAGATCTTCGTCGAAAACCTCCTTCTTCATATCCGCAAGAGCCTTGAACCGCTCGAAGGCTTTATTCAGATCCTCGTCGCTCAACTCATAGCCCAGTTCGGTAAGGCGCTTTTTAAAAGCGTGACGACCAGAATGCTTGCCGAGAACCAGAACATTGGCCCGGAGCCCAACCGATTCCGGGGTCATAATTTCATAAGTGGACTTTTCCATCAGGACGCCGTGTTGATGAATGCCCGACTCGTGAGCAAAGGCATTGGCGCCGACAACAGCTTTGTTGGGCTGAACGCCAATGCCGGTGATGGTAGAAAGAAGTCTGCTGGCCGGCACAATCTGGTCCGTTGCCACGTTCGTCTTAAAGGGAAGGATATCGTGGCGAGTCCGGATTGCCATGACAAACTCTTCCAGGGAACAGTTGCCTGCACGCTCGCCAATACCGTTGATGGTGCACTCAACCTGGCCCGCGCCCGCCTGAACCGCGGCGATGGAGTTTGCAACCGCCAGACCGAGGTCGTTGTGGCAGTGGACGGATATGACCGCCTTCTCGATATTGGGAACGTTTTCCTTCAGATACTTAATGATATTGAAGTATTCAAAAGGAATGGTATAGCCCACCGTATCGGGGATATTCACGGTGGTCACCCCCGCATCAATGACTGCCTCTACCACCTCGGCCATGAATTTCAGGTTGGTTCGTACAGCGTCCTCGCAGGAAAACTCCACGTTGGGAGTGTACGACTTAGCCCTCTTCACCGCCTTTACCGCCGCATCCATTACCTGGGACGGGGACATCTTCAGCTTGTGCTTCATATGGATATCAGAGGTGGCAATAAAGGTATGGATACGCCCCTTCTCGCCAGCATACTTGAGAGCCTCCCAGGCCCTGTCTATATCCTTGTCGTTGGCGCGGCACAGACCCGCAATCTCAGGGCCCTTAATGGTCTGTGCAACCCGCATGACCGCTTCAAAGTCACCCTCAGACGCGATGGGAAAACCGGCTTCAATTACATCTACGTTCAGTTTTTGGAGCTGCTTGGCAACCCTGAGTTTTTCCTCGATGTTCATACTGTTGCCGGGAGACTGTTCTCCGTCACGCAGTGTTGTATCGAATATCTTGATAGTTTTCTGCTCTGCCATGGCATACCTCCTCATTGGTGTTAGATGTTTCATACCAGCTGCACCGGTGAATGCAACCGTCGCTTAGCCGGAAAACCGGCCGGATACTAAAAAAGCCTCCGCCCCAATAAAGGGGCGAAGGCTTGCGCTCGCGGTACCACCCTTTTTTCGTCCTCGCATGCGCCGATAAACGGCGACACAAGAACCTCATTTTCCCTTAACGCGGGATACGGCCCCAACTACCTGCGGATCGTCAATCGACAACGACCGATTTCGCGGGGGCGGCTCCGAGGCGAGTTCGTCCTTCCTTATACCGGTTTGCACCAAGCACCGGCTCTCTGGCGTCGGCATTTTCGCTGCTACCGACAAAGATAAGGGGTCGGACTACTACTCCTCTTCACGGCCTGTTTATTAATTGTTACGTGATAATAGAGAACGACTTCTCGACCTGTCAAGACATTTTCTTCATAATTATGATATGTTCCAAGATATCAAACATTGTTTTGATACCCAAAAACATCAAAACAGGTCAGTGGTCATCCTTGGCATGCCGATGATGGAGTGCTTTTTCCAAGCGGCGACGGCGCGGCAGGCTCATGAAAAATCCGATAATCCCTGAAAAAGTGTAACAGAAAAAGATAACGAAGAGCATGACGACCGGCTCAGCCGCAATGACGATCAAAAGCAACACGGCCAGCACCAGCATGGCGAAGGGTTGCCGCTTGATCAGCTCCGGATCTTTGAAGGAATAGTAGCGGAAGCTCGACACCATGAGAAACGCGAGGAGATAGATGAGTGCAAGTATCGCTACCTTTTTGTACGAACTTGGCCAACCGAAATGATAGAAAAGAAGCACCGTTGCTGAAACCATGCTCGCTGCGGCCGGAATGGGAAGGCCAACGAACCGCTTGTTCTCCACCGTATTGACCTGCACGTTGAAGCGGGCAAGACGCAAAGCGCCGCATACCACGAAGAGGAAGGCGGCAAGCCAGCCGAGCCGTCCGAAAGGCTGGAGCGCCCACTTGTACATGAGCAGACCGGGAGCAACCCCGAAGGCAACAACGTCGGCCAACGAATCGTACTCGACTCCGAACTTGCTTGAAGTGCCGGTAAGTCGTGCAACTTTTCCGTCGAGCCCGTCGAAAATGGAGGAAATGAGAACCCAGAGAGCAGCTGTTTTAAAATCGCCGTTCATGGTAGCGACCATGCCGTAGAAGCCCGCGAAAAGGCTCCCCGTGGTGAAGAGGTTGGGAAGGATATAAATACCCTTGCGCATACTCTCCGACATATCGATTTTTTCACCATTCATGGCAGAATCCCCAGGACGGTTTCACCGGCTACCGTCTTCTCGCCTAGAGCGACCTTGACCTCGGTAGTGGTCGGCAGATAGATATCGAGACGCGAACCGAACCGGATCAGACCATAACGCCCCCCCCTGGTGAGCCGGTCCCCCTTCCCTGCGTAGCAAACGATACGCCGGGCAATGAGACCCGCCACCTGCACGACAGCCAGTCGAAGGCCACGGGCCGTCTCAATGACCAGCCCCGCCTGCTCGTTCTCGAAGGTCGCGCGATCGTCGCGCACATCGAGAAATTTTCCCTTCACGTAGAAGGTGTCGAGCACCGTGCCACTCACCGGTGCACGGTTGATGTGGACGTTGAACACCGACATGAAGATGCTGATTTTCGTGGTTTCCACTCCCAGGTGCTCTTCGCGGGCAGGTCCGAGATAGATGACAACACCGTCTGCGGGTGCAACTACGGCATTCTCGTTGCCAGGGGTTATCCGTTCGGGATTGCGGAAGAAAAAGGCAACGAACAGCGTGACTGTCAGAAAGAAAGCCGTCCCCGCCCAGACAACGGGAGCATGCCAGGATACGGCGGCTAGGATGAGTGTCAGAACGCCGGCAATGGCGATAAAGGGATACCCCTCGACTGCTATGGGGGTGTTTTCATTCCGCATCAATGGACCTCGGGTTTAACACCGGATGCCACCCGTCAAACGGCAAATGAGGCCGGATGCGGCCGTGGAGCCTGAACTCCCGCCGTATCCGGCCTCACCGTGGGTGCAACCGAGTGTATCAGTTTTTGGATTTATCGACGATCTTGGACGAACCGATCCACGACATCATGGAGCGGAGCCGTGCGCCAACGTCCTCGATGGGGTGTTCCATCCCCTTGCGGCGCAGCGCGTTGAAGGTCGGCTTGTTGGCCTTGTTCTCCAGCATCCACTCCTTGGCGAACTGTCCACTCTGGATTTCCCAGAGGATCTGCTTCATTTCCTTCTTGGTCTCGTCGGTGATGACGCGGGGACCGCGGGTCAGGTCGCCGTACTCGGCAGTGTTGGAGATGGAATAGCGCATGTTGGCAATACCGCCCTCGTAGATCAGGTCCACGATGAGCTTGGTCTCGTGCAGGCACTCAAAGTAAGCCATCTCCGGAGAATAGCCCGCTTCCACCAGGGTTTCGAAGCCAGCCTGGATCAGGGCCGAAATGCCGCCGCACAGCACGGCCTGCTCACCGAACAGGTCGGTCTCGGTCTCTTCCTTGAAGGAGGTCTCGATGATGCCGGCGCGACCGCCGCCGATGGCGGAAGCATAGGCCAGAGCCACATCACGGGAGTTGCCGGACGGGTCGTGGTGAATGGCGATAAGGCAGGGAACCCCGCCTCCTCTCGTGTATTCGTGACGCACCAGGTGACCGGGTCCCTTGGGAGCAGCCATGATGACGTTGATGTCCGGGCGCGGAGTGATCTGACCGAAATGGATATTGAAACCGTGGCCGAAAGCCAGATAGGCCCCCTGCTTCAGATAGGGGCCGACTTCCTCGCGGTAGACGTCACCCTGAATCTCGTCCGGCAGGAGAATCATAACCACATCGGCACCCTTTACCGCATCCGCGGTGGGGAGAACCGTCAGACCAGCGCCGGTGGCCTTGGCCACGGAGGAAGAGTCGGCCTTGAGACCGACCACCACGTCGACACCCGAATCCTTCAGGTTATTGGCATGGGCGTGGCCCTGGGAGCCGTAGCCGATGACGGCTACCCTTTTCCCCTTGAGCACGCTCTGATTGCAGTCCTTGTCGTAATAAATCTTCATCACTTTCCTCCTTGTATTTGTTCGATCAACACCTGAGACGAACGGTGAATGTAATCGGTCCTACCCTTTCCACCCCTTGGCGCCGCGCCCGATGGCCGCCGGACCGGTTCTGACGAGCTCCTTGAGCCCCAGGGGGCGGAGCAGTTCAAGGATCGCATCGATCTTGGCCGGCGTTCCCGTGGCCTCGATGGTAAAGGAACGGGGGGTAACATCAATGATTTTGGATCTGAAAATATCGACGATCCGCAGCACCTCAGCCCGGGCATCGTCCTCGGCGGTCACCTTGATGAGCGCCATTTCCCGCTCAATCACTTCCCCGTCGGTGAAATCAATGACCTTGATGACATCGATGAGCTTGTTGAGCTGCTTGGTGATCTGTTCGAGAATCTGGTCGTCCCCCCGGGTGACAATGGTCATGCGGGAGATGGATTCGTCATTGGTGGGCGCAACCGAGAGTGAGTCAATATTGAAGCCGCGGCCGGAGAAGAGACCGGCCACGCGAGAGAGAACACCGAATTCGTTTTCCACCAGAACGGTGATCGTATGTCGCATGTATGAAGCCTCCTGAGGAATGGGAGAGCGGATCGGGCGTCACCGACGACGACCGACCCGACTTGCACGATTAGGCGTTGAGCACCATTTCATTGAGAGAAGCCCCGGCGGGCACCATGGGGAGGACCTTTTCCTCCCGCGCGATCTTGAACTCCATGATAACCGGTCCGGGCGTCTCGAATGCCTTCTTGATGGTGCCTTCCACTTCGTCCACCTTGGAGGCCTGGAGACCGGTCGCACCGAAGGCCTCTGCCAGCTTGATGAAGTCGATGGGCAGCTCCATGCAGGTCTGGGAGTAGCGGCGGTCGAAGAACAGCTCCTGCCACTGCCGGACCATGCCGAGGAAATTGTTGTTGAGAATACAGATCTTGACCGGCAACCGATTCTGGACCAGTGTCGCCAGTTCCTGCATATTCATCTGGAAGCCGCCGTCTCCGCATATAGCGATAACCTGGCGATCGGGATACGCAGCCTGGGCGCCCATGGCTGCAGGCAGACCGTAGCCCATGGTGCCGAGACCACCCGATGACAGGAGGGTCCGGGCTTTGGTGAAGGTGAAAAACTGGGCAGTCCACATCTGGTGCTGCCCCACGTCCGTGGCGATGATGGCGTCGGGCTCGGAAAGCTCCCGCAGCTTCTGAATAACGTACTGAGGCTTGATGACCGAGGTTGTCTGCTTGTAGGTCATGGGATGCTTCTGCTTCCATCCTTCGATCTCGGCCATCCAGGGTTCAATACCCGTGCGAAAGCGCTCCACCTTGTCCCCCTGCTCCTCCAGCACCTTGAGCATCTGGGACAGGACCTTCTTCACCTCGCCCACGATGGGGAGGTCGACCCGCACGTTCTTCCTGATGGACGTGGGGTCCACGTCGACGTGGATGATCTTCGCGTGGGGGGCGAAGGTGGCGACCTTACCGGTTACGCGGTCGTCGAACCGGGCGCCCACGGCAAACAGCATATCGCAGTTGGTTACTGCCATGTTCGCGTAGTAGGTCCCGTGCATTCCCAGGAGTCGCAGGGCCTGATGATCATCCTCGGGAAAGGAGCCGAGTCCCATGAGGGTCGTGGTAACCGGCATATTGAGTTTTTTGGCGAAATCATAGAGTTCGCCGGCTGCATCGCCGGAGATGACCCCACCACCCACGTAGATCACCGGCTTCTTGGCCTCAAGCATGAGGGAGACGGCCTTTTCGATCTGTTTGGGATGTCCCTCGACCGTCGGCTTGTAGCTCCGCAATTCGATGGAATCCGGGTAGTGAAACTCAGCGGTGGCGATCTGTACGTCCTTGGGAAGATCCACGAGGACCGGCCCCGGACGGCCCGTGCGGGCGATATAGAATGCCTTCTTGATGATGGACGGGATATCTTTCACATCCTTTACCAGGAAATTATGCTTGGTGCACGGCCGGGTGATGCCGACAATATCGACTTCCTGGAACGCATCGTTGCCGATAAGGGCCGTGGGCACCTGGCCGGTAATAACCACCACGGGGATAGAATCCATGTATGCGGTGGCAATGCCGGTGACGGTGTTGGTGGCTCCGGGTCCGGACGTGGCGATGGCTACCCCCACCCGACCGGTGGCACGTGCAAAACCGTCGGCCGCGTGGACGCCGGCCTGTTCGTGCCGGGGAAGAATGTGACGTATCTCCTTGAAAGAAAACAGCTCATCATAGATGTTGATTACCGTGCCACCGGGGTAGCCGAACACGGTATCGACCCCTTCGAGCTTGAGGCATTCGAGTAATATTCTCGCTCCTGTCATTTTCATGCAAAGCCTCCTGCGGGCAAATGGAAAAAGTTTCAGTCGGCCGAGGTCACCGCACCGGTGTAGGCGGATGTCACCACCTTCGCATAGCGGGCGAGCCAGCCGGTTTTGATCTTCGGCTCGGGCGCCGTCCAACGGGCGCGACGCTCCTGCAGAACCGCCTCGTCAACGAGGAGTTCCAGCCGACGGTTGGGGATATCGAGCAGGATGCGGTCACCCTCCTCCACGAGGGCAATGGGGCCGCCTTCAGCGGCCTCGGGAGAAATGTGCCCAATACAGGGACCGCGGGTACCCCCGGAGAACCTGCCGTCGGTGATGAGTGCAACCGAGTCGCCGAGGCCGAGCCCCATCAGAGTCGCCGTGGGTGCCAGCATTTCCCGCATGCCCGGCCCCCCCTTGGGGCCCTCGTAGCGGATAACCACTACGTCGCCGGCAACGATCCTCCCCCCCATGAGAGCCGCCATGGCCGCCTCTTCAGAATCGAAGCAACGGGCAGTCCCCTCGAATGTCATCATGGCATCCGAGACGCCGGACTGTTTGACAACGGCACCCTTGGGCGCCAGGTTGCCGAAGAGGACGGCGATCCCCCCCTCTTTCTTCACCGGGTTCGACAGGGGACGAATGACTCGTTCGTCCACAGACTCCACGGTTGAAGCGAGCTGGAGAGTGGAGAGCCCCATGACCGTCGGGTTATCACGGACCAGAGAACCAAGCTGCCGGAGTACACCCATGACGCCGCCACCGGCGTCCAGATCCTCCATGAAGTACTCGCCCGCCGGATTCATCGAAGATATCTGGGGGGTTTCCTTGGCTAGCGTATCAAATGTTTCCAGTGGCAAGTCCACTCCAGCCTCCCGGGCAATGGCCAGGAGATGGAGCACCGTATTGGATGAGCCACCCAACGCAAGGTCCACGCGGATGGCATTCTCAAAAGCATCGCGGGTAAGGATCTGACGCGGAGTGATATCGTTACGGACAAGATCGACGATCTTCTCCCCGGACGCAAAGGCGATGCGCCGCTTGAGGGCTGACACCGCGAGAGCCGTGCCGCAACGGGGGAGACTCATGCCCATGGTCTCGGTCAGAATTGCCATGGTATTGGCAGTGAAAAGCCCCTGACAAGATCCCATGCCGGGGCAGGCATTGTCCTCGCAGACTCCAAGCTCACGCTCGTCGATGACCCCGGCCTTGTAGCGGGCCATGGCCTCAAAGGTATCGGTAACGAATGAATAACGGCGTCCTTCCGTACCGCGACCAGCCATCATCGGACCCGCGGTAACCACGATCGAAGGAATGTTGAGTCGTGCCGCCGCCATAAGCATGCCGGGCGTGATCTTGTCGCAATTGGTGAGCAGCACCAGGCCGTCGAGCCGATGAGCTTCAGCAACCGACTCCACCATGTCGGCAATGAGTTCACGGGTGGGAAGCGAGTAGTGCATCCCCTTGTGTCCCATGGAGATGCCGTCGCAGACACCTGGAATGCCGAAGAAAAAGGCGTATCCCCCGCCCGAGTGGATGCCTTTTTCGATAAAACGCTCCAGATCGCGCATCCCCACATGGCCGGGAATCAGATCGGTGAAACTGGTGGCGACGCCGATGAACGGCTTGTCCATCTGGCTCTGGGGGACGCCGGTACCCTTGATGAGAGCGCGGTGCGGCGTGCGTTCAACGCCCTTCTTTATAGTGTCGCTGCGCATGGGAACTTACCTCGCGACTGGCAGAGTATGGACCGGCACCAATCACCCTCTGTCGAGAGGGGATGAGTCTGGCGTGGTCGGTAAGGTAAAGTGTGAACATAATACAACCGGGGGTGCGGTGTCAACTCCAATAAAATGGCGTTATACCGCCTTTTGGCACATCCTGGCGAGCTCCGCCTCGGACGGTCTGATGTAGGTAGGATTAAGAAGCGGCAGCGGGACAGCCGCGCCTGTGCGCAGCAGCTCACCCGCCAGAAGTGCTCCGGCTGAGGCTCGGGGCTGGTGACAGTGCGCAGGGGCAAAGAAAGCACGATGTCCCAGGATCGACTCGATGGCTTCCCGGTACCGGATGGCCCCGTCTCCCACGAATATAGCCTCACCTTCAATCGCCTCGAGGAAGCGTTCAGGCGGTGCAACGCGGTCGACAATAACCGGTTCGGGAGCTGACGTCACCCTATAGAGCCCCCCGTACACCTCTTTTTTGCGAGCGTCGAACAGGGTGCAAACCGGCAACAAGCTCCAGGGGAGGTTCAGGGCGAGCATGGCGAGGGACGAGAAACCAACGGCAGGCTTGCCGGTTGCCAGGGCCAGCCCCTTGACCGTGGCCACTCCGATCCGAACACCGGTGAACGATCCCGGCCCCAATGCTACGCCGAAACCGTCCAGTTCCTCCAACTCCATGCCGGTATCCCGAAGCAGAATATCTACGGCTGCCAGCAGACGCTCCGACGGATGACGCTCGGCTTCCAGAAGATATTCGCCCGCGCACCGGCCGTCGATGCTCAGTGCCGCACTGCACGTGGAGGTGGAGGTGTCAATGGTGAGGATCTTCACGCTATCCTTGTCCCACGATGTAACGGGCGATATCGTTATAGAATGCCAGCACCATCAGACCGATAAGAAGGGCAAGACCGACCTGCTGGGCGATCTCCCGTGCCCGCATGCTGACCGGTTTGCGGAAAATCAGCTCCCACAAGTAGAATATCAGGTGACCGCCATCCAGAATCGGGATGGGAAGGAGGTTGAGGACGCCCAGGTTTATAGAGAGGAGCGCCATGAATGCCAGGAAGCTGACACCTCCTGCTTCGGCCTGCTGGCCAGCCATCTTGGCGATCATGATCGGTCCGCCGATGGTATCGAGGGGAACAGCCCGTTCGACGATCTTAACCAGAGAGACGACCGTAAGCCGGATCACGTTGCCGGTCTGAACGGTTCCCCGCTGCAGGGCCTCGCCGGCGGGATACGTGTCGATGACCGTTTCGCCAGAGGCCACCACACCGATGACCGGGGTGGTAACGGTTTCACCGAGAAGGTTCTTGCCGGTCCGCGTTTCTGGCGTCACACGGAAGGTCTTGATCACTTCACCCCGCTTCACCTCAACGACAAGGGGAGCGCCCTTCCCCGCAGATATCTCAGCCGCCATCTCATCCCAGCGGGAGACAGCCTTGCCGTTAACGCCGGTAATGATGTCGTTCGCCATGATACCCGCCTTGGCAGCGGGCTTGTCCTTGACGACTTCGCCGATCTTGGAGGTTACCGAAGGAACGCCGATCATGAAGATCGCGATGAACACGATCCAGGCAAAGATCAGATTGAAGCCTGGCCCGGCCACAACGATACCGATTCGCTTGAGAGGAGATTTCTCGGCAAAGGAACGGGCCTTGTCCTCTTCGGAAAGTTCCCCTTCGGCGCCTTCTCCCACCATCTTCACGTATCCCCCCAGAGGGAAGGCGGAGATGAGGTACTCGGTCTCGCCCACCTTCTTCCCGATGAGCTTGGGACCGAATCCCAATGAGAACTTTTCGACCCCCACACCGAAGAGTTTGGCAAAAATGAAGTGCCCCAACTCGTGAACGAAGATCAGTATTCCTAAAACGATGATGGCGGAGATGATGCTGACCATAGTCTCCTCTCGTACTGCGGCTAGCGGCGGACGAGCCCTACGAGCTCACGCGCCTTCTCACGCGCCCAACGATCGGTGATGAGCGCCTCCTCGATGGTGGAAAGGGTGTGTGCCTCATGGGCGTCCATGATTCGTGCGATAGTGGCGGCAATGTCGATGAATCCGATCACCCCGGACAGAAAAGCCTCTACCGCCACCTCATTGGCAGCGTTCATGACCGCGGGCATGCTTTCCCCTGCCGCCAAAGCGTCGTAGGCAAGCTTCAGGGCGGGAAAGCGGCGATAGTCCGGCTTGAAAAAGGTGAGCCCGGACAGAGCGGTGAGGTCAAGGGGATTCACCCCGGTGGGGACCCGCTCGGGATAGGTCAGCGCATAGGCGATGGGAGCCTTCATGTCGGGAACACCCAACTGAGCCATGACACTGCCGTCCACATACTCGACCATGGAATGGATGATGCTCTGGGGATGAATGTTCACGTCGATCCGCTCCGCCGGCGTATCGAAAAGCCAGCGAGCCTCGATCACCTCCAGCCCCTTGTTCATCATGGTGGCCGAATCGATGGTTATCTTGCGCCCCATGGACCAGTTGGGGTGGTTCAGGGCGTCGTCGATCGAAACCCGGGACAGCTGATCAAGCGGCAGATTCAGGAAGGGCCCGCCCGAAGCGGTCAGGATGATCCGCAATACATCCTTGCGGCTCTGTCCTTCCATGGACTGGAACACGGCGCTGTGTTCACTGTCAACGGGATAGAGTCTGACATTCTTGTCCCGCACAAGATCCATGATGAGCCTGCCGGCAGTGACCAGGGTTTCCTTGTTGGCAAGAGCCACATCTTTGCCAGCCCGTATAGCCGCAGCGGTCGGAACCAGCCCGGCGGCACCGACTATTGCAGCAACAACCATATGGGCATCCCCCGCCGTGGCTGCGGCGATAAGCCCTTCAACGCCATAATGGATCTCCGGCTTGTACCCCGGCAGACTCCGGTCCAGTTCAACGGCCAGTTTTTCGCTCAGAACGCTGACCATTTGCGGACGGAACGTCTCGATCTGCTGTCTCAGCATCTCAAGGTTGTTGCCGGCAGTGAGAGCAACGACACGGAAGCGGTCGGGGTGGGCGGAGACAACTTCCAGCGTGCTGACCCCAATGGAGCCTGTTGATCCGAGTATGGTGATGTTTTTCATGGATACCCTGTCAAACCTATCGGTTCATGAACACGAAAAGAGCGTAGTAGTAGGCAGCCGGCACAGCAAACAGAATACTGTCCAATCGGTCGAGAATGCCGCCGTGTCCGGGCACGATCGTTCCCGAATCCTTGACGCCGAAACTGCGCTTGAGCAACGACTCGAAGAGGTCGCCGACCTGACCGAGAACTCCCAACAGGAGCGCCGTGGCAATGCAGTCAAGGACGGTCAGTCCGGGGAAAAAGGTAAGACGCGCCACAAAGGTTCCGGCAAGGCTGCCGAGTAATCCGCCGATCGCCCCCTCAACGCTCTTGTTGGGACTAACTGACGGATAAAGCTTGCGGCGGCCCAGATTACTTCCCACATAGTACGCTGCCGTATCTCCGGACATGACGATAACGAGAACGAGGAAGATCCAGCCGACCCCGTCCGGAAGAGCGCGCAGCCATGCAAGGTGGGTCAGGAGCAGCGGCACGTAGAGAAACCCCGTCGCGAACAGAGCCGTTTCGACTGCGGCCGACCGGACATCGCGAAAGCTGAACAGAACCCTGAGAGCGAATGCGAGGAAGACAATCGTCAGGACAAAAGCGAACAGGGTTGCCGACGTGCGGAAAGGAACCATTTCGATGATACGATCCTGAGCAGCCAGGAACGCGGGTATAAGTGCCCCGGCCAGGGAAGCAGCTACTCCTTCCGCCCTGCGGTCCGGAAGCGCCATACGATAGTATTCGCTGAGCCCAAGAAACGTGAGAACAACGACGAACGATGCAAAAAGAACATAGCTCGCCTTGAGGACGAACAGAATCAGCAGAGGGAGGGCAATTGCTCCAGTAATGACGCGCTTAATGGCTAGCTCCTCGTGTTGATCTGGGCGCTTGTGCGACCGAAACGCCGCTCGCGGGCCTGGTAATCGCTCAATGCCCGGTACAGTTCCTCCGGCGTGAATTCTGGCCAGTTGACCGAGGAGAAGTAGAACTCCGTATAGGCCAGCTGCCAAAGAAGAAAATTGCTGATCCTCATCTCTCCGCTCGTGCGGATGAGAAAATCGGGATCAGGGAGCCCGCTGGTGAACAGATACGAGGCAAAGGCAGTCTCACTGAGATCATCGGCCTTGAGCACGCCGGAAGCAATATCGGAGGCTATCCGCGTAGCCGCCGTCATGATCTCCTGGCGCGCGCCGTAGGAAAGTGCCAGAGTAAGGATCATACCGGTATTGCCGCTGGTCCGGTCGATTGCTCCCTGAACGGCTTTATTCACATCCGGCGGCAGTTCATCACGGTTGCCGATGACATTAAACCGGATATTGTTCGCATCCATCCGCGCAGCCTCAGATGCAATGTACTTCTTCAGCAGGGCCATCAGCGCCTTGACCTCGGTTTTTGGCCGAAGCCAGTTCTCAGCTGAAAAAGCGAATAGCGTCAGATATCCGATACCGAGCCGGGAACACTCCTCGACGATGATCCTGACCGTTTCCACCCCTTTCTGGTGGCCGATGATCCGCGTGAGCATCCGTTCCTGAGCCCAGCGGCCGTTACCGTCCATGATAATGGCCAAGTGCCTGGGGAGTTTATCGGGTATGAGGCCGTGCATATGTCACCAGAAACAAAAAATCCCCTTTAAACGAGGGGTTAAAGGGGATTAAACCATAAAAGCAGTATGGGCGCAAGGAAAAAAACGAAATTAACAGGTTGCGCGGCCATTGGCCACGCCTCCTCACACCTCCATGACTTCCTTTTCCTTGTGTGCCAGGACCTCATCAACTTTGGCGACATAGACGTTCGTCACATCCTGGACTTCCTTCTCGGCGCGCTTGAGGTCGTCTTCGGATATCTTTTTGTCCTTCTCCAGCTTCTTGAGACCATCAATGGCGTCTCGACGGATGTTCCGAATGGCTATCTTGGCATCCTCAGCCGTCTTTTTAAGCGACTTCACGATTTCTTTACGACGTTCCTCGGTGAGGGGGGGAAGGCTGATCCGGATGAGCTTACCGTCATTGGACGGGGTGAAGCCGAGGTTGGCGTTCAGGATCGCCTTCTCGATGACCGGGATCATCTTTGTCTCCCACGGCTGAATGGTGATGGTCCGCGGCTCGGGTACGGCAAGAGTAGCTACCTGGTTGAGCGGAGACGGGTTACCGTAGAAATCCACCCTGATCTCGTCAAGAAGACCGGTGTTTGCCCGACCGGTGCGAACTTTTTGGTACTCGCGACGCAACGATTCGACCGATTTTTCCATGTGAGACTTCATATCGTTGATGACGTCTTTCGTCATGTCATTCTCCTTTCACAATGGTGCCGATCTCTTCGCCGCACACCACTTTCTTGATATTGCCGTAGGTGGTGATATCAAACACGATGATGGGAAGATTATTGTCCATGCAGAGCGATGTTGCCGTGGCGTCCATCACCTGAAGCCCCTTCTTGAGCACCTCGAGGTAGGTAAGCCGGGGGTACTTTATTGCAGTCGGATCTTTCTTGGGGTCGGCCGAATAGACGCCGTCGACCTTGGTCCCCTTGAGAATGACGTCTGCCCCGATTTCCATGGCCCTCAGACTTGCAGCCGTGTCGGTCGTAAAGTAGGGATTACCGGTCCCGGCGCCGAAAATAACGATTCGCCCCTTCTCCAGATGGCGGATGGCCCGCCTCCTGATGTAGGGCTCCGCCACTTCCTGCATGGCGATGGCCGACTGGACTCGCGTGTCGACACCGACCTTCTCTAGAGCATCCTGCATCGCCAGAGAGTTGATCATAGTCGCAAGCATGCCCATGTAGTCGGCGCTAGCGCGGTCCATTCCCTTGGAAGATGCGGCAAGACCGCGGAAGATGTTACCGCCGCCGATCACCAAGGCCAGTTGAGAGCCGGTGGCCACAACTTCCTTAATCTCGGCAGCAATGGCGGTAATGGTTCGGGGATCGATACCGTATCCCTGATCGCCGGCCAGGGCTTCACCGGAAAGCTTAAGCAGCACTCGTCCGTAGTAGGGTGTACCCATGATGTTCTGTCCTCGTACACGCTGTTAAAGCGCCGCTGTCGGCGCGAACGCAAAAAGAGCCGGCCATGTTCATGACCGGCCCGTGTGCCTTGCTACAGACCCGCTGCGGCGGCAACCTCCGCGGCAAAGTCCGATTCTTTCTTTTCAAGCCCTTCGCCCAGAACGAAGCGTGCGAAGCGTCTAACCGACATGTTTTCGCCGATGGACGAAATAGTCTCGTTCAGGAACTGCTGAACGGTCTTGTCCGGGTCCTTGACGAAATTCTGCTCCATGAGGCATATCTCAGCGTAGAACTTGTTGATCTGCCCCTCGATGATCTTCTCGATGATGTTTTCCGGCTTGCCCGTCTCACGGGCCTTGGCGCGGTAGATTTCCTTCTCGCGCTCAAGCAGCTCCGCGGGCACTTCCTCGCGACGCACATATTGAGGAGAAGCGGCGGCGATATGCATAGCGATATCCTTCACGAATGCTTGGAAATTATCGTTGCGCGCCACGAAATCGGTCTCGCAGTTCACTTCGACAAGAACACCGATCTTGCCGCCGGCGTGAATATAAGAGCCAACAGCACCTTCGGTGGCTGCCCGGCCCGCCTTTTTGGAAGCGGCAGCAAGACCCTTTTTCCTGAGGTAATCGACCGCCTGCTCAAGATCGCCGTTGGTTTCGGTGAGGGCCTTCTTGCAGTCCATGAGGCCGGCACCGGTGATTTTACGCAGTTCGTTGACCTGTGCAGCTGTAATGCTCACTGTATCCTCCCTGGTGAAGGGACGGGCGCCGAGGCGCCATCCCGATCATTATGCGATGTGATTAATCAGACCGGATCAGGCCTCGGCGCCACTCTCTTCCGCAGCGGCTTCCATAGCCTCCTCGTCGCCGGTCTGAAGAACGGCGTCACGTGCCTGGGAGCCCTCGATGACCGCGTCAGCCATCTTGGAAGTGAGCAGGCGAATGGCGCGGATGGCGTCGTCATTGCCAGGAATTACATAGTCGATGGGATCGGGGTCACAGTTGGTGTCAACCACGGCCACAACGGGAATACCCAGCTTCTTGGCCTCGCTGATGGCGATAGTCTCATTCTTGGGGTCGATCACGAAGAGCGCGCCGGGAAGCTTGCCCATCCCTTTGATGCCGCCGAGAATCTTTTCCAGCTTCTCCCGCTCTTTTTCAAGCTGCAGAGCTTCCTTCTTGGTGTACGCTTCAATGGAGCCGTCGGCGAACATGGCATCCAGCCGCTTGAGGCGGTCGATGCTCTGCTTGACGGTGACGAAGTTGGTGAGCATGCCGCCAAGCCAGCGCTGGTTGACGAAATACATGCCACAACGGACTGCTTCTTCGCCGATGGCATCCTGGGCTTGCTTCTTGGTGCCCACGAAGAGCATCGTTTCGCCAGCCTGGGCGTTCTCACGAACGAAATTATACGCATTCTTGAAGAGGCGTACGGTCTTCTGGAGGTCGATAATGTAAATACCGTTACGCGCCCCGAAGATATATGGCTTCATCTTCGGGTTCCATCTCTTGGTCTGGTGGCCGAAATGAACACCGGCCTCCAGAAGCTCCTTCATGGTGATGTTCGACATGCTTTCTCTCCTTTTCGGTTGTGCCTCCGCCTTCCTGTTGATGGCCGGAATCCGCGAGGGACACCGCCGGCCCGATGGAAGGCGTGCGTGATTTGAACAGCAAATCCATATACCACAGAGCGCCCGGCTTTAGCAACACCAAAGATTGGCGAGGCTATGCTCTTATATTTACATGCCGCACCCCTTCGTGTATCATGACTGCCCAATGTCCCGACTCCTGTTTCGCTATATCTGCACTGAAACCGCGGTCCCCTTTGCACTCGGGCTAACGGTATTCACCTTTGTTCTGCTGATGGGACGCCTCCTGAAGCTCGCCGAGATGGTTTTCGCCCGCGGAGTCCCGTTCCTCGACGTTACCCGCCTTATCCTCTACATGCTTCCTTCATTTTTCCTGGTGGCGATTCCCATGGCATTTCTCCTTGCGGTGCTCCTGGCCATGGGCCGGCTCTCTGCCGACAGCGAGGTGACCGCCATGAAGGCCAGCGGCATGAGCATAGGAACCATCGCCGTGCCGGTGATCGCCTTCGGGGTCATCACATACGCCGCCACTACGTTTGTCTCGGTCTACGCGCTTCCCTGGGGCAACACCGCGTTCAAGAAGTTCCTCCACGGTGTCATAGAGACGCGCGCCGCCATGAGTATCACGGAAAAGGTCTTTAACGACGAATTTCCCGGCCTCGTGATCTACGTGGACGGCTTTGACCCCAAATCCGGACGGATCAGCGGCATCCTGATCCATGATGAGCGCAACCCCGACGAGCCGTCGACCATCTTCGCCGCTTCCGGCCAGCTGGCTACCAACCCCGAAGAACGTATCGTTCGCCTGCGGCTGAATAACGGCGGGATTCATCGGGGCATAGGAACCGGCGGCTACCGTCTCGTGGAATTCACCAGCTATGATCTGAGCATTGCCCTGCAGCGGGAGCAGCAAAAGGCTCGCCTCAACGAGGAAGATATGACCCTGGGCGAGCTCCTTGCCCGCATGAAATCCCCCGGCGAACAACCCAAGCTGGTCCGCGAGATGCACTTCGAGCTTCACAAACGTTTTGCCCTCCCTTTCGCCTGCGTAGTGTTTGCGGTCATTGCTGTTCCTCTGGGTATCCAAAACCAGAGATCGGGGCGGGCAGGAGGTTTTGCCGCCGGCATCATCCTGCTCATGCTCTACTACATTCTCATGTCCGCCGGCAAAACCGTCAACGAGAAGGGAATCGCTCCGGCATTCGTTGCCGTTTGGATCCCCAATGTACTGTTCCTCGGCCTCGGGATATTCCTCCTGAAACGAGCGGCACTCGACCGGGCGATCCCCCTGGCAGAGTATGTGACAACGGCCCTGGCATGGGTGCGGCACAGATTTGAGCGGAGGAAGACGTGACCATTCTGACCCGCTACATTGCCGGTGCCTACCTGAAAATTCTGGGACTCTGCCTGGCGTCCTTCGTCGCCATTTACCTAGTCATCGACTTTCTGGAAAAGATCGGCCGGCTCCTCCGTTTCCAGCCCCGGTGGATCGACATCATACAGTACTTCATCTGCAAGTTGCCCGAGATCATCACCCAGGTCATCCCGCTGGCAGTGCTCATGTCCACGCTCCTCACCCTCGGCATGCTTTCCCGCAACAGCGAGATCGTCGCCATGCGCGGTTGTGGCGTAGGGCTCGGCAGAATCAGCGCGCCACTCATCGTCATTGCCGCCGCGGTCAGCCTCCTCACAATTTTTTCCAACGAATTCGTGCTGCCTTCCAGCTATCGGCAGATGCGCTACGTGGACCAGGTGCTGATCCGCAAACAGGGGACCAACACGTTTTTCCGCCAGAACAACATCTGGCACAAAGACGAGAGTGCGATCATGATGGCAAGGGTGTTTGACCCGGGTCGGCAGGCGCTGCGAGGGATCACCCTCTGGCGCTTTTCGGACGGCATGCGCCCCGTCAGCAGAATTGATGCTGCTGAAGGGACGTGGGACGGTGCGAGGTGGACCTTCAAGACGGTGACGGTCCGGGGGCTCGCCGGGCCTTCGGTGGAGACGAGAACGCTGGCCTCGCTGCCGGCGGAGCTCAACCTCAAGATTGAGGACCTGAAGGTGGTGGATAAGTATGCCGACAACATGGGCTTTTTCAAACTGCGCGATTACGTGCGGAAACTGAAGGCGGGAGGATATGACACCACCCGCTACGAGGCCCAGATGCACTCGAAGATATCCCTCCCCTTCGCCTCGCTCATCATGGCGTTTCTGGGCATCCCGTTCGCCCTGCGGGGGGGAAGGTCAAGCGGGGTCGCACTGGGGATTACAGCGAGCATCGGCATCGGGTTCGCCTATTTCATCACCAACTCCATCCTCATTTCCTTCGGCCAGACCGGCATCCTCCCGCCACTGATCTCCGCATGGGCGGCGAACGTGCTCTTTGCCCTGTCGGGTATCTGGCTGGCAATGACCCTGGACCGTTGACACGACGGCGAGACGTGGTCTACTTGGCGCATCGGGATCGGGCACGATAGTCGTCCCGTCGAGGCGATGCGCAGAGGGAAAACTCATGATCCATCGAATGATCGTACCGCTCATGCTGGTCGCCGTTCTGGTTGCCGGCACCGCCGGAGGCGCCACTCGTCCGGCCAAGCAGAAGCAAATTGCCGCGGCCGCCGCCACAAAAGCACCGGAGCCGGTACCGGTCAACATCCTTAGCATTATCCCCGCCCAAGGCGAGCCCAATACGACCGTAACCCTCTCAGGGAGCGGCTTTGCCTCCGGAACCACGGCCTACCTCGGCAATACCGAGATCCCCGCGCGGCTTGTCGGCACGGACGTTCTTTCCTTCGAGATACCGCGCCTGCAACCTGGACTCTACGCTCTTTTCGTCAAAAGGGGAGACGGTATCACAAGCCGCACCTACAACTTCTCTGTGCTGCCGCCGAAACCGGTCGTGGAAAGCCTGTACCCCGAAACCGTGGATGTATGCTCACCATCGGGTGAGCGGTTGGTCACCATTACCGGCAGGAATTTTCAGGCCGAGAGCAGAGTCCTGTTCAACGGTGCAGCAGTGAGAAGCAGTTTCGGTTCTCCCCAGGCCCTCTCCTTTATCGTCCCCCCCGTCCAGGCAGGACTTCATCAGATACAGGTAAAAAACGCGGAGGAAACGGTCACCACCCCCGTCACCCTCGTAGTACGCGGTACCCCAGAAGTATTCAGCGTAGTACGCGGCGAAAGTTCGGTGAATTACTACAACCTAGTGATCGAGGGCAGGAACTTCCAGCCGGGGGCGACGCTGTCAATCGAGGAGAGCGGCCTGCAACTGGGGCTTAACGCGGGGGGGGGCAAACGCATCAGGGCAGGGGCAACAGGGGAACGAGACATGCTGATCTACGTGGACTGTTCGAAACTGGTCTACCAGCGGTATCCGGTTGATCCGACCGACAAAGATCTGCGGTTGCAGGTCATCAATCCCGGTGGCGAAACCAGTTCGGTCGTGCAGGTATCCGCTCCCTGAAGCAAATGGCGCGCCGGGCGGAAGGTAACCGCCGGCGCGCCGGGATGTGTCTGATACGTGAAAGGCAGAGGGTGCGGAACCTTCGGCTACCCCTTGTGGGACTTATAGTTCAGGACCTGCAAGTCTCCTTCGACCCTCTCGACGCCTTCGACGGCGGTAGCGAGGCGGATCGCCTCCCGTTTTTCCGCCTCGGAATGCACGTGGCCTGAGAAACTCACTACCTTGCCGGATACGCTGATCCTGAAATGAATGTACTCAATGTCGCCAGACTTGAGAAAGGCCGTTTCCACCTTCTTGGCAAGGATGGTCTCATCGATCACCTGCTTCAGACGTTCCTCCCCCTCTTTGAGGCGGGAATCCTTTGCCGCCGCGATGATGCTTTCGATAATCGCGCTCTGGCTCATACGCTCGGTGTTGAACGTCAGGTCATAGCCGAGCGAATCGTTCCAGTCACGATTGAAGTAAAAATGAATGAAGCCGCCCCGCTGATGGTCGCTCTTGCGGATGAGTTCCCGCGCCAGGTCGGGATCAATCCATTCGCGCTCGGAAAAGTTTTCAACCCGGTGCTCAAAGGGGGCGATAAAGCGGATTCTGAGAATATTCTCCACATCGGAGAGAAGGTCCTGGGCGCCGCGACCGTAAAGGATCACGTTTCCCTGTTTGACACAGTCGAGGATTATGATTTCGATCGTGTTGAGATGCGCGGCGTGCATCCGGTCCTCGGCAGTGATATAGACCGGAGGCTTTTCGTCCACTCGCTTGAGAAGCTCCTTGTCAAGGCCGTAACGGGGCGCAAGCTCCGCGATCTTGTTACCGTCGACAAGGGTATGTTTGAGGCGCTTGGCCACCTCGCGGGCAATCTGGTAAGCTCCCGTACCCATCTCTCTGGAGATCGTAATTACTGCCATGTGCCCTCCTGTACTGGGGAAAGTGACTAATCCTAGCATGAGGAATTGGTGTATACAAGGAGTTATTTTGATAAACAATTACAACATGTTAAAGGCTATAAGCCGGTGTGTGGACGAGGTGTGTCGTGAACGGAGCCGTTGATCTCGTCATCCGGTTCCTTCTGTTTGCCATGCTTCACTCAATCGCGGCCCTGCCGGGCGTTCAGCAGCGCATCGGCAACATGTTTCCGAGGGGATTTCGTTTCTATCGAGCAGCCTACAATCTGGCTGCCTTGGTCACCTTCGGGTGGGTCATGGCCGCATGGCCCCTGTCACCGGTTATCTACCTGGTGCCCGGATCGGCCAGCCTTGCCTTCCATGCGGTGCAGGCGTTCACCCTGCTGCAGATGATACGCTGCGTCTCCCGGACCGGAATGGCGGATTTCCTCGGCATCCGACACCCGAGCCGGGAGGATGCCGCCCACGAACTGGTCACCACAGGATGCTATGGCACAGTCCGCCACCCTCTCTACACACTGGCCATGGTCTTTTGTCTCTTCAACCCGCTCATGACCGTGAAATGGCTTTTGTTTACTCTTATGGCAGGGGGATATTTCGTGATGGGGGCCGTGGTGGAGGAGCGGAGGCTCGAAAGGGAATTCGGTGACGCCTATCGCAGCTACCGGCGCCAGGTGCCGATGCTCATCCCGCGAAGGAGGAAGCCCGTGGCAAAAGAGTGACGGAGCATCCTAGCGCGACCGAGCGCGCAGGAACGCTGCGGCTGCATCAGGGTTAAGCGGCTGACTGAAGAGGAATCCCTGTACTTCGGCGCAGCCGTTTGCCCGGAGAAAGGCAAACTGTTCATGGGTTTCGACCCCTTCGGCAATAACATTCAGGCCGAGATTGCGGGCCATGGCAATAATGGCGGCTGTGAGGCCCGCCGCGGCCGGATCGGCTGAAATGTCACGGACAAAGGAGCGGTCGATCTTGAGAGCATCGAGCGGGAAGCGCGACAGCCTGCTGAGGGAAGAGTAGCCGGTGCCGAAATCGTCGACGGAAAAGCGGACCCCCATCTTCTTTAGGTCGCGAATGACAACAGCAGCATCCTCTTCGTTGGACATGAAGACCCCCTCGGTAATCTCCAGCTCCAGATGCGATGGCGGCAACCCGGTGGCGCGCAGCACCTTCCTCACCAACTCGGCCAAACGACGCGACCGGAATTGGAGGCTGGAAAGATTGACCGCCACCCGTACCGGCGGGAGCCCCTCGTGGAGCCAGGTAACCGCCTGGGCACAAGCGTTCCAGAGGACCCACTCGCCAATCGATGCGATAAGGCCGGTTTCCTCGGCCAAGGGGATGAAATCGTCAGGCGGGACTACATCACACCCCGGCCGATGCCAGCTCAGCAGAGCCTCCATCCCCACCACGCGCCCCGAGGCCGCATCCAGCTGTGGTTGGTAGCAGAGGCGGAATTCATTCCGTTTGAGCGCCCAGCGCAGGTTGTTTTCCAGGGTCAGCCGCTCGAGCGCCATGGCGTTCATAGAGCCCGAATAGTACTGATAGGTATTGCGGCCCAGTTCTTTGGCGTGATACATGGCCGTATCCGCGTTACGCAAAAGCTGATCGCAGTCCTCGCCGTCGGAGGGAAAGAGACTGATGCCGATGCTTGCCCCCACGAAAACCTCGTGGCCGCCGATCACATAACGCTTGGACAGGGCGGTGATGATGCGTTGCGAGACCCTGGCGGCATCCTGGGGGTGGGCCAGATCGGTCAGCAGAATGGTGAACTCGTCCCCGCCCATGCGGGAGATGAAGGGGCTCGCATCCTCGCGGGAAGCGTGGGTGAGCGTATCGCTGCGCCGCAGGCATTTCATAAGCCGGCCGGCCGCCTCCTGAAGCAGCCGGTCGCCCGCATGATGCCCCAGAGTATCGTTCACCTTTTTGAAGTGGTCGAGATCCAGGAACAGGACTGCCATCATGAAGCCGTTGCGCTGGGCAAAGGCCAGGGCCTGTTCCATTCGCTCCTCGAACTGGAACCGGTTGGGCAGTGCCGTCAGAGTATCGTGATGGGCAAGGTAGCGAATCCGCTCCTCGGCAAGGGTTCGCTCGGTTATGTCGTGGACCGTTCCGACCAGCCTTGACGTCCGCCCGTCATCTGCGGACAGAAGCTCGGCATGCTGGCTGACGATCCGCTCAACACCATCATCGAGAACGATCCGGTGATCCATGCAGTAGCCGACACCGGTCCGGAACGCCTGAAAGATGGCCTTCTTGACCGTTACCCGGTCTTCGGGATGCACCCGGCGCATCAGGGCCCGGTGACTCTTCCCCTGCCGATGGTCCCTGATGCCGAAAATGCGGCACGATTCCTCGGAGCAGGTAAAGACGTTGGTCTCCAGGTCGAACTCCCAGTTTCCCAGGCGAGCAATGCGTTGAGCGTTGTACAGCATGGTCCTGCTCTTGTGAAGCTCATCGAAAGCGAGTTTGGCGCGCAGTAGATAACGGATACGGCGGGGCAGCAGAACCCAGTCGATCGGCTTGGCCAGGAAGTCCGAAGCCCCTGCCTCGTAGGCTTCATCAATGGCACCGGTATCATCGAGACTCGTCATAACGAGGATCTGGACGCGGTCTCCTCCCGGCAGACGGCGAATACGCCGGCAGACATCAAATCCCCCCATGCCGGGCATTACTACATCGAGCAGGATGATGTCGGGAACAAGCCGGCTGAACATCTCAATGGCGGTGACGCCATCGCCGGCTTCAATCACCGCGAAGCCCCCCTGCTCTACTGCGCGCCGGGCAAGAACGCGCACCAGCTCATCGTCGTCAATGATCATCACGGTAGCTGAAGCGCCGTCCTTGCCCTCTTTTCGCATCTTACACCCCGGTGCGCTCGCGCTCCAGCGCGGCGCACACCCTTATGAATTCCGACTCCATACGTGAGAGCAGCCGCAACGGCAAGACGTCTTCTCCTTCGCCGAGTCGCTCCATCTCCCCGCATAAGGCTGCGAGGGCAACGGCTCCCAGATTGAGGCACCCGGATTTGAGAGTATGTGCAGCCCGTCGGGCGGCAGGCAGGTTCTCCCGCGCCAGGGCCTCCCTCATATCACGCAGGTGCCGTGGCGAATCGGAAATAAAAATATCAATGACACGGTCGAGGAGCCCCTCGGACCCGCCCGCCTCCAAGGCACGAATGCCATCCAGAATATCCCGGTCGAGAAGACATTCGGCCTCTTCACTCACTCCCCCGGGAGCCTTGTCGTATGCCGCGGATGGCATCGTCTCGTCATGCGGGGACAGCCAGCGCCGGAGCACCATCACCAGATCGTGGCGCATAACCGGCTTGATGAGGTAATCGTCCATTCCCGCCGCCAGACAGGCCTCCCGGTCGCCCACCTCCACCCTTCCGGTAAGGGCGATGATGTGAGTTCGGCCTGTGAGCTGTCCGGTACGCTCCATGCGGCGAATTTCGGCTGTGGCGACAATCCCGTTCATACCGGTCATCTGGCAATCCATGAACACCATGTCGAACCGCTCAGCCGAGACGGCAGCCACGGCTTCGGCTCCGTCAGAGACCACCATGACATCCGCCCCGAGGCTTCGGAGCATCTCCTGCAACACCATTCGGTTGACGGCATTGTCCTCTGCCAGCAATAGGCGAGAAGGAAAAGACCCAGCAGCTTCATGGGACGGTTCCGGTTCCGGCTCACCCGTATCCGGCACCACCGACAGGGCGACCGTGAACCGGAAAACGGATCCGCACCCCGGCTCACTGTCGCAACTGACCGTGCCCCCCATGAGCTCCACAAGATGGCGGACAATGGCGAGCCCCAGCCCCGTGCCTCCGAAACGGCGGGTATTGGAGTCGTCGGCCTGGGTGAACGGGTGGAACAAACGGGGCAGCATATCCTGGGGAATGCCGATCCCCGTATCGCTTACGATGCAGCTGAGTCGGCAGACTCCACCCTCCACGCTCCCGCGAACGGTCAGTGTGATTGTCCCCTTGAGGGTGAATTTCACGGCATTGTCGAGAAGATTCCCCAACACCTGACGGAGCCGGTGGCGGTCGCCCAGAAGGCGGTCGGGCACCTCTCCTGCCATGGAGTATTCAAGGAAGACCCCCTTCTGGCGGGCTCGCTCACCATAAATGGTGGCCATTTCTTCAATGACACGGCGCGCCGCAAAGGGCAGCTGCTCCATCTTCAGTTTTCCCGACTCAATACGGGAAAAATCGAGCAGATCGTTAATGACCTGCATGAGCAGTTCACCGGATGACCGGATGATCTCAGCATACTCGCGCTGTTTGGCTTGAAGGTCGGTTTCGAGAAGGAGACTGACCATGCCGAGGACGCCGTTCATGGGCGTGCGGATCTCGTGACTCACATTGGCCAGGAACCGCGATTTTGACTGACTGGCGGAATCTGCGGCTTCTTTCGCCTTGCTCAGGTCGGCAACAGCCCGCTCCAGTTCCTCGTTGGTCCGCGACAGATCTTCGGTGCGGCGGGCGACTTCCTCCCCCAGGTCTTCGCGGTTCCGCTTCAGATTCGCGTCACTTTCTTCGATGATCTGAAGCATCCTATTGAAGCCGGACACGAGTTCGCCGATCTCGTCGACCCCTCCCCCCGCGGCCCGTACCGAGTAGTTGTGCTCCTCAGCAACACGCCGCGTAACCTCAAGCAATTCGGCAATCGGCGCAGAAACCCGTCGCTGCAGCTTTGAAGACAGAACGTAGGCAAAGGCGGAGAGCATAAGCAGCAGCACTCCTCCGCTTACCGCATACCAGCGCAAACGCGAGTATATCTCCCGGTAATCGCCCCGCAGATAGACGGTGCCGATGACCTCCCCGTCTAGTATTATCGGCCTGAACATATCGAGGTGGTCGCCATGCCAATGATGACTGGGAAGGGAATCTCCCATCTTCTCCACCATCTGTTGCCGATACTCGATCCAGGTGGTTGCGTCATCCGCCGACGAGTTTGCGGCAGGCGATGCCAGTGACCCCTTCCGTCGGTAATGCGCAAAAATCGAGCCATCCTTGAGGTAGATGCGCCCAACGATGATGTGGGGATCCGTCTTGAGGACATCCAGCATCTCCGAGGCAGCCCGGACATCGTTAAAAACGATGCTGGTCATACTTTTGTCACCGACAACACCTGCAATGATCTCCAACCGCCTCAGAAGTTCTGGCGGCTCCATCGTCAGGTCCCGCACCACGAACCCGGCAAACGCCAGTATCAGCACCGTCACGCAGGTGGCCATGGTGACCAGTGTCAGCCTGCGGTCAAGGGACAAGGGTATCCTCCTCATCATAGGTACTGTCCCATGCTGTTATGCTCTGACGCGGCACCTTCAACCGCGCATTTATTGCAACCATTTAATATTTTCATAATAGAATGCTAAAAATTGCACGCTGTTTTAGCACGTGACACTTCACTCGTGACGCCGGCCGGCAAATCAGTCGATCCTGACTCGCTTAACGCCGGCCACGGACACCACTGCATCCATAATGCCGCATGCATGACCGCGGGAAGTGACTTTGACCTGATAGGTGAGACGCAGACTTGCTGCCGTCATATCCCTCTCCACGCTCATTGTGAGTACCTGAAGACGACACTCTTGCAAAATCTGTTCAATACGTTCCAGCTGTCCTTCCAGATCGTCGCTCCAGACCTTGACGGAGGTGTACGTATCGCGGGAAAGCAGCCCCTCGACCCTCTTGAGCAGAAGCAGGGCCGCCAGCGAGATGGCAGTGACGAACAGCGAGATGGCGAACAGACCGATACCGCAGGAAAGTCCGATGGCGGCGGCGACCCAGAGGCAGGCAGCGGTGGTAAGACCCCTGATTGAAGTTCCTTCGCGAATTATGGCCCCGGCGCCCAGAAAGCCGATACCGGCCACCACCTGGGCTGCTACACGGCCGGGGTCGGCACCGATGGAGCCTACGCCGCTCGTATTGGCATAGAGACGATGGAACTCGATAGAGGTGACAACAAAGAGGCAGGCGCCAAGGGAAACGAGCAGGTGGGTTCTGAAACCGGCGGGACGACCGTGCAGCTCGCGCTCCAGACCAATGAGTGCGCCAAGGACAGACGCGAGGACAAGCCTTCCTATCATCTCAAACGTGAAATCCATGGTTCCTCACAGGCGCCGGAAATGGTCCGACAGAGTGTGATGTCAGCCGTCGGTTGGCTCTGGATCGAGCGTAACGGTCAGGGAGTAGCGGGACTCGCAGTCACCGGCCCGAACCGCGAGAGTCATGCGGCAGACTCTGCCGCTTACGGTCGGAATGCCGACCAGGCTCAACTCGGGATATCCTGCGGGGCCGACCGGTTCTTCAAGGGAAACGTGCGGCCCATCGGAAACGGGCATTGCCATAGCGCCGTGCTCCGGCGGTTGAGCGACGACTGCATCGTCCCGGGTCTCCTTCACATCCTCCGTGAGCCCCTCCACCCCTCCGCCATCGGATGACTGGCGATCCCGCAGGTTCCGGATCACCGACTTTACCACGCGTGACAGGGCGGACAGTATGCCCTCCCCCGTAACCGCCGAGCAGGGAAGCGCAACTGCATCGACCCCCAGTTCACAGCGCAGGTCGTCGGCGGAAACGGCATCCGGCAGATCGCTCTTATTGCACACCATCTCAAACGGCAGTGCCGAAACATCCTGACCGTACCCACGGGAAATCTCCCGCAGATCCTCAAGGCTCCGCCGGGTGCCGGCAAAGCCGTCGGGGGACGCGTCCGCAACAAAAATCACCCCATCAGCCCCCTTGAGCACCATCTTCCAGGTGGCGGGATCGGCAACTTCGCCCTGCACCGTATAGAGATGGAACCGGACCCGGTTGCCGTTCACTTCGCCCAGCTCCGGCGGCATCACGTCGAAAAAAAAGAGGCGGTCCTGGCGTCCCCCGACGGTTTTGAGGGGCCCCCTGAACTCCTGTTTGAGCTTGCCGTGGATGTAGCGTAGCAGTGAGGATTTGCCGGAACAAGGTGCTCCGAAGAAGACGATCTTGGCGTTGATTTCGCGTTTCGCGCTGTTGAGCAGGGCCATGTGAATCTCCGGAAAGGGCGTGGCAGGCGGCGTAAGCCCCCACTACCGCTTCTCCTTTTTTGCAATAAGCAGCTTCCGTGCTTGGGTTGAGAGGACCGTCTGGATGTTCTTGCTCTTGGCCAGATGAGACAGGTCCTTCTCGGTAAGGGTCGTCAGCAGGCGAAGTGCGGAATGGATCGGGGTTTTGGGATTCTCGACCAGTGCCTTGCGAATCTGGTAATTCTTGAGCCATTCCTTGCTCGCGCAGACGACTCTGAGGATTTCATCGTTCTGGATCGATGACTTGACAATGGCAAGGACTTCCGACTCGGTGATGCGCGGGTTTCTGATAACAGTCCCGGATACGAGCTTATTGGAGTCCTTGATGAGAATCATCCTCCATTCCTTGTCGCCGGTCTGGGCTATCTTGATCTTCTCGGCAACCCCCATCACCTGGGCGAGTTGATACTTGCTCTTGAACTGCTCACTCTCCTCGTCCACCGGTTCATCATCCTCTTCGGCGGGCACTTCATCCTGCGGCGGGTGCTCCGTAGTATGCACAGGGTGTACGGTCGTCACTCCCACGGCCGCGGCAATCCCCCGTTCTGCCAGAAAGGCACGGGTACCGTCGTCGCAATTGGGGTGGACGGCGATCTGGGTGGCCAATTCCCCGTACCGGTAGTGGAGACGTGCAAGGGCATCCAGAACGCGGGGGTGAAGGGTGCGACACGCCACAGCATCGGCCAGGACGGCCAACGGCACGCCTCTCAACCGCTTTCTCGCACTCCCGTGGACCTCCGCGTCGGTATCCAGAGCAAGAAAAAACAGGACCGTCACCTCCTCGGCAGCGGGAAGCGCATGCTCTTCGGCGGTGAACCTGAGTTTTTCCTCCCGGGGTGCATCCCTGCGCAGAAGTGCCGCGGCGGCGGACGATATTCTCAGGGTGACTGCCAGGACTTTCCTCCCGCTACTTGCCGGCTCCGGCAAGGACAGGCTTGAGCCCGGCCTTCTTGAGCGCTGCGGCAGCCTTGAGAGCTTCGTCTTTCGTCTCGAACATGCCAGCGGTCAGCACAAGGGTGGGCACGGATACCGACGACTTGCGGAGGGCCACCTTTATCCCGAGGGAAGCCAGTCGAGCTTGTTCGCGCTGGGCCCGCTCGGCAACGAAATAGGATCCGGCATAGACCCGGTAGGTGCCGCCTTCGTTCAGAATAAACCCTTCCACCGTGGCGTCCTTGAGGCGGGCAAGCTCGCGGCGGGCTCCTTCCTGATCAGCAGCCTCGGTCAGCAACAGGCGGACCATCGGTTCCTTCTTTTTGCTCCCTTCCTTCACAACCGGTGTGAGCCCGGCATTCCGGACCCTGTCCTTATCCTTGTCCATGGCGGAGGGAACCACATATTCGCCGATTCTGAGGGTATACGGCCCGGTAGCAGCCACCTTTGAGACGGTGGCCGTGCTTTTCGCGACAGCGGCGGCTTTGGGTTTGTCCTTCCTGGCTGTCGCAGCGGCCCCCTTTGTATCGCCGGCCTTGGCGGCCGCTGTGGCCGGCTCGACCGGTGCAGGCTTTTTCTTGCCGGGAGCACCAGCAGCAGCCTTTGCGGCAACAGCGGCTTCGGGCTTCGCCCCCTTGTTGGCAGCCGGTTTTGCGGTCGGCTCTGCTTTCTTTGCGGCTTCCGCTTTAGCCTTGTCTGCAGCAGGCGCAGGTGCGGGTTTCGCCGGGGCGGTCTTGGCCACTGCCTGTGGTGCGGGAGCCGACTTCGCGGTCTTGGCCGGTGCGGGTTCGGGTTTTTTCGCGGCATCCTTGGAGGGCGCGGCCTTCGGGGCCGGCTCTTTCTGAGCCTCGGCTTTCCCAGCTTCCGGCTTGGCGGGTTCGGTTTTCGGGGCAGCGGCAGATTCGATTTTCGCCGCATCCTTCGCACCCTCGCCAGCAGGCTGCGCCTCGGTCCGCGGAGGGATGGGCTGCTTGACCTGAGCCGGTTGGACCGGTGCAGGAGCCTTCACTTCTTCACGGGGCTTGATGAAGCCGGTGAAATAGTAGAGGTATCCGAATACCGCCACGAGCAACAGGAGGACAAGCAGGAGTACCCGCGTGTTTCCCCCTTTGTTTTCCGGCTCCCGGCCTGCGGGTTCCTGATCGAATTCGATGTTCATAACGCTCGTTACCTCCTCCGAAAACCGCTGCCGTGCGCAGGGCGCGGAGCGCCGTCTGTCGGTGCGTCCGCCGCCTGTGACCCGCTGCAGCTTAATGATTATTCTTGCCTTCCGCCTTCTGGGACTCGGCAACGACTTTCTGCGCCAGATGCGTCGGGACTTCCTCGTAGTGGGAGAATTCCATGGTGAAAAGCCCTCGGTCGCTCGTCATGGACTTGAGGTCGTTGGCATAGGCCAGCACCTCGGACATGGGGACCACGGCACGGATGATCTGGGAATTGGCCTTGGGCTCAACCCCCACCACCTTACCCCGACGGGAGTTCAGGTCACCGATGACGTCGCCCATGGTCTCTTCGGGCACGGTGACCTTCATGTTCATCATCGGCTCCAGCAGCACCACCTTGGCCGTCTCCATGGCCTTTTTGAACGCGAGGGAGCCGGCCACCTTGAACGCCATCTCCGACGAATCAACCGTGTGGAAAGAGCCGTCATAGACCGCCGCCTTGAAGTCCACCAGGGGGTAGCCGGCAAGGAAGCCGTCCTGGGATGCCTCGAAGATCCCTTTTTCCACGGCAGGAATATACTGTCGGGGTATAACACCACCCACGATCTTATCCTCGAACTGGAACCCATCTCCCCGGCCGAGCGGCGAGAATTCAACCCAGCAGTCGCCGTACTGGCCCCGTCCGCCGGATTGCTTCTTGTACTTGCCTTGGGCCTTGACCTGGGCTTTGAAGGTTTCAAGGTAGGGAACTTTCTGCGTCTTCATTTCCACGTCTACGTTGAACTTCCGCTTGAGCTTCTCGATGGTCACTTCCAGGTGAACTTGACCCATGCCTGAAAGAATCAGTTCCCGGGTCTTCTCGTCGCGGCGGACCTGAATGGTCTGATCCTCTTCCATGAGCCTCTGGAGTGCACCGTGGATCTTGTCCTCGTCATTCTTGGTCTTGGGCTGGACCGCGTAGGAAATCACCGGCTGGAGCGGTTTCGCCGGTTCGTAGATGATGGGGTGATCCTTGTCGCAGAGGGTGTCGCCCGTGAGGGTTTCCTTGAGCTTGGCAACCGCAACGATGTCGCCGGCAACGGCCTGCTTGATCGGCTTCTGCTTTTTGCCCTCCAGTTCATAGATCTGGCCGATCCGCTCCTCGCATTCACGGACCGGATTGTAGATGGTGGAGTCGGAATTGAGGACGCCGGAATAGACCCGGAAGATGGATATCTTGCCGGTGTAGGGATCAGAGGTGGTCTTGAAGACCAGGGCAGAGAAGGGCTCACTCTCCTCCGGGCGCCGCTCGATCGGTTCGCCGTTCTTGGGGTTGGCACCGGCAACGGCTCCCCGATCCTGGGGTGACGGCAGGCAGGCGCAGATATAATCCAGCAGATGACGCACGCCGATGTTCATGGTGGCCGAACCGCAGAAGACCGGTGTGAAGGTGTAACGCAGGGTTCCCACCCGCAGGCCGTCCAGGATCTCCTCCTCGGTCAGCTCACCCGTTTCCAGGTACTTCTCGGTGAGGCCGTCATAAGCCTCGGCCACGGTTTCAACCAGATGCTCGCGGAGCCGCTGGGCCTCGTCACGATACTCGGCGGGAATTTCTTCTTCCTTGAAGGTGCCGGAGGTGTCTTTGGCGTAACGGTACGCTTTCATCGTGATCAGGTCGATGACCCCCTCGAAGGTCTCAGCCGCGCCAAGCGGCATCTGGACGGCAACCCCACGAGCCTTGAGTGATTTCTCCATATCGTCGATGGCCCGCAGGAAATTGGCATATTCCCGGTCCATCTTGTTCACGAAGGCGATGCGCGGCAACTCGAACTCGTTGGCCCACTCCCAGACCTCCTCGGTCTGCACCTTGACCCCCGAGATGGCAGAAAGAATGACAACGCAGCCGCCAAGAGCACGCATGCAGGCCCGGGTATCGGCGATGAAGTTGCCGTAGCCAGGGGTATCGACAATATGGAGTGAATGACCGTTCCACTCGCAGTGATCCAGGGAGGACGAAATCGTGATCTTGCGCTTGATCTCCTCGGGCTCGAAATCCATGGTGGAGGTGCCGTCGTCCACCCGGCCGAGGCGGTCGATCATCCCGGCCGTGTACAGGATGGCCTCGGTGAGCGAGGTCTTGCCGGCGCCCCCGTGGGCCACAATTCCAAGGTTTCTCAGCTTCGCGGTATCATACTTGCCCATACATCCTCCCGTGACGTGTAAGGTAGAGGTCGGCGTCGACCCGTGATTCCCACAGTGGGCACTTCACATCCGCTGCAATTATCCGCTGTCTCACTCCCTGTTTCGTTCGTACAGTATGCGCAATCCCTCCAGTGTCAGATATTCCTCGACGGCTTCGATGGTCTTGGACTCCGGCGCTATGAGGGACGCCAACCCTCCGGTAGCGATAACCCGGGGCGCATCCTTGCTCTCGGCCTTCATCCGGGTGACGATCTCGTCTACGAGCCCCACGTAACCATAGTAAATTCCCGCCTGCATCGAATTGACCGTGTTCCTGGCAATGATCGCGGACGGACGTATGATATCAACCCTGGGCAGCTTGCTGGCCCGCTGGAACAGGGCCTCGGTGGAAATGACGAGTCCCGGCGCGATGGCCCCTCCGCAGTACTCTCCCTTGCGGTTCACGTAGTCGAACGTGGTAGCGGTGCCGAAATCGACGATAATGAGAGAGGTGCGGTACTTCTCGTACCCCGCCACCGCGTTCACGATCCGGTCGGCCCCCACCTCCCGGGGGTTGTCGTACTGGATTGGCATGCCTGTCTTGATGCCCGGTCCCACCACCAGGGGACGCATCCCGAAATACCCCAGGGAAAGACGCTCCAGCACGCCGGTGAGGGGCGGCACCACCGAGGAGATGATCACCGCGCGGATCTGATCGAGCCCAAGGCCCGCCAAGCGGAACAACTCATTTATGAGAATACCGTACTCGTCGGTAGTACGGGCCTTGTCCGTGGAGACCCGCCAATCCCTCACCAGGCGCTCGCCATCGTAAATCCCGAGCACGATATTGGTATTACCCACGTCTATAACAAGAAGCACACTTCCTCCACACGGTGAGACGTCCCCCGGGAATACGGCGCGTTACCGCCGTCCCCTCAACCTTCGAGCGAAACGTCACCTGCCAGAACCCGCTCCAGAGAACCTCCGGCGGTTCTTACCAACAAGGCTCCGATTTCATCTATCCCTTCAACCGTACCGGCGAGGATACCAGCACCACCATCGACCTTCACCCGCCGGCCCATGACGGCGCTACGGGCGAGCCAGGCATCGCGCACGGGAGAGAACCCCTTCAGTAAATACTCATCGTACAGGCGATCCAGTGATTCCAGCAGCGCCCTGACAAACGGAATGCGCTCCACGGTCCGCCCCGCCTCCAGGGCCAGTGAGCTGGCCGGATAGCGAAGATCGCCGGGAAACTGGTCCCGCTCCATGTTGATGTTGACACCGATCCCCAGGACGAGGTACTCAACCCGCTCCGTTTCGGCGCTCAACTCATTGAGCATTCCCGCCACCTTGAAGCCGTTCACCAGGATGTCGTTGGGCCACTTGATGGCGGGAACAAGCCCCGAAGTGCGCTCGATGGCCTCGGCCGTTGCCACGGCCGACAGGAGGGTGAGTTGAGGTGAATGAAGCGGCGATATGGGAGGACGGAGGATTATCGAGCAGTATACATTTACCCCCGGCGGTGATTCCCAGCGCCGTCCCAGTCGGCCCTTGCCGCCGGTCTGGGCGTCAGCCAGCACCACGGTCCCCTCGGCAGCGCCTTCGGCAGCCAGGTGCGATGCCACGGTATTGGTAGACACCGTTTCCCGGAAACAGACCACATGGGTGCCGATCCGGCGCACCGAGATCCCTGCGGAGACCTCGGCCGGGATGAGGATGTCAGGAGAGGCCACGAGACGGTAACCGCGGGAGGGGACCGACTCGATGCGGTAGCCCAGATTTTTGAGGTTTTTGATGTGCTTCCAGACGGCGGTTCGCGAAACACCCAGCAGAGTGCTCAGGGCCTCACCGGAGACGACCCCCCCCGAACGGCTCCGGAACAGCTCCAGGATCTTCCGATCCATGTCCCGCTCGGTCGCCTCGGCAGGGCGTGGGCGCTCTCCGCTCACTCGGCCTCCAACAGCATGGAGATGTCCATGGCACGCGCCGAGTGGGTCAATGCTCCCACCGAAATAATATCGACACCGGTTTCGGCTATTCCCCGCACCGTCTCCAGGTTTACCCCTCCCGACGCTTCCACCAGAGCCCGGCCTGCGATGAGGCCGACCGCCCTGCGCATGGCATCCAGGTCCATGTTGTCCAGCATAATGATGTCGGCCCCGGCCTCCAGTGCCTCGGCAACCTCTTCAAGGCATTCGGTTTCCACCTCGATCTTCATGGTGTGGGGGATGTAGGCCCGGGCCCGGCGGACCGCTTCGGTAATCCCGCCGGCAGCGGCAATATGGTTTTCCTTGATGAGAACACCGTCGTACAGGCCGGTCCGGTGGTTGATGCCCCCGCCAAGGCGCACCGCGTGCTTGTCCAGAACTCGAAGTCCCGGCATGGTCTTGCGGGTGTCTACAATACGGGCGCCGGTTCCGGCCACCGCCTCCACATAACGGGCGGTAAGCGTTGCAATGCCGCACATGCGCTGAAGAAGATTGAGTGCCACCCGCTCACCCTGCAACAGCATAGCCGAATCACCGGCCATCTCGGCGAGCAGTGTACCCGTCTCTACCCGTGCGCCATCGGGGAAACGGGCATCGAACCTGATTGCCGGATCGAGGCGATGGAAAACGCGGGCAGCCACACCGATGCCAGCCAGAACGAGCGGCTCCTTGGCAATCAGGCGGGCGCGGGCCGGACGGGGCTCAGGGACTACGGAAAGGGTCGTGATGTCGCCGGTATGGATATCTTCCTGGAGGGCGTTGTCGATAATGGGATCAAGACCGGTCATGCCGGAGTACCTCGCTTGGGCTCCGCGCGCTTCAGACACGCAGGTAAATTGAGCCTTATATAGCACAGGACGCGGAACCCCGCAACCGCAAAGAGGGCGCGCCATCACGCGGTTTACGGCGGTGCGTGGGCCATTGCTTCTGCAGAGAGCCAGTCGTTGACTTACCACCCCCTCTGGACTAAAATGAGCTGTTTTTCTCATCAGAGAGGCGCCATTCAATGCCCACATTCCAGCGACGCTTCAGCATCGTCCAGAAGTTGATCGCCAGCTACGCGGTCGTCATATTCCTCACGACAGCGGCACTGGTCTTCGCTTTGCTGGGTCTCTACTCCCAAAACAGGACCGCAAAGGAAATAGCCCGAACCGACCTGTTCGTCATCAGCGCCACGTATCGCCTTCGCGAGTCGCTCAGCGCCCAGGACCGCTTTGCCGGACGCTACCTGATCCTCAAAAGCGATGAATTCAAGGATCTTTTCAACCAGCGCCAGAGCGAATTCATGACAATTCTCGGCGAATTGGGGAGACGGGGCAACGATCAGCCCTTCCGCGACCTGGTTGCCAGCTATGAAAGGTATCGGCAGGCCACCGAAAGCATCTTCGCCACCGGCAACGGCGATCCCCTGGCCGCCAAAAAAGACTCGGACGAAGTTGCCGCCCGTATCGACGCCATCTCGGCCCTGCGGCGCGCCCTCCTCGATCAGAAGCTGGCCGAAGCGGACCGGCGCGAATCGGCAACGGTGCGGCTGGCCCTGATTCTGGCCTTTTCGGGTTTTATCCTCGCCCTCACCGTGGCCTCGTTGACCGTCCATTCAATTTCGACCGCCATTACCAAACTCAAAAAGGGGATGCACCGGATCGCCGAGGGGGACTTTGATTACGATCCCCAGTTGCCGGCCGGAGACGAAATCGGCGCTCTGGCCGGCGACTTCGTCCGCATGGGGAAAAAGCTGAAGGAACTGGAACAGATGAGCCTCGACGCCAGCCCTCTCACGAGGCTTCCGGGTAACATCGCCATCGAACGGGTCCTCAACCGACGGCTCCAGTCGGGTGAGCCCTTTGCGGTCTGCTACGCCGATCTGGACAATTTCAAGGCGTTCAACGATCATTACGGGTATATAAAAGCAAGTGAAGTGATAAAATTAACGGCAGAACTGATCCACGACACGGTCCGGCAAATGGCGGGGGGCGATGCCTTCGTGGGACACGTGGGGGGCGACGACTTCGTCATGGTGGTGGCTTCCGACAAGGGTGGGCCGGTGTGCGAACATGTCATCACCCGCTTCGACGACTTCATCCGCCAGCATTACAGCGCAGAGGACCTGGCCAAAGGTGCCATCGAGGGGGTCGACCGCTACGGCGTACCGCGCACCTTCCCCATCATGAGCATTTCAATCGCCGTGGTCATCTGCAGCCGCGAGGAATTCGCCTCAGCCGTTGATATCGCCAAAGCGGCCGCTGATATCAAAGACTTGCTGAAAAGCACGCCGGGAAGCAATTACCTTATCAACCGGCGCAAAGGAAAACGATGAAATTTCGCCTGCTCGCGGCTGTCCTGATCCTGATCCTGCCGACCGGGTGCGCTCCCGTACGCAAAGTCGTGACGGATATTCGGCAACGTTCAGCCCAGGAAGAGAAGTTGAGCCTGGCGGTGGAACTCATCGCCCGGGGGCGAATCGACAACGCCACAGTGCTTCTCGACGCCATCATCATCGAAAAGCCGGTCCGCGGCGTCACTGACGAAGCCCTTTTCCGCCTGGCACTGCTCCGGCTGCCCAGCGAACCCCGCACCGGAGACATCGCCAAGGCCACAAAACTTCTGGACCAACTGCAACGCGACTATCCCGACAGCCCCTGGGCCCACCAGGCCCTTCCCCTCAGTGACTTCATCGCTGAAATCCCAGCCCGCATCGAAGCAGCGGGCGAACTGCGCCGCCAGATCAAATCACTGCGTGACCTGAACCTGTCCCTGACCAGGGAAAACAAGGAACTGAGACTCAACCTGGAAAAACTCAAGACCCTTGACCTGGAGTTGGAGCGAAAGCTCAAACCGTAAAATTGTGTCAGTTTTTCCGTCAAAACCAAGGAAAACACCTCCATTAGTGTAAACATTTTCGACACCCCATTCATCAACGACTTATATCACCAATATAACCAGCTGAAATAGCCAGTATTTTAAAGATTAACATTCTGGCACCCTAGTTGCTTTTTCTATTAATCAGGGAATATACAGCCATACGTAATGACGTGAACTCAATAGGTATGCTGCCGGTAACGCAACCTGGAAACGGCCAACCATGACCCTCGCCGAAGAAAACCTGCGCCTCTTCGAGAAGAAGTTCGCGATCCTTCAGGAAATTTCGAACGCGCTCGTCGTTACCGACAATATCAGCGCCATCGCCAACCTGATGCTCGATCTGGCAGTGAACTATACGAGGGCGGAAAAAGGCTCACTCCTGCTTCTCAACGAGCGGGATGAGCTTTTCATCCTTGCCGGCCGCGGTATAGACCTTCAGCTCATGAGGACCTACCGGGCAAGGCTCGGTGAAGGGATTGCCGGCATTGTCGCCAAGGGTCGCGTCCCCATCCTGGTAAAGGACATCGACCAGGATTCCCGTTTTCAGGGAATGACCCGCGACCGGTACAAGACACCCTCGTTCATCTCATGTCCCATCGTCAGCAAGGATCGGCTGCTGGGCCTGCTCAACATCAACGACAAGGCTGACGGCACGCCGTTTCTCGATGACGAATTCTCTCTCATAAAGATCATTGCCAACCAGGCGGCCATTGCCCTGGAAAACGCCATGCTGGTCAACCAGTTGCGGTACAAGGCGGGTGAGCAGGAGGGAATCAATCGCAAGCTCATTGAAAGCGATGTTACCAAGACCGAATTCATCACCCGTGTGTCCCACGAGTTGCGCACCCCCCTCAATTCCATCAAGGGCTCCGTCTACTATCTCCAGCAATCGGACCGGCTCACCCGGTTGGAACAGCAGGAGTTCTACGACATCATTGCCACCGAGACCGACAAGCTCATCGCCATCGTTGAAAATCAGCTTGATTTCCTCCGCTTCGAAGATGAAACCATGATCGTCACCAAGACCGTGGTCAGTCTCAAGGAGGTTCTCAACGAAGTCCTCGGATCAAAAAACCTCAAAACGTTCCTGGCCCGCAAGAATATCACCGTCGATATCAAGATCGCCGAGGAGACATCGGACATCGTCGGCGACAAGGTGCGAATCGTCCAGTTTTTCCTGAATATCATCGAAGGACTCTGCCACTTCCTTGAGCGGGGCGATGCAGTGACCGTAATGGTGGGCGAAAATGACAACGTGGAGGTTTCGATCCAGCTCCCGCGCCAGATACCTGAAGCAATCCTCCCCTTCCTTTTCAGCTCCAGTCACATCTTCCAGGCCACTCAGCCCGATGAAAAGCTGAAGCTCTATCTTGCCCGCAAGGTGGTGGACCTCCACCAGTGGGAGTTGGTCGCGGAGAACGGGGAGCAGGGTCTCATCGTCAATCTGGCGATCCCCAAGAGTACCCGGCAGAAGGTCGACGCGGTCATGAACAACACCATCGAGATGTTCCTGGAGTTCATCGCGGAAGTGCTCGATCTCAACATCTGCTCCATCATGCTGTGCGACGATATCTCCGGCGACCTGGTCATCAAGAGTGCCCGAGGGCTTGAAGATTATCTCATCAAGCAGACGCGGGTGCGGCTGGGCGACCGGATCGCCGGTTGGGTGGCTCTGGAAGGGAAACCGCTCTTCATCGAAGATATCGAGAAAGATCCGCGGTTCGGCAGAAGAAACATTTCCCAGTACAACAACAAATCCCTCATCTCGCTCCCTCTCAGGGTCGGCGGCAAGGTCATCGGCGTGCTCAACCTCAACAACAAGCGCACCGCAACCCCCTTCACCCGGCGTGACTACCAGGTGGCCTCCCTTCTGAGCGAACGGGTATCATACTTCATCGAGCGACTTCATGCCGGCGAACACCATGAGGATAATTTCCGCAACTTCATGACGTCGTTCGACAACCTGATCACGGCCGAGAAGAAGTATCACAAGAAGGATTCGATCCTGCCGGAACTTACGGTACGGATCATGGAACGGCTGGGTGCCGGAGAGGATATGTGCAGGGTAGCGCTCTATGCGTCCATGCTCTACGACCTGGGACTCGTGGTGATGGAAAAGAGCATCCTCAACAAACGGGAAACGCTCCTGCCGGCCGAACGCAACAGCCTCAAGGTCCATCCCTACACCACGGTCGGGCTGATTAATGCCATCGAGTTTTCCGAAGAGGTCAAGCGCGGCATCCTCCACCATCATGAGCACCTTGACGGCACCGGATACCCCGATGGTCTCCAGGGGGACGACATCCCGCTCATTTCGCGCGTCCTGGCAGTGGTCGACTCCTTCTGCGCCATGACGTCGGATCGCCCATACCGCAAGCGGGTACCCGTCCGGCACGCGCTGCAAGAACTCAAAACAAAAGCGGGGACCGTGTACGATCCCCGCGTCGTGGATGCCCTTGAAGCCGTTCTGGAGACTCAGAGGGAACAGGCCAAAGAAACCGGCCATGAACCTAAAGGTAAAACCGGTAACGGGTCTCGGGCCGCAGGCGACAAAAAGAAAGAGCCCCTGTCAATGCACCCCTGACCTGACATCCCTCTTACCCACTTATCCCGTGTTTTTTCATCAGGTCGTAGATAGTTGGCCGGCTGATCCCCAACTCCTCGGCTGCTCGGGCAATGTTCCCCTTGCACCTTGATATGGCCTCGCGTACCATCTCACGCTCAACTCGATCCCGTGCCTCACGGAGCGATACGCCCTCCAGCGATGTGGATGCCCTCGGTATCGGCCGTTCGGTGAATCCCAGGTCATCCGGCTCGATAATCGGCGACGCTGCCATGAGCACGGCCCGCTGGACCTTGTTCTCCAACTCCCGCACGTTGCCGGGCCAGGCGTAGGCTTCGAGATATTCACGCGATGTTGAGCTGAACCCCTTGGTCTTCTTGCGCAACTCAATCGAAAATCGTTTCAGGAACAGATTCGCCAGGAGCATTACATCTTCTCCCCGGCTTCTGAGGGGAGGCAGGGTGATGGAAACCACACCGATCCGGTAGAACAGGTCTTCCCTGAAGGTCCCCTCGGCCATGGAGCGGGCGATGTCAACATTAGTGGCAGCCACGATCCGGGCATCAACGGCGATGTCCTCCCTGCCGCCGACCCGCTGGATAACCTTCTCCTGCAGAAAACGTAAAAGCTTTACCTGAAGATTAAGCGGTAACTCTCCGATTTCGTCGAGGAACAGGGTCCCTTTGTGGGCGTACTCGACCTTCCCCAGCACTCGATTGAGGGCGCCGGTGAACGCCCCCTTCTCGTGTCCGAAGAGCTCCGCCTCCAGAAGGTTTTCAGGGATGGCGCCACAGTTGATGGGAATAAACGGCCCGTCCTTGCGCAGACTCATGGCGTGGATCGCCCGGGCCACCAGTTCCTTGCCCGTGCCGCTCTCGCCGTGGATCAGTACCGAGATATCGGAAGCCGCTACCTTGCGGATTGTGGAAAATACCTGCTGCATCTCGGGACATTGGCCGACAAACCCCCTGAATTCAGTGGAGCCGCCGTCCAGCGCACTCTGGAGGCGCCGATTCTCCTCCTCCAACGTCTGAAGGTGGAACGCCCGCTTCACGATCACCTTCAACTCGTCGAGATTGATCGGTTTCTGATAAAAATCGTAGGCCCCCAGTTGAACCGCCTTGACCGCGTTTTCCCTGCCATCGTTGCCGGTAATGACGATTACCTTCACATCGGGAGCGATGCGCAGCATCTCCTCCAGACAGCGGAACCCCTCCTCGGAGCTATCCTCATGGGGTGGCAGCCCCAGGTCAAGGGTAACCACCGTCGGCCGCTGTTTGCGAAAAACATCAATGGCCTCCCGGGCATCGGCCGCCAGGAACAGCGTGTACTCCTTGCCGATGCCCCATTTCAGCTGTTTGCGAATATCTTCGTTGTCGTCGACGATCAGCAGTTTTTCCATGGAATCTCCTACCCCCTTACAACCACACCGTAAACATCGCACCCTGTCCGGGCGTACTCTCCACGTCTATTCTCCCGCCGTGTGCCTCCACGATCCGGCGACACTGGTAGAGCCCGATGCCGAGCCCTTTCTTCTTGGTGGTCCTGAAGGGCGAGAACAGGTGGGCACGAAACGCATCGGGGATACCGCAGCCGGCATCGGTCACGCGGATGTAAGGGGCGGTGCCGCAGCCCACCTCCACCGCCACCGGCCCCTTCCCTTCCGTGGCCTCCAAGGCGTTCACCACCAGGTTCACGACCACTTTCTGGATCTCCTCGCGGTCGACCCGGGCGGAAACAGCAGATCCGCCGACACTGATGCTGCCCCGGCCGCCGGCAAGCCCCGCGCTCTCCTCGGCAAGTCGAAGGAGATCGACCTCTTCGAAACAGAGGGACTGCTTCTCAGGCAGGCCGCGCAACCGGGCTATGAGCAGCTTCATCCGGTTCACCGTATTGCCGAGGGTGCCGAGCATGTCTTCCTGGAATTCGGCATCGGCGATATGGTCACGGGCGTTGTCCACGGTAAGCGACAGGGTATAGACCAGGTTTTTGAGGTCATGGATGATAAACGTCGATACCCGCCCCATCACTTCCAGTTCCCGGGCGCTTGCCAGTTCCTCGGAGAGGCGCAGGTTCATGAGGGCCGATGCGGCCTGGCGAGCCATGGTCTTCATCAGGTCGTAATCTTCGTAGTGATAGAACTCTCCCTCATGCACGGGTCGTCCCAGGGCAACGATCCCCTCAAGCCCCTCGCCGGACGACAGAGGGATGAGGAATACGACGTTGTTCTCCCGCACAAACTCACCGGCACCGGAGAACTCCTCAGGGTTTGCCTCGCGGAGATTGACGATCCAGCCCTCATCCGCCATCCGGCGCACCGGAGGATCGTTAGATGAGAAAAATGCACCGGCCAGCGCCTGCTCCCGAGCGACGGCCCAGCGGAATAAGCCGTCGTCTCCGCTTTTAAGGAAAAGAACTCCGCTGTTCATGCCGAAAACCCCGCTGTAGCCGGCGAGGATTGCCTCCATGAGACCGTCAGAGCTGCGGGCAGAGGCCAACAGGTCGGTGAAGTGGAGCCACTGGGTCTGGTAATCGTACTTGCTCCGGTAAAAATTCTTGTGAATGAAGACCCGGACCCTGCGGCGCAGGGTCTCTGACAAGAGAATGACCACCAGGGCAATGCCCATGCAGAACAGGGCGGCAATGGCCATTGCCTTGGGGAAGCCTTCCCCGAAGTAGCGCAACCCCTCCCCCATCACCCCCACGGCAACCAGGTACAGCCCTACGGCAACCAGCACCACCGACTTGTAGGCCATGTTCCGCGAGACCGCGATTCGCACGCCGCTGCCCCGTGCGAGGAGCGAATAGAGCATCATGGCAGCGGCAAGGGCAAGAATCAGGGATCGTACCGGCAACAGCCCCATGTTGAGAGAGCGATGGAGCAGCCCCTGGCTGTAGTAGAGCACCAGAAGCGCAAGGTAACTGGTCGCGCCGATGAAATCGAATTTGATTCGCCAGCGCTCCAGGAGAGAGGCATGAGAATACGTCCCCTCCAGATTGACGAGGGAAATCACAGCAAAGAGAAGCAGGCCGAGATAAAAGTAGTAGCCGTGAACCGTCAGAAACAGGACCCGCTCCGTGGCGAAATCCGGTGAATAGAAGAAAACCTCCGGCGGCAGCAGCAGAGCGGCCAGTGGGAACGCAGCCGTAGCGGCCAGGAAAAACCGCTGCAACCGGGGCACAGCAGATGTCGCAGTCCGCCGGGAGTGGGTGAGGCTATAGGTAAGCCAAGCCGCAGGCAAAAGGGATTCGACCCCCAGAACCCACCGTTTCCATTCAAACAGTCGATCCGGGTCGAGCATTACGACAAGGTCCAAGACTTCGAGAGCCGAAGCCGCCGTCAGGGCGGCAACTGTCGCGCAGACTGAAAGGGTAAGCCCCTGACGGCGGATGGTGACTCCGATTACGGCCAGGGAGAGCAGTACCGCCGCCGCTGAAAGGACCAACTGCATCATGACCGGCTCAGAGCCTCCAGAAGCGGATTCCCGCCTGCCGCAGCATGTTCTGGTCGTACATACCCTTAACGTCCATGAGAACCGGGGGGTGCCCCATCAATCGAAGCAAGTCATCCCCGGCCAGGGACCGGAACTGACGGTGTGCCACAGCGGCAACCACCGCAGCTGCAGGCTCCAGACCATCTGCCGGCACAAGCGTCACCCCGTATTCATGCAGGGCCTCGTTGGGGTCGGCCAAGGGGTCGTAGACCTGAACCTTCACACCATACTCCTCAAGTTCGCGGATAATGTCGATCACTCGGGAATTGCGCAGGTCAGGGCAATCCTCCTTGAAGGTGAGGCCGAGCACCGTCACCCTGGCTCCCAGAACCGGGTGTCCGGCCAGGATCATCTCTTTCACCGTCTTCTGGGCCACGAATTTGCCCATACCGTCGTTGATCCTGCGGCCCGCCAGGATCACCTGGGGGATGTAACCGATCTTCTCCGCCTTGTGGGTCAGATAGTACGGATCCACACCGATGCAATGCCCTCCCACGAGCCCCGGCTTGAACCTGAGGAAGTTCCACTTGGTTCCGGCCGCCTCCAGCACCTCGCTAGTGTCGATGCCCAGCCGGTCGAAAATCAGGGCCAACTCGTTCATGAGGGCGATGTTCAGGTCCCGTTGTGTGTTCTCAATCACCTTGGCCGCTTCGGCCACCTTGATGCTCGACGCCCGGTGAACCCCCGCCGTCACCACTGATTCATACACTCGGGCAACTACGTCGAGTGTCGCAGCATCCTGCCCCGACACTACTTTGGTGATCTTCGTGAAAGTATGCTCCCTGTCGCCCGGATTGATCCGCTCAGGGCTGTAGCCCACGGTGAAATCGGTGCCGCAGCGCAGTCCCGACACCCGTTCCAGGATCGGCACGCACTCGTCCTCAGTGACACCGGGATACACTGTGGACTCGTACACCACGATGTCGCCCTGCTTCAGGGCCTTACCCACCGTTTCCGACGCCTTCAGCATCAGGGTAAGGTCGGGCTGATTCGCTTCATCGATGGGAGTCGGCACCGCCACGATGTGAAAATCCGCCAGACGGAGTTCCTCGATGCGGTCGGTGAAAAGGATGTTCGCTGCGGCCAGGGCCTCAGCAGTCACCTCGCCGGTTCGATCGATCCCCTGCTTGAGCTCGGCGATGCGGCCGGCATTGATGTCGAATCCGACAGTCCGACGGACACGGCCGAAGGCAACCGCCACGGGGAGTCCCACGTAGCCGAGTCCGATAACGGAAATGGTGCGGTCAGCGGTCATTGAGCGCTCCTTTTGCTCGATCCCATGAATCACGTGCAGTTCCAAGGTTATCTTCTACCAACTGTCGATAAAATTTACACCAAATCTTGTGCAGGCACAAGGAGGGTATGTAATTACTTTACAAAATACCTACGGTTGTGGGCGTTATGGGTGGGACTCCGGGGGAAAAAGAAAAGGCGGTGCCGAAGCACCGCCTCCCTGGGAACTCTGGAAAGGGTTATCAGTCCGGGTTACTATTGTCGCTTCATACGCCTGCGGCTGTACGCTCCGAGCCCCAACAGGCCGGCGCCCAGCAGAACGATCGTCCCTGGTTCGGGAACGGGAGCCGACTCAGGCTCGTAGGTGATGGTCAGATCCGAGCGGGTGATGTAGAAGTCTCCCAGCAGCGATGCGAGCTTCACGTTAAACTCCCCGTCTTTGAGGAATTCCACATTCACATTATACCCATAGGCGCCGGTGTTCACTCCGCCAAGGGCCCAGGAACCATCCTCGGCATAGCCGAAGGCGAGTTCCCAGGTAAGAGGGTTGAGCAGTTTGTCGGCATCGTCGTCAAGGAGGGTAAGAGTCAGTCTGCCACTCAATATCTGCTGGGCCGGCGGCGTAAAGGTGAATTGATGCTTCCAGGCGACGTAATCCCCGGTGCCTTCAAGGAAGTTCACACTACTCCCCCCATAGCTCACCAAATCCTGGGCGGCGAGGGTTCCTGTAGAAGTGAAAAGCGTGGTGTCCGTAAAGGTAAGCGGCGAGGCCTGGGCTACGCCTCCCATGAGAAGCAGCCCTGCCACCAAACCTATCAATTTTTTCATGTATATCTCCTTGTGGTTCGTCACCTGCGTGATGATATTCAGTCATTAAATTCAATTTTCAAACCAATCCATTCATCACTGCAAATTCAACGCATTACATTCAATCGCCAGAATATATTTTTGTTCAAAATGTAAACTAATTCGACAAGATCGTCGATCACTCATACACCCCTAGCGATAGTTGGCCTCAACCTTTATTCTGCTTGCGGCAGCATGCGGTTACCCCCCACAGCCCTGCAAGGCCGAAGGCGATAAGCAACCCCGTCCCCGGTTCCGGCACCACCCCAACGATAACCGGCGAGCTTGTTTGCTGCAGATACTCAATCTGTCCGACGAAATTCCAGGGTTCTCCTTCGAAGAGCCCATGAACCCCAAAAAACTTTTGTATGGTGAATGCGTCGAGATTGAGCCAATAATCCATTGCTCCACCTGGCCCCTGAAGCAACAGATTTGCAGCGGTATTAGTTGTATCCGACAGAATGCTTGGCCAATATGTGGACTCGTAAAGAAGCAATTGGTTGTTTTCCAGCTTTCCGGCAAAGACACCAAAAACCGGAGCATTCGAAACAATGGCTAGACTATCGAAACCAAGAACATCAGGGGTGGATACACCTAATTGAGCCTGAGTCTTATCGACAAGCACGGTCCAACCTTGTCCAAGTCCCGTGATATATTCATACAGGACAGCGACTTCAAAGTTCACAGGCTGCGGGTTGCTACCTAAGCTGTCATAGGTGAACGAACCAATGAAGGGACTGCCGACCTGCACCTGGACCTCAGAGAACTCAAAGGCACCCATGGTGCTACTGGTTACCTTGCCGCCAAACAGATAGGTCAATGGAGCTGCGTGAACGCCGACCGATGTGAGGGATAGGAATGTCACGAGGAGAAAAACGAGTACCTTCATGGCCAACCTCCTTAAATGCCTGTGGAGAGGGATCTCCACCGTTTGTGTGTGCATGCGAATGCATCACTAACGGCACATAAAAGAAGACCATTTAGAGGCTATTGCGAGAAATCAAAGCACGTACCTTGCTCTAAGCATGCCCACTAATGATGAACAGCATAATACGTACCACCTTACAACCGACTGTTTTGCAAACAATATCAGTGACGACATGTGCAATATCCCAAAAAATTGTCAGATATCTCGACGCTCTTAGTCATCTTGGAATCACTATAATCTTGATCCGTCAACGGGACGAAAAAAGCCGCCTCCCCCGGCAGAGCGGGAAAGGCGGCTTCGTTTCAGGACCTCCGCACAGCGGGGTCCCCGATCAGGGATCGGTTACCAGGTCGTCAGACCAACCGCCCGGCGCAGAAGAATCAGTACATCGTTGATGTCAATCTTGCCGTTGCCGACCGGCTTGGAGGTAACCGGATCGACCGGCGCCACATCACCCATGCTCTGCACTGTCGAGGTCAACAGGGTGGGATCCGCGACCGCCTTGAGAACGATGAGCGCGTCATTGGCCGTAATCGCTCCGTCGCCATCCACATCGCCCTTGATGATCACGATGTTATTGACGGTTACGGTTACGGCGGTCGAAACCTTCGAGTTGCCGGCCGCATCATAGGCCTTGGCGGTCAGGCTGTAGACGCCGTTAGCAACGGTGGAGGTATCCCAGCTGTAGCTGTAGGGAGAGGTCGTATCCGTGCTCGCGAGGACATTGTTGACGTAGAATTCGACTTTGGCAACTGCCAGGTTGTCCGTTGCGGTGGCATTGACGGAGACGACACCGCTTACCGTTGCGCCGCTGGTCGGGGCCGACAGTGACACGGTCGGCGCGGTTGCATCGTTGGCGACCTTCACCGTCACGGTTGTCTCGCCGATATTGCCTGCCGCATCATAGGCCTTGGCGGTCAGGGTATGGGTGCCATCACTTACGGAGGTCGTGTTGAGGCTGTAGGTAAAGGGCGAGCTCGTGTCGGTGCGCTTGAGCACGTTGTCCAGGTAGAACTCGACCTTGGTCACCTTCACGTTGTCCGATGCACTGGCGCTGACGGTAATGCTTCCTTTGACGGTCGCGTTATTGGCCGGAGAAGTGATCGATACGGTCGGCGCAGTGGTGTCGCCGATCTGGTTGTTCACCGTTACCGATACGGAGGTAGATTGGCCGATGTTGCCGGCAGCGTCATAGGCCTTGGCAGTCAGGGTGTAGGTGCCGTTGGCCGAGGTCGTGGTGTTCCAGCTGTAGCTGTAAGGGGCGGTTGTCACCGTGGAAGCGACCGTGCCGTTCACCATGAATTCCACCTTGGTCACGCCCACGTTGTCAGAGGCTGTTGCGCTGACGGTCACCGTTCCGCTCACGGTCGCACCATTAGCCGGGGCACTCACCGCCACCGTCGGAGCAGCAGTATCGGACGGCAGATTGTAGGTTACCACCAGTTTCGGCCGCAGATTGGTATCGGACGCCTCGCTGGAAGCGAAGAGCCTGTAGCTGTCAACGGCGGCCTTGTTGGAGGAGTTGAGCAGAACACCCCTGTTGGCGGCCGGCGTCGCCAGCCAGGTCTTGACCAGATTGGTTATATTCCAGGCTTTATAACCAACGGTCTTGTCAACCAGAGGTGCATCAACCGGCGTGTCGATATCGGACTGGGCCAGGGGCACCCCGCCGTAAGCCACACTGCTCGCGGTCCAGGCATTGGTCCCGTCGTAGGTATTGCCAGTGCTTGAAGCGACAACCGGGTTCTTGTTGATGATGGCGGAGACCGGAATTTCGTAAGCGTCGTCACCACCGCCTTCAGTCAGGTAGAGGTAGAGCGTGGCGCTCTGGATCTCGGCATTGGCAGGCAGTGCGGAAACGTCCCACTTCATCACGACTGCGTTGGCCGGCGTGGCAGCGGGCCAGGTATAGGTGCTGAGGCTTACGCCGGTGGCGTTCACGTCGTCGTTGATATTCAGGAAGGTGTCTTCCACGGTATTCGGGAAATTGGCGCCAAAGGCATTACCGAAGATGGCCGTGTTGCTTCCCGACGGGGGAGTCGTCACATTGTTCACGCTCACGGTTACGCTGCTCGACTGCCCCACATTGCCCGCCGCGTCATAAGCCTTGGCGGTCAGGGAGTAGCTGCCGTTGACCGTGGAGGTGGTATCCCAGCTGTAGTTGTAGGGAGACGTCGTATCCGACCCTTTGAGCACGTTGTTCACATAGAATTCGACCTTGCTCACACCGACGTTGTCCGACGCCGTGGCGGCCATACTCACCGTACCGGTCACGGTTGCACCATTGGCGGGGGAGCTCACGGCAACGGTCGGAACCGTGGTATCGGCGACCGTATTGCTTACGGTGACCGTAACCGAGGAAGACTGACCAACGTTGCCCGCCGCGTCATAAGCCTTGGCGGTCAGGGAGTAGCTGCCGTTGGCCGTGGAGGTGGTATCCCAGCTGTAGTTGTAGGGAGACGTCGTATCCGACCCCTTGAGCACGTTGTTCACATAGAATTCGACCTTGCTCACACCGACGTTGTCCGACGCCGTGGCGGCCATGCTCACCGTACCGGTCACGGTCGCGCCATTGGCGGGGGAGCTCACGGCAACGGTCGGAACCGTGGTGTCGGCGACCGTATTGCTTACGGTGACTGCCACCGAGGAAGACTGACCAACGTTGCCCGCCGCGTCATAAGCCTTGGCCTGGAGGGTGTACGACCCGTTGGCATACGACGAGGTGTTCCAGGTTATCGAGTAGGGAGCCGAACCGTAGGTCGCGTAAAGGGAACCATTAACATAGAGCTCCACCTTTGACACGCCCATGGCGTCGGTGGCGGAAACGTTTACCGTAACGGTTCCCGACACGGTTGAACTGCTGGTCGGAGAGGTAATGGAAGCCGTAGGAGCCGTCGTATCATTTACCACTGTCACGGAAAACGCCGTGGACTGTCCCACGTTCCCGGCGGCGTCGTACGCTTTGGCCTGGAGAGTGTGAGTGCCGGCGGAAAGCTGGGTGGTGTTCAGGCTCACACTGTACGGAGATGAGGTGTCGGTTCCTTTGAGGACGCCGTCCACATAGAGTTCAACCGATGTGACGCCCACATTGTCAGTGGCGCTGATGGCAACGCTGGTGGTACCGGAGATGGACGAGCCCGAGGCGGGGGATGTAATCGAAACGGTGGGGGCAGTTGCTTCGGCCGCGCTTACGATATTTGAGTAGGTGCTTTCAGTGCCGGTGGCATCGTAGGCGGTGACGGCGAAATAATAGGTCTTGCTCGGGTCGAGACCGGTGAGAGTGGTGGAGGTCACTTTGCCGACCGTTCCGGTCCCGCTGAAGGGAGGGCCTGCCGAGTCGGCGTTGTAGTAGACCTTGTAGCCGGCAACGGTCGTTTCAGTGTTTGCATCCCACTGCAGGGTCACGTCCCGGGCCTGGCTGGCTGCCACCATGGTAAAACTGAGCAGCCAGGCAAGAATAAGAGTTGTTAGCGTGCGGGTTTTCATAAACGGGCTCCTTTGTACTTCTTTCGGCGTCCGCTTCTCCTTTTCCTGCCCGCGCCTTTCGAGTCGCGAGCACAAAAAAGAGAAACAGCCCGCCTTAGTCTTTTGATGGACTAATGAGGAACCTGTTTCTCGCCAACCCGGCTATCCTGAAAACCCTAGGACATTTCAGGACCCGTAGCTTTGTGTCCCCAGGTTACCCTGGGTTTACCCCTTCGGAAACAGTACTGCTTGATTATTCCTTTTGTTGGTATTATCGGCCCTGTTTTGCAGAACCGTTGTGACTCGTATCACCAAAACCGGCCATGTCGCAAAAAAGATTCAACCACATGATTTACCGTCTATTTTCGTTGCGGTTGGCTTCCCGAAAAAAAACAAAAAAAAGCCGGGGCCGTATACCATTTCAGGCATTTCGGCAACCCGGCTGTCTCTGTGAGACCCTGTAGGCTTTCCGCCCCATCCTCGCGGATGGTTGAGTATTATCGTGTACCGCCTATTCAATTTTCAGCTGCTGTTGATACACCCCTTTGTCCCCCCTGTCAACCTTTTTAACCTTGGGGGGCGCTAAAGAATTCAACAGCATATGCACCGAACGACCTCCCGGTGCGTGCATCAGGGGGGGCGTTCACTCCTCGAAACCCTCATCGTGTTGAGGGCATCAGCCTGTTAGGGCACGACCTTGAAAATCCTGAGATTCTTCGGCGCCGACAAAACTTCCGGCGGCACCGATCCGCAGCCAATGGGCTGGGTCGATACGACTACGTTATCGATAAGCTCTCCGACGGTTGAATGGGTACCGTCATGATGATAAAGGCTCAACCAGAGATTCCGGATTTTGAGGGACGATGTGGTTCTGATCCACAGATCCTGATAGTCACCCAGCAGCTTTGAATCCAGCCAAGTCGCCAGGCGACCGTCCGCTCCCACCCCCGTAGTGGTTGGCGTGCCCATATCGAGCATTTGCTCGACGCAGTACCACTGCCCCGCCACCAAGTTAGGAAGGGATTCTGTCGGACGATGCTGCGGTTGTTTGCAGTAATATGCCCCGCTGTCGTAGACGCAGGGCAATGAGTCGCCCCAGCAATTGCCAGACGGATTGGAGCAGTCCTGGTACATGCCCCGGTAGTAGCTGTAGGCATAGGGCGTTGCAGGACCTTCCATGTACTGCACGAAAAAGCCGGCCCAGTCACTACCGGTTGGCCTGATGCCGGATGCTCCGACCAGATTCCGGTCTCCAGCCGCCAAACCACCGCCGTGATTACGGGCACTGAAGTTGAACCCTGGTTCATACATGAAGTACCAGCGAGCATAGAGTTTGTCATACCCGGAAGATAGGACTTTAAACAGATCGGATCCCCCGCCCTGCCCTGCAGGCACCCGCAAACGGATTGCCCGGTTCGCAGGATCACCTGCTGGTCCCGTGTTGGTCACAATAAGGTTTTCCGTGTCAGGATTGCCGTCGTAGTCGCTGAAGTTGGCCTTGGGATTAGTTCCCTCGAAATCCTCGCAAAAAACTGTTCCTGCAGGGGGATTCGAGCATTCGTTCCGCGAGATGCCTGCCGACGCCATGCCGGCGGCGAGCAACAAAAAGGCTGAAACGAGGCAACCTGTTCTCGTGAATGAAAGTTCCATGCGCTTCACTCCGGCTCCCATAGAGACTGTTCGAATCAGTTAACAACCTTGAGACCACTGGGAGGCGCTATTGTTGCGGTTCCCCCACCCGAGCTGGTACCAAACGTAATCTGCTTGCTGGCGCTGGGACTACCATTGGCATCAACCACATAGAGATACGCCGTAGAGTTGGTGGGAAAACTTCCTTGGTTAACCGTAACCTGCAACTGCCCGTCAGTCCAGGTATTGGTGGGAATCTGCATTTCGCATTTAGTTGCACTGGAGAAGTTGGCATTGTCACATATCATGACACGAGAGAAGGTGTTATCAACATATATGTCGTCCATCCACGAAGTGATTGCTGGTGGAGAGTTTCCGCCAGCATCCCACCCAATCATCCAAACATAGTCAAAGTTAAACGCTGCACAATTAGCCCAAGAAGAATTGTTAGCTAAATATTTGCCATTTATTTTAAGCGAATACGTTCTGCTAGCACCATCAATCATTACTTCGTGAAAGTTCCATTGGCCAACATTGCCATTCCAATTAGCCCAGCCTTCGTTATTACAATAACCTGTATCGCTTCTATAAATATAATTGTGCATCTGGGTCCATGACATGGTTTTGTTAGACACATCAGAGCTACTGGACAATCTTATAAACTTACTGGAATGATCACCTGATACTGGATTGGTTCCAGGCTTCCACCACCAAGAGACATAGATTTTATTAGTTCCAGCAATTCGCCGACCCTCCAGTAATCCCTGGGTTGTACTTGTGGCTCTGTAAGTCGCTGTGCTCAACCCACGCTGTTCGCTGGCCGTAGTTGAATACTTTACACAAGCGCCGCCATCCCAGGTGCATTGTGTTTCCCAAGGCTTACCTGACCCAGTCGGGACAGTTGCCCCATTGGCAAGTCCCGAATACGCTGATTGGTTTTCCACGGTATCCCAGAACTGGGGCGCCACCGTAGTCTTTGCGCCAAATCCGCTACCCGAGATGGTAACTACTTGGCCATTGGAGAGCGTTGAGTTACTCACCGATGTAATCGACGGGGCAGCGAGAGCGCCGAGCGGAACCAGAAGTGGAATGAGGAGTGACGGGACTAACGCCTGAAGAGTCCTCTTGGTTTTCATGTTTAACTACCTCCCTGCTACTCAATAGTTTACTCGTTTTCCCGGCGTACACCGAGACTTTTCCCAACAAAAAACAGCCCCCCGCGGCAATGGTACGACTTGTCGACAGATGGGCTGTTTCTTCGCCAACCCGGCCATCCTGAAATACCTAGGACGATTTCAGGACCCGTGGCTTTGTGTCACCAGGTTACCCTGGTTTTACCTCTTCGGAAACAGAGCGAATATTTTTTTATTTGTTTATACTTTCGTCCACCTGCTAAAAATTAAATGTGATTCGTGTCACCAAAGCCCCATTTGACCTATCAGACAAAAAAAATGCCGGGAGCCGCTACCCATGAACTGGTATTTCGGCAACCCGGCTGTCTCGTGGAGACCCTATAGGCTTTCCGCCCCATTCTCGCGAATGGTTTAGTATTATCGTCTACCGCCTGCTTTGTGCTTTTAGTACATGAGTTGACGGTTCAAGTCAACACATAACAATTTCATTGTAATAATTTTAATAGATTATTAAGCTGCATATACACAATATACCTCCCCGATCGACTGCATCATCGGGTGTCGGTGAAATTTACATGTGCATGTAAAGAAAATTTGAAAAATTTCAAGCAACTACCTACAACGCTCTGAATTACGGGGTATAATAACAGCGGAACGTAATCGTTTTTACGGTACACAAATTGCTAATACCCTATACATACTCAAAAGATACATGAGGAGGGTCAACAATGATACCCCCAGGCAAGTTATCTCTTATTATGCTTTTAACATTGTTACTGGCGGGGCCTTCCGCGTGGAGCTACCCCGTGCAATACACGTTGGATGGGTACGTAATTCAGGGCCCCGGCATTGATGATTCGGCAGGCTTTCTTGACAATATGGGGATTACCGTGGGAAGTCATGTTTCCTACACCGTTGTCATAGACCTGGATGCCAGAGGGACGGTGTTAATGAGTGACGGCACCGTAACCGAGCGGACAGACCCGTATGGTAGAGGGACATTCTATGCTCACTACGCCGGGGGCTCGACCATCACTTCTGACAATTATCTGAGCTCATACAATGGAATATCCGAAAACAACTATGGCGGGAACAAGTGGTTGACCAGCACCTTTTCTGAACGCTGGCTCAGTGTGAGCAGTGGAAACAACTATCTTTCGTTCTACGACATGCTGCTGCAACCGGATGCCCTCGGGGGGTGGTCGGCAAGTTCCGCTCGCGCTTTCGGGGCCGGCACCATGCGCAACACCATTTTCGACGAGTTCGGTAACAGTTCCAAATTCTACTTCCTGGCTCAAATAACGAACGCAGAAACCGTTCCCGTGCCCGAACCATCAACCTTCGCACTTCTTGGGGCCGGACTTGCCGGAATTATCCTTCTCAGAAGAAAGAAGTACTTTTAACTACTAGTTCGGCACAACCTGAATCATGGCCAGAAACAGGTCATGGGGTGGAATATTTTATCCCTTCACCTGCCGACTTTCGACACGACGAATCGACGTTTGTTCGATCTTTCAAGCGGTATTTCGTCCACCAGCTTCATGTCTATGACCAGTTCCGGATCACCTTTTTCAAGGATTTCGGACTTGAGGCTAGTCCAGTGTTCGGGCTTGAAATCCGGTCGAGGCACGATCAAAACGGTGATCCGGGCCCGTTCCTCCTGAATGACCTTGAACGTATCAATGGACTTGTAGTACTCGAATATCCCCGTAAAAAAATGCACGATCAGCCGGTTGCCCCGCGGCGTCACAACCACATCGGTGTCACGTCCCTCAACCTTGGCGAGCAGTTCGAACCCCCGCCCGCACGGGCAGGTTTCACCGGCGCTTTTAACGCCAAGGTCTCCCACGCGGTATCGTATCAGTGGCATGGCGCCGGGGTGCAGGCGAGTCAGCACAATGTTCCCCACCTGACCGGGAGGCACTGGGTTGCCCTCATCATCCACCACCTCCAGCGCCACATGGGGCATGAAGATGTGGTATGCACCGTCGCTTCTTCCACACTGGGCGGCGATCTGGATGCCCTCTCCGCAACCGTATGTGTCGGTAACGCGGCATTTAAACGCGCTTTCGACCCTCTCGCGATAATGGGCATAGAGATTGTCGCCCCACGAAACGATTCCGGTCAGGGGCCTGTTGAATCCCACCTCCAACGCTCTCGTGGCCACGCAATAAAGGCTGCCGGCATACCCCATGACGTAGTCCAACTTTTTGCTGTCGATGAGGTCCAGGTACCTATCCAGTACCCGATCCGACAAATCAAAGGCAGAGGCGTATTCTACTCTCAGAAGGATGTCCTTCAGCTTCTTGACCGCTCCCCTCTCCAGGGTCATGCCGGTCTGGAGGAACGGGTCACCGATGTTCCAGCCCGAGTAGTTGGCCCTGAGAAACATCAGTGCCCGGGCCATGCTCATCGTTTCGTTATCCACCCGAACGGCAAAGGGGCTTCCCGATGAGCCGCTGGTACAATACTCGCGCCAGGGCCACCCGGTATCCCTGGTGCATGAATGGGGATAAGCTTCCCTGAGCATGTCCTTTGTCACCATCGGCAGCAAAGACAGATCTTCAGCCTTGAGGACGCCGGCGATGTTCACCCCGTGCCTGTCATAGAGTTCGCGATAAAAGGGTATGTCTGCATAGGCGGTCCGGACAGTCTCGCGCACCAGTTCGTCTTGGCGGCGCTGAAGCTCTTCCCTGCCCAACCACTGCATGTCACTGTACAGACGGTAATAATGCATGGTGCAGTTCCGGGTCGCATAATCTGCAAGGGGCAACAACACATTCTCGCACATGGCTGTATATATCGACATCAAGGGACTCCCTTAGTGGCTGGGTTAAATATTCTTTTTAAGCGACATCATGACTGATGGTTTGCGGTGAGGCGGCTCTTGATGGCACCCTCAAGCATAGACCGCCATACCCCCGCCCTGTATTTCCCGCAGTTACGAAGCATGTGCAAAAGGGTCAGCACCTGGTGGCGGCGCAGCGCATGCCGCGCCAGACGGTCATAGGAACTGCCACTCAGTTTTGAGTACAGTTGCTTGTACGTATCGAACGGATCGGGAACCGTACCGTCAAAGTCGGGGAAGTAATCGTCTCCGATCCTTCCGTGCACAATCTCCCATTTCGAGATTGCACCGTCAGTGAACTCCACGTAAAGATAGCCCGTTTTACGGGTGCTTTCGTTCCAGATCATATCGCAGATGAAGTTACCCAGACTATAGGCGATCAGGCCGCTGCCATACTCCTCAACCTCCCGCATGACATGGGGGTGGTGCCCCACGACCACCTTCGCCCCCGCATCGATCATCCTTCGCGCAATCCGCTTTTCGTCTTCACTGGGGATCTCGATGAACTCGTCCCCCCAGTGCAGGGAAACGCAGACGATCGGATGTGCTTTCGCCGCCTCGGCTATCTCCCCATAGCAGTTCGCTTCGTCGAATTCGCGGTACGGTGGTTTATCGGAGAATCCCTGGCGGGGCCGTGCTGACCAGCCGAGAAAGCATACGGAGCGGTCGCCGGTTCCGACTATATTTGAACTGCCACCATTGCGCCCCAGCCCCACGATGCCGATCCCTTTGTCGGCAAGCACCTTCAGAGTCTTGTCGAATGGATCAATCCCATGCTGGTAAATGTGGTTATTGGCGATATTGACGGCATTGAAACCCGCCTGCTCCAGAAAGTCGGCATATGCCGCTATCCCCCTGCAGTTGAGCTCCTCGTGCGACGCGGCCGTCAACTCGGCAGTCCCGAGCGTGAACTCCAGATTGCCGAACAGGATGTCGTGTTCGCAGCCTCTCCGGAACAGCGCGTGTGCCTTATCCGGTGGAACGCCGTCGCGGTACCTGGAATAGAAACCGAACCCGACTGATTTCGGGTGATCCCCAAGAGCGATATCGCCGACAAAGATGCACTTAATGGGCTTCATGGCAACTCCCCGGATTATCGGTCCATCCCCAGTGTCGTTCTGAGCACATCCCGTCGTTCATTCTGCGTTCGTACAGCTCGCCCTTTCCACTCCCGGATATTATCCCTCAGGCGGAAACGGTCCCGATACGCTTCCCTTATCGCCTCAGCGATACTGGAGCTATCGTGTGCGGTGAACACCGTTCCCTGATTGAAATATTCCCGCAAACAGGCCCTGTCGGACGTGACCAGCGGCCGTTCAGCAGCCATGGCTTCGTAGGCACCGCATACGAGACAGTTCTCGTGCTCCGTCAGATCGAGAACGATATCCGACTGGTAAAGCCTCTCATAAAAGTGCTGTTCCGGCACAAATCCCAGGAAGCTCACATGGGGGTAATCGGACGGATCAATGCCGACCTTGGCGTAATTGCCGGAGACATAAAATCTGAAGTTTTCGGCAGAAAGCTCACGGGCAGCCTCGAAAGCCGACTCGTACGGTTCGTCAATGTCAAAGGAACAGATAAAAAAGACCGACCTATCCTCAGGGGCGGCACCAGAATCATAGCGGGCCAGGTCGGGCAGCGGGTCCTCGCATACCAGCGCCTGCCCACCGATGGATTCCACATGGGCGGCATGGTCCCGATTGGTAACGATGACCAGATCCGCCGATCTGTTGCAGAGATCGAGAGCTTTCTGAAACAGATAATTGCCGTTGTACGCGATGACGCCCCCGAAGTGGGCATCGGTGACAAACCTATACCCGAACAACACCCGAGCCAGCAACAGCAGGTAGTTCAGGACGATGGAAGGGTTCTGGGCGAACACCACATCGGGCTTTTCCCTGCGGACCGCGGCTATGGTGTTGTATGCGCAAAAGAGATAGCGCCGCAATCTCGCACCGCTGTGAGCAATAACATGAAGTTCCGCACCAAGCATGGCAGCCATCGATTTGTTGCGTATCTGATGTTCCCAGGTAATCCAAACAGCTTTTTTCATTCAGTGGCCCCGCAGCTCATAATTCCTTACTTGAAAAATTGTTCCCGCCAGATTGCATAATTGACCAGGGGCCATAACACATCGCCATGGTTATATCTTCGGCTCGCATGCTCCGCAATCAACTGCTCAATCCGCGGTCTGCTGACGCCGTTGATGCCACGGGCGGTATCGAGGAGAAGATCAAGGTACCTGCCCAAACCGCTATGGTCACGCAGCCATTCGTCCACGGGCACACCGAAGCCGACCTTTTTCTTGTAGACGATCTTTCGGGATATATGCCTTTCCGCAACCTTCTTGAACACGTGCTTGGGAGTGAAGTGCCGGACTTTGTACTGATACGGAATTGTGTTGGCCACGTCCAGCATCTCGTTGTCAAGGACCGGGACCCTGGACTCAACTGAGGCGGCCATGCTCATCTTGTCCTGCCGCATCAGAATCGGCTGAAGATAGGACTTCTGTTCATAGAGGAGCAGATTGTCGAAAAGACTCAACTCATCGTTCCAGACGCTGTCCACCAGGGCGGATCGGGCATCGAGAGTGACATCGCCGGAATCCAGCAGCCAGGAAACCTTCTCCTTAGTGGTAAAGGATGAATTCCACAAGGCCAGTTCACGGGCACCAAGACCGAGGTTGTCGACTATTTTGACGATCTTTCGTGCAGGAACGCCCTTCAGGACCGACTTCACCAGCGAAGCAACACTCGGATTCAACTTGTTATATGCATCGCCGAACCTGCAAATCTGATAACGGGGATAACCGGCAAAAAGTTCATCGGCCCCTTCGCCGGTCAGCAGGACCGTCACAAACTGTCGTGCATACGTGCACAGCAGGTACATATGCACGGAGTTGGCATGACAGAGGGGCTCGTCGTGATACCAGATAACCTTGGGCAGAGTGTCGGCAAAGGTCTTGCCGTCGACTCTGATCTGGTGATACTCAAGCCCCGCCGAATCCGCCAGCAGCCGTGCATAGGCTGACTCGTCATAGGCACTTTCGAAAAAACTGACCGTAAAGGTCTTCAGTCCGGGTGAGTATCCAGCAGCCAGTTTGCTGACAAGACTCGAATCGACCCCCCCGCTTAGTTGAGTGCCAAGGGGAACGTCCGTCATCATCTGGCGCTGCACCGATGCTGTCAACGCGGCATCAACCGTCTCGACGAGATCTCCGTCTTGAGCATAGTTCAACACGTACTTGGATAAATCCCAGAATTTTTCGAACGTACAACCGTTAGGAGAAATTTTGATATACGTGCCCGGCTCAAGGGCGTTGACGGAAGAGAAGAACGTCCTGAAATTTGCAACATACCTGAAACAAAGGTATTCCGCCAGGCAGTCATTAGCCTCCTCGGTTACAACCTCGCCAGACGCCAGAATACCCTTTATCTCCGAACCGAAAATAATGGCTTCCTTGTTGAGATGATAGTAGAGGGGCTTGATGCCGACCCTGTCTCTCGCAATGAACATGACGTCGTTGCGTGTGTCGTAGAGACAGAATGCAAACATACCGTTGAGCTTGCTTATGAACTCGATCCCGTATTCTTCGTACAGGTGAATAATTACTTCACAATCACTCCGCGTGGAAAACACGTGGCCCTTGCTTTCCAGAAACGGAACGAATTCCTTGTAATTGTATATCTCCCCATTGGCAAGCAGGACGATGGTTTTTGTTTCATTATAAAGTGGCTGATGGCCTGAAACCGTATCAATAATACTCAGTCTCTGAAACCCGAGCGCAGCCCTCCCATTTATGTATTTCCCCGAGGAATCAGGACCCCGATGGTAAATTGCCTGCATCATTGCATCTATATCACTGCTGTCACCGGCATTTTTATTAAAATAATATTTACCTACAATTCCGCACATTATAGTTTCCTTGAATCATTCATGTTATATTTCTTGTCGTCATAACCACAAATTTAAATTAAAATTTAACAAAGTTACTTTCAATTTTATTGAACATAGAATGGAGTGAGAAAGTCATTCCTATAGCAAACCACCAGTAAATCTCATAAAGATCCATTCCGAACAAACCAAGAGTGAGTCTTATAATCAAAAATCCTATAATTGATGAGGCAACAGCTTCTATAAAACAGAGGTCTTCTTTAATTCTGGCCGAACCGCCATTAACACCTAACTGATATAAACTATGTTTACTTTTAGTTCGGATATAATTCAAAATGCTAAGCATTTTATATATCATAAGCCCTACAACGATCAGCCCCTGTATTCCTAGATTAGTAGCTATTTCAAGATACAGGTTATGTGTATCCTGCGATCTGCCGAAATGCTCCGCTCTCACCTTGGGGAACGCCGCGACACCAACGCCGAATGGATAATCCGTGAAGATTTCCCACGCATCTTCGAGTATTTGTATTCTTGCTTCGCTTGACCGCCCCTCCTTTTCCTCAAGGGTGAAGATGGATTTGAATCTATCCTGATAATCAGACGGAATCAGCGGTACGGACAGTGCTAAGACCAACACAATGTAACCAATAAACTTCCTCTTGTAGTTCGAGGTGTAAAATGCAAACGCAACAAATGCCAATATACCTAAGTATGCCGTCCTGGAGCCAGTATACAGCACAATATGCAGCGAGAGGCCGGCAAGTGCCAACAAAACAGCCTTGATATATTTGTTGCTCAGCGGCCAGAGAAAATAGACAAAGGGCAGCGTTCCGAGCGCCATACCGGCAAAGGAGTTTGGGTGGGCATAGAGGGGAGTTGAACCATGGAGACGTGGAATTCCCTGATTTTCCCAGATCAACCCACCCGATATTCGCCCAACAAATCCTTCCTGTCCCATCTTCAGGCAAGCCAAGAGGAATGCCCCCAGGAAATACTTCATGTTATTCGGGCTGCGCACAAATGAAACGATGAAAAACGCCATGAAGGCAAATTTGACAATCCGGTCGACAAATACGTCCCACGATCTGGCAAAATCATGAGAAAATGGTACTTGAATAACTATCACCAGAAAGTACAACAAAACATACGGGAGAAGAGGACACTTAGTGTCGACCTTTGGCGTCGCCAGAAATGCCAGCGCTGTCAACACCAACGCGTAAATAAACTCGAACCTTATGTCACCAAGGGCTGGAATCCTGTAGCCTAGCTGCAGATACCACGTAAGTACATAACCGCAGAACAGCAACAGCAGCGTTTTACCAACATACGGGTATTCGACCGGACGGTTGTCCGTATATTCCCCACTCGGCCCAATGGCCGACCGGCGGTCTAATGTCATATCCTGCATATTGAAAACCGATACTTTCCTGAAGCTTCAGGCAGGATGGCTTCGACGGCCGTGACTTCTATCTTTGTCTGTCCGCCAAAAAGCTCCTTGAAGTAGTCATGTAGTTCACGCCGTGTAGCATCATTGAACTCAGCGCCGGGCACCACCCTGACAACGAGCGAATCTACAGCCTCCTGCACAAGTTGCATCTGATCGATCCCCGGAATCTTCGTCAGGGTGTTTTCGATCAATGACACCCCCGCCACTCGCGACCCGTCGCTCTTCACCAGGAAATCGGCCACCCTCCCGGTAACGCTCTCCATGAGAGGAAGTCCCCGACCACAACTGCATTTTCTATCTGTCGGCACTCCGACATCCTCAACCCGATAGCGGATAAACGGCATTGCCCGATTCATCAGGTCGGTCACAACGATAGCACCCGGTTCTCCGGAGGCCGCAGGGCTGCCGTCATCGCGAACGAACTCGATATAAAGGTGCTCGATATTCAGATGCATCCCCTCGTGCTTCTCACACTCGGAGGCGATCAAGCTGACTTCCTCACACCCGTAGCGGTCCGTCACCTTGATGCCGAACACCGACTCAATGGTCCTGCGTTCATGGGGCATAAGCATCATCGACGTCGACAGAATTCCAGTCGGACGTATGCCGGAAAGTTTCAGGTCTCTAACGTACTGAGCCAGTACATAGATGGAATGGGCGTGCCCGAACAACAACGTAGGACGGACCCGCTTCCATTCGTCGGCAAAGCGCACGATCGCCTCTTCCGATATGCACATGGTATCCAGGTAGATCATCGGAGAAACGAGCCAATCCCTGAGTTTCTGTTTCACACCGTGCGGCAGATAGGGATTACCCCACACGGCTGCAATCGGCTCCCCCGACTTCCAGCCGGTCCAGAGGTCGTGACGCCGCGCGCAGGAGTTTCTCAACTCACTGCACTCTTCGGTAACATAGATATCGAGCGATTTGCCCGTTGAGCCGCCGGTCTTGAAATTGAGCAACTCCCCACGGTCAAATCCGCGGCTGATCATATCGGCTGTATGAGAGCGAATGTCAGCCTTGGTAAGTATCGGAATTTTTGCAATACAGTCATCAGTGTCCAGCATGCCGGGCGTTACGCCGGCACTCTCGAATCTGGAGCGGTAAAATGCGTTGTTTTCCCAAGCATACCGGAGAAGATCACGCAATCTTCGCCGTTGCCTTTCACGCAGCACCGTTTCAGGCAGATACTGCGTCTGTTCAAGGGTTATCCAGTAGTCCAGAAATGGACTGCCAGCCCTCAAATAATAGAGAGGCTCGAACACAGCACGTCTAAGCCATGACAATCCATTTCCATTTAGCGCCATCATAGAGCTAGCCACCGCATCAAGTTATCAACCATCCCGTTATTGAGTAACCATCCTCGCCAACTGTTTATTTATTTTTTTGCCAATTATATCCAAGTGGATATGCATTGCTTCCCTAACAAATCCCATTCTTTCATATGTCTTCTGTGAAACCAGATTACCGGTTTCAATAATGGCGATCAGCTCTGACTTACCGAGCCCATTCTTGAAGAAATCTATCGATTCCTGAATCAAAGCCCTTCCCACGCCAGACTTGCGCCATTCGGGAATCGTATAGCTGTCATAATAAAAAACCTGATTATCCTTTATGGGAACTTCGAAACCAAAACGTCGTTCAACGTGAACCGGCCCTTCTTGCCCCCACAAATACGCGACGGGATCATTGTTGACATATGCCACAAAACCATAATGGCCCATCTGGAATCTTTCGCCAAAAATGTCCGGTTTGTCCTGAACCCTGATCAAATCCCCCATTGAATCACTCTTAACCTGCACGACTTTCAGGTTCCCAACTGACAACTGCTTCCGGACCAGTTTGTCAAACGGTAGACGGTAGACGTAATACACACATACCGCTCGAACACCCGGAAACCGTGAGATCAGCGCGAGGACGATACCCTGAATCCCGTTTTCCCTGTATTTCTCAAGAATCCTACTAAGCACGCAGATATTCCTTTTCGTGGGACTCAATCATCGTTGCCCGGTCAAAGCGGGTTATCATCTGTTTCGCATTGGCGGCAAACAGGTTCCTCGTCCGGTCATCTGCAATAAGCTTGAGAATGCAGTCGGCCAGGGCATTCACATCTCCGGCTTCGTACAGAAAACCGGTCTCTCCGTCGTCCACCAATTCCGGATTGCCTCCGACCTTTGAAGCTACGACCGGCAAGCCGGCGTCGAGATATTCCATCAGTGTATTGGAGAACCCCTCAGAGGCTGAGGTCAGCACCCCGATATCAAATCTTTCCAAAGCTCCCCGTGGCTCAGATACGGGACCGGTAAAATGGAAATCCGCTTCAAGGTGATGCCGTTTCAGCAACTCTCGGAGAGAGTCTGTGTAACCGTCACTCTGCAGATGCCCGACGACATAGTACTGAGGATGGTAGCCATGCTCGACGATCAGGCTCGCCGCCCTGATGAGATCTTCTACACGCTTGACGGGCCGCACGTTGGCGACGAGGATGATGTTGATGTTCTTTCCTTTCTCCGGAGCCCAGTCACAGGAGCAGGACGAAGGGTCGACATTGAAGCGATTCATGCCGTTGTATATCACCCGTATCGACTCCTTGGCCTTCCATTCCTGCTCGAACGTAAACTTCGCCACCGCAATGCTATTGCAGATCAACCGGATGCTTGAAAACCTGAAAAGTCTTAAAAACAGCAACTTGGCCGGGGAATACCATATCCCCATGTCTCTTCGCGAGGTGAAAGTCTTTACGTTTGAACCCAGCATCAACGGCGGTAATGACAGGGCAACATCATTGAAAAAACCATGCAGAACATCAACGTTATCGGCGATGATCCGCTTTCTGAACTGAATCAGTCGAATAAGCCCGCCTGGCGACAGAACCGACTCAACATTCAAGCAATGAACCGGGCAGGGAAAATCCGGCAGATTTTTAGTAAATTCCGTATCTCTGAACACATAAAGATCAACAGTATGTCCACGGGACACCATACCCTCTATGAGCATATAGAGCTGTCGTTCAGTCCCTCCGTTTACGCTGTACAAGTAATCTATAACATACGCAATTTTCATCGTATCAACTCTATCAATCTATATTACACCCATCGTGAGATGAGTGCTTTAAAACTGGTAATAGTTTCGAATCGTCCGACGCCAACTCTCGGAATCTCCATCATGCTCACCTCTCCCGACCATAAGCCTGATGCAGTTGTGACAGCGGTTTCAAATCCAGACTGTTGAACAATGCCGCGTACAACCTGATTAACGTTGCCGTTGGGGTAGGCAAAATGTCGAGGATGCGTTCCCGTGATACGCGTGAGCAGGTCGCTTGAAAGACGTAGCGTCTCGCCCGCCTCACGGGGGCTGATCCGATCGAGCAGTTCATGACCGTGGGTATGACAGCCAATAGTGACGCAACTCGATGCAGAAAGCAGCCGTAACTCCTCCTCGGTCAACATCTTCAAGGGCGAGTCCGACAAGCTGAGGTCGGCGGCAATTTCGCTTGCCGTCGCGTCCCGCTCTGCCGCCGGCATGAGCTTCATGCGGCTCAGGAGCCTCTGCACATGCACCCAGCGACCATCTTCTCCGGAAGAAGGGATTGTGTAGCTCTCCGGGGTGCCATTCACCTTCACCGTTACCCGTATCTCCCTATTGACGGCCAGTGCGCTTATGACCCGGTCGTACCAGTAGAGATCATTCTCGACGATTGCCCTGGTTGCCGCATAAACGGTAAAGGGAAGCCCCATCCGCTCCATTATCGGCAACACGGTACGCGCATTCCCTTGGTAGCCGTCATCAAACGTCACAACGGCAAATGGCCGCGTTGACGCAGCCTTTCCGGAAACCCGGTCCACGGCCTCGTCAAGAGACACGACATCGAAATGCGTTGCCAAGCATTGCATTTGCCGATGGAAATCAGACTCCCGGACGACCGTCCACGCGGGCAAGGCAATATCGTCAGGCAACACCTCGTGGTACATCAGCACGAGCCCTGATGCCGGGGGAAAGCGGCGGATAGCCGCGGCAGCGACGGCATCAGGGAAAAAGTGTCTGCTTATCCGAGTCTTAATTCCCACGAGACATCAACCCCATTGCCCGCTTGACGTAACCTCTGGATTCCTCCACGGCGCTGAACACACGGGAGCGCCACGTGCTTCGATTGAGTACGCAGCGATAGAGTATCCTCGAATCGTTGGTCCAGATGCCTTTATAGGTTTCATCTCCCTGGAGGAAGTTGAATTCCGTCAGTCCGTTGACGCAACAGGCTTCAATCACGAGATAGAGCAGCACCGTCCCCGGGCTGAGGTGGCCATGGTCCGGGTCGTGGGCCACCTGGTAGTAGAAAAAGCGATTGCAGAACTCGAAGCCGTAGATCACAGCTATCATCTGCCCATTGAGCCTGAGTCCGAAAAACCTCACATTATCCGACGCAGCAACAAGGGCTCGGTGGAGCGATTGCACCCTCGGTCCAGTGAAGCTGCTGTCCAGCGACCTTTCGCTCGCCCTTTTCTCATGCAGGAAAAACAAGGCGTCCAGATACGCTATGTTCGATTCCGGCCCCGAAGAAGCAGCAAGCTCTCCACCGGCATCAAGGAGCTTTTTCACCATCGCTCTCAGGTTGTAGCGCTTTTTCTTCTTGAACTCTCCCAGCAGCTCGGAAAAGTCCCGTGGCAGCACTTTAAACGGCGCCACTGAAACCGGCTTGCCGGGCAGAGTCCAATCAGCCGGTTCGTCCTCCAGCAGAAAGTCCAGTATCAATCGGTCCCAATCGGGGGCATTGAGTAGATGGTTTCTCAGGGCAGCGGCACAATCGGCCCGATCGGCAGGCGAACAGATCAGGCCAAGCGGATCGGGATAAAAATCCGAGCCCAGGTAGTGCAGGTCGGTACCTCCGAGGGCGTTGCGCTTTCTGACCAGGGGGAGCACCCCCCGGATGTCGTCGGCATCTTTGGCCAGAAGGATATACGCTTCGTCCCCCGGGCACAGATTCTCCGCCGCAACCTTTAACCAGTCACCGCTGCAAAAGAAGCTGGGGTAGACCATGGTCCGGGCAATGGCGCTACAGTGCGCCCACACCTCATGCGGATTGCTCCCGTCGAAACGTTCTACGGTAAAAGCCGGTTTCATATGATTCTGTCCGGCGTGCTGTTGCACAGAGAATTACGCCACATCGTCTGCCACCGTATTCACCACATACTCACCGGAACCCTTGGTGGAAACCACTTCGCCGGGGATCCCCACCACCACGCCGTGGTCGGGAACCGGCTTCGTCACCACGCAGTTCGCGCCGACGGCCGCGTGGCTGCCGAGGGTGATGCCTCCGATGATCTTGCTGCCGGGGCCCAGGTAGACGTTGTTCATGATGACGGGGGTACCGGGATATTTCCCGCCATAGGTGGCGCCGACGGTCACTTCCTGATTAATATTGCAGTTACGGCCGATCGTTGCCTCGGCATTGACGATGATGCCGCCAAAATGCCCGATGTAGAGCCCGGGGCCGATGTCGGTGTTGTACGGAATGCTGATGCCGTACTTGTACTGGTAGTGGTTCAGCAGAAAACGGGAGAGCGCGTAGAGAGGCAGCAGGAGCGTGCCCCGGCTTTTCAGGTATTTTGCCGTGCGCATGAGAAACGTGTACCTGAAACCGGGAATGCAGGCGAGGCTCTTCAGGAACGCGGCCCTGTCGCGCCGGCCGCCGTAGCGGTAGAGATCGGCTGAAACCGTATATGTGTAGTCAGACCATTTCATGACTGTTGCCTTTTCCTACATGTTGAGGAAGTTCTTCACCAGCCCCACGTAGGCTCCGATTTCGGCCGGGTTCTTGGCCAACGCGTTCAGAAAGAAACCGTTGGACCGTTTGCGGTCGATCTTCCGGAACTGATTGCCCCGCCGGCAGTAGGAATAGGCCATGGCCTTCCTGACCACGCTGTCAGGAACGATGCCGGGGTTTTCTTCGAGAAAGCGGTCGAAAATCAGATCCGCGCACCGAACGCTCCGCTCCACATTGGAGGTCAGCTGCCCCGGGTGACCGATCCGGTAGATGAGCAGGTACTCGTCCACAAAGTCGAATTCGTACTCCCGGGATATCCGCAGCCACAGGTCCCAATCGAGGCCGTTCTTGTATTCGGGGTTGAACATCCCGAATTTGTCGAAACACTCCTTGCGCACCACGGTGGATGAGTAGGGAATGAAGTTTTCGAACAGGAGGGCATCTGTCACGCGGCCGGAACGGGGGGTGTAGTATTTGCCCTCCAGTTGCATATCAAGGGTACACCCCTCCGCGTCCATGAATCTGATGCGGCTGTAGACCACGCCGATGGAATCGCGGTTGAACAGGCGGACCTGTTTCTCAAGCTTGGTGGGCTCCCACAGATCGTCCGCGTCCAGAAAGGCAATCAACTCTCCGGCGGCGGCCGCAATACCGTTGTTGGTGGCAATGGCTTGGCCGGTGTTCTTCTGGTTGATGTATCTGACTTTGTCATTATCGAGGAACCTGGAGATAACCTCGTCGGTGTTATCGGTGGAGCCGTCGTTGATGATCACCAGTTCGAAGTCCTGATAGGTCTGGTTGAGAATGGACGCCAGGCACCCTTCCAGATACGTGGCGTAATTGTAACAAGTAACAATGACGCTGACTTTTGGCTGTTTCATGCCGTTCCTGCCTTTCCGATTCAAACTGGGCTGCTATTTCCCGCCACTGGTGAGGGCCATGACCGCAAGCTTTGCCATCGCCTTGTAGGTCCCCAAACAGGCGGGCCTCAGACTCAATGAAGCCCGGTATTCGGCCAGCGCCTCGCCATAGCGGGCGTTTTCCCGGTAATGATACGCGAGGGCTCCGTGCAGGCCAGCCACCTTGTCAATCAGCCGCTGCTGGGCTTTGGACGATTTCGGTGCGCTGAGATGCCCACCAAAGACCCTGAGGCTTCTGGTGAGGATCTTCTCCGCCTTGGAGGTCATGTTGCCGTCGTGCAGGCGACGGTGATGCCCGATCCTGTTGATGAAGCCAAGGGCATGCGTGCGCGCCACCCGCAGGGTAAAATCGATGTCTTCGCTGACTTCCAGGGTTTCGTCGAAGGGGCCAGCCTCGTTGAACAGGCTCTTTCTGAACATCATGGCGGAGCCGCCGATGAAATTCTCCACCAGAAGAGTCTCGTAGGCAGCGGTGCTGCTGATCACATAGGCATCTTCGCCGACCTTCTGTTTAGGCAGGCTGTTGAAGATCGGACAGGTGGTGATGTGGCTGGCCAGGACCTCGGCGCCGCGGAAATCACAAAAATCGGTGAACACGAAATCCACATCGGGGTTGCGGTCGAGAAAGTCCATCTGGCTTCTGACCTTGCCGGGCTTCATGATGTCGTCGGAGTCGAACATGGCAATGTATTCGCCGGTTGCATGGCGAATGCCGACATTGCGCGGCTTTGAGCAGCCGCCGCTGTTTTCCTGCCACAGGTAGACGATACCCCGGCCATAGCCTTCAACAACATCCCGCGTGTTGTCGGTGGAGCCGTCGTCAACGACAATCAACTCGAACGGCTCGCAGTCCTGGCTGAAAATGCTGTCCAGCGTCTCCGGCAGAAGGTGGGCGTTGTTGTAGGCCGGTATGATGATGCTCAGTTTAGGCATTATTGACCTCATGCTGGCCAGGCAGCAGCTTTTTCCCTCTCAGGAGGGGAATAACGGCCAGAAACATCATGGATGCGAGCATGTTGAAGAAGAGCGAAACCACCAGCCCCTCCTTCATCCTGAACAAGTGGATCAGTTTGCCGGATTTCCACTCTCCCAGAGGGGTGCCCTGCAGAAAGCCGGTCACTCCGGGCAGCAGGTATTCCCGGGCATAGACCGCCGGACCGAAATGCTCATAGCGGTTGCCGTCCAGCAGAGCAAAGATAATGACGGCTCCGCCCACCATGACCCCAATACGGCGGTATTCAAGGGGAATTCGGTAAAGACACTGGGATCTATGGAATATCCATACTAGGGTGACCGCTTCGATGATCAGCGCCGAATAGGCCGCGCCCGACAACCCCCACAGGGAGATCAGCGTAAAGGCGAGAGCTATCTTGACCGGGGTGAGCACCGACTTAACATAGGTAAAAACCTTGGTTTCCTTGCGGTAGAGGATTCCGAACGACAGGAACGTGGTACATCCCGTGAGGATGGTGGTGACGATTTCCACCTGGGCGATCCGCTTGGCTGACCAGAACGACTGAGGTGTCATCAGTTCCAGAATGTCCTGCATGACCACGGCCAGGACGAGCCCGGCAAAAATCATGAAGAACAGGTAGCGGGTAAACATCTCGCCCATGACACGGGGCGCGTCTTCCTGCTCGGCGATTTCGATGCTCTTGGTGCGCCAGCTTCTGCCAAAGGGGATATTGATCAGCAGGTTCAGCAACGGCGCGAACTTATAAGCCATCTCCAGGACGCCCATCCCTTCGAGTCCGATCAGAAACCGGACCAGAACCCGCTCGGCCTGACGCCCGAGAAAACCGACCAGTTCACCGGGAAGCAGGGGTAATTGGAACCTGAGCAGGCTCCCGGCAATCTGTCGGTCAAAGCCGAAACCGTGGTCTCTCAGGGCCACCACATGGAATATCAGAGTGCTCACGGCGGCGGACACCAGGGAAGAGATGAATACCCCGATAAGACCGACCTGAAGGATGACCACCAGCCAGATGTTGAGGGAGAGGCCAAGAAAGAGACGCACGAGACCGACCGCGGAAAAGAGCAGCGATTTCTGCCGGATAATCAGAAAGGTACTGGCACTCTGACCGGCCACGTCGATGACGAACGTTACCAGCGCGAGACAGACAAGGGGGTAGTACTCGGCACTGCCCAGGGCGAACCGGCTGATGGGTGAGCTGAAGAGGATGGGCAGCACTACGGTCAAGGCGCTCAAGCCCCACACCAGGCGAACTCCGGTGCCGAGGGCCAGTTCCTTGCGATGGACCTCCTGCTCGTGGTAGATGCGCAGGATGGCCATCTGGAAGCCGCCGGTGAACAGGACCGTCAGGATGCCGAGGCTGGCATCGATCATGCCGATAACGCCGTATCCCTTTGTCTGGAAGATGTGCGCATAGAAGGGCAGCATCAGGAAGCTGGCAAGCTTTCCGACTATGGTCGCCGCACTGTAGATGGCGGTATGTTTGAATATCTGGCGACCCAGGCCCATGCCTCAATCTCCGTCCCGGCCGGCAGGCAATGCGCCCGGCATCAGGAAACGACCTCGATGTCCATCCCCTTTGACACGTAAAGCGAATACACCTCGTCAACACTCTCATGGTTCTTGAGGAGATCGGAAACATGCAGGTAAAACGCCTTGATATCGATACGGTTCCCGAAAATTACGGCAAAATTCTCCAATGCTGAGGAGAAGAATGATGCGATGCACTGGGGCCGGCTGCCGCCTACGGTAACGGCGTACTCGACCGGAACGTCAAATCGTTTCGTTTCAAAGCCGAACTCATCCCGTGCCAAGTCGATATACCTGCCCGACTCACGCGGATGGGGAATATAGAAGACCGGTCGACCGGAGAAATACTGCTTCACCTTTGCCAGGTAACGGACGTAGACTTCATGGGTCAGGTATTCCTGCTCCACCAGCGGCTGGGCGATGAACCAGACACAGTCGGAGACTGCCGCCCTATCGGCGAGCGACTTGAAATAACGATAGTCGTTCTTGATGACTCGATCCGGGTCGGATACCTCGAAATCATAGCTGGTGAAAAAGGTAAGCGAGTCCACACCGGTCCCGTCCCACTCCACCAACTTGTCGCGAAGCATACTTTTCAACGATTTAGCCGGTTCATCCCCGAGGACACCGGAGCCGGCATTGTGTTCTTCAATCCTCTGCCTGCCGATTTCGAGAGTATCCGTTCCCACATCTATCAGGAACAGTCTGTTGTGATCGACATTGTTGGCGATGTGCCTCATATGAATGTCGTAATACCGCCGGTAACTGCCCAACACAAGATTGTCAACCCGGCCCAACGACCGGCACATGTTATTGATGACCTTTTTCTTGACTGATCGATCCAGCGTCAAGTAAAGCTCCTGCATCCTTTCATAGACGTTCTTCGGCGGATGAAGTCCGAAATCACTGTTGGTCAATTTATAGCGAAAAGGGATATACCTGACTTCCTTCCACTGTTTCTTGTCGATAATTCTTTCATAGCTTTCCTTGCTGAAAAGTCCTGACAACAATACTATGAGGACATTGTCTTTGAATTTGAAATGATGGACCGCCTCTATGGCATTCATCACCTGAAATGGCGATTCTATTACAAATACTGTCATAACGTGCTCCGGTGCATGTGGGGATCCTTCTTCAATCAGGCAGTTGTTGCCGAGCCCGGGAATTGTTTCAGATATGTCACGTTGTCCCAACAGTTCTTCGATTTTTCCTCAGCCCATAGCTTCAGCTGATGCCTCAGCCCATCTCCTTGTGCAATGTAGCTCATGAGCTGCTGTCCCATCCGTTCCTTCTCCTGATCGATGCTCAAGGCGTCAAAGGTGCACGACGCCAGCCCCGACATTTCGATCAGCGCCTGCATTTTGAAGGTCTTGGATGATATGGGAACAACCGGAGTCCCGCCGCGCAGGGCGAAAATACTCGGATGCCATCTCCCTCCCACGTAGGCCTGGGCATTGCCGATGATATCGACGGCCTGCTGCACCGGCGTCGTCAGGCCCACCAGGGGCAAATTCAACTGCTGGGCAATGGGGCGGAAGACCGCCTGATCTACAATGTCCGAGACGGTCAGGACAATCTGCCCCCGGTAGATGGAGCCGATATGGGTTACCAGCGCTGCAACGCGCTCGATCAGCTCCTGCGGCGTGCCGTTGTACGAGAAAATGGACGAGCCGCCGATGCAGAGGTAGGGCTTGGCCGGGTCGAAGCAGGCCGTATCGGGCCACACGTCGAAATAGGTAGGGCGTTGAGCAACGGGCAGCCAGTCGGCCAGGGGCGCGGGCTTGAACAGGAACGCCGTGTCGGCGCTGAATCTGCCGCGGCACAGAGACGTGCAGCGCTGGGCTGAAATGGGATCGCGGAACACCACGTCATCGAACAGCGGGTAGACATTCTCGGCCATGGCGCGCAGTGTGGGGTGATCGAAATCCGCGGTGTGATTCACCATGATCACCGGCTTGCCGAACCGCTTTTTGATCAGGTAGCTCAAAAACAATTCGGCCCGCGCAATCCGGGTATTGCCCACCATGCAGCCGTCGCCGTGGATCACCGCCAGATCAGCATCTTCGATCACCTTCACCAGGGAGGAGCGAACATGGGGGTCCCTCAGGACCGTATCGGCTGCGCTCTCGAACTGATCCCACGAAGCAGGTATCATATCGTCGCTGCCGGCAGCGGGCAAAATCCTGTCAATCAGCATCCTGGCCTTGGTCACCAGCGGTGGGATGAACTGCTTGACGATTTTCTGCGCCAGGCTCTCCGTCGGATCGCTCTGCTTGTACAGCAGCGAAAACTTGAGGTCATCTTCGGTTACCGCACCGACGATCCGGGCACCGCTGGCGCAGATCATCTTCCTGAGGGCGATGGCGGCGGCCCGGTCTCCCCAGTTGTGGTTACTCGTGGAGTCATTGATGAAGAAGACTTTCATACGCCGGCCTCCACGACGTCTCGGGAGGAGAGGTCCGCCGCCTGCTCGACCAACAGACCGGCGGCGGCCAGTTTGCCAATTATCGGGTAGAGCCGGCCGACCGGCGCCTGAATGGTGTTGCTGATGTCAATCAGATCGTTGGTTCCGTCCGCGTAGGCGAGGACGTTAAGCATATCGGCCACCTGGCTGTGGGAATCCCTGGTGCCCACGGTGGGGAACAGCCCTCTCCTGCCGAGTTGGGGTTCGCCGAGGCACGTTGTCCGGTAGACGCGGTTGTTTTCCAGAAGTTCGAGACAGTCCCGCACCGCCGAAAATCCCCCCTGCAGGCCGGCCGGCGTCACGAGGTCCAGATTGTCCAAGGAGGTATGATACTCCGGGTACTCGCGGTATTTGGAACGCATGACCGACACCACTGGGAGGTCGACCCCTGGGCTGCAGTACTGGCGCTCGTCGCTGCCGCGGTCGAGGAAGGAGTACCTGATGAAGTCCGGATGCTTGTGCCCCAGTATATTCAGGGCTGCCCGGTCGGCCAGGGTCGAACCGCTTCGCGAGGGGAGGAAGGAATAGGCCCGGTCGTCGCCGATGCAGGTCAGGTTGAACCCGGCCACGATGCTCTCCTTCATCCGGTCCAGATTCCTGCTCAGATACGTCAAGGAACCGATCGTCTCGGGGACGAAGACGATGCGGTAGGTGAACCGGCGCGGCCGGCTCATGATCCACCTGGCCAGCATGGTTGCCACCACCGGCCCCGACAGCTCATTGTTGGCCATGGACGGGTGGCAGACATACGTTGAAAGGAAGATCTCCCGGTCGGTCTCCCCCGGAATGATCAACTCGCCATAGGTCAGATGGCCGTCTTTCAGTTCGCTGTCGATGAAGACCCGGTATTCGCCGTCGGGAAGGCCGGAGCGCTGGCGGTGCGTAAGACAGAACCCCCAGCGCTCCTGGTAGTAGGATGTGACGTACGGGATGGCGTCGGGCATAGTTTCCAGCGAATAGAGGTGGTTCTGTAGTTCGGCAAGGCTTATCGTCCTGTCCACCGGCACGGAATAGCCGACCACGTGGAGGTTATTACTCCGGAAATCGACAATCCGTTTGCCATTGCTGTCGCTGATATGGGCGTCGCGGATCGCCCATTCGCGGGGAACGGTCCAATCGAATACCTGCGTGCCGGTGGGCACCTCCACGAGCCGGAGAGGGATCTGCCCCTGGATGATCCGGAGGGTTTCCCGGACACCGTCGCCGGTAATGCTGCGACAGAGGGGAAACAGCTCGGCCAAGAGCCGGTACATCTCCTCGCCGCAGGCAGTGAAATCAAAGGAAGTGATATCAATCGGCATACAGTTCAATCCGTCATCAACGTTTTGGTCTGCGCCGTCTCAGCGCAGACCGCTGTCCAGCCCCTGCCGGAACAGAAGGGAGGACGTTTGCCGGTACCGGTTATACACATAGACCGGAAGGGTACTCAGGGCGAAGATCACGAGGGACAGGGCGGTGAGCCCTGCCTCGCCGAACATGGAATCCATCCGCCAGGCCACGGGTCTGAACAGATAAATGACCAGCACGTGCAGGGAAAATATCTGCAGCGAATGCCGACCGATATATTCGACATACGGCACGAAGAAATCGCGGGGCACGTTCTGGAGCATCTGGCGGAGCAGCACCATGAGAAAACAGAAGTTCAGCAGGCGATGTATCGGCAGCTTGCTCCTGTCGACCAATAGCGAGTGATTGACCGCCAGATCGGAATGCCTGAAGGCAAAAAATACAAGGCAGCACACTGCAACGGTAGCCAGCATCATCTTATTGGCGCACAGCCTGTCCAGCCATTGGCCGGATATGCCGAGACAGAGACCGAGGGTAAACAGAAACTGCCATGAGATCAGGTTGAAGAAGCCGGTACCATACTGGGCGCCAAAGGAACTGGCAATGAGCTGCATCGGATCGACAAACTGGCCGGCAACCCAGAAACCGAAACTGACGGCCAGTACCGGAACCGCTCCCACCCGGCGCACCAGAAGAAGCAGCGCGGGGCACAACAGCAGCAACCAGGCATAGAGCGGCAGGATATCGAGATAATCACCCTGGTGGAGGAGCACCAGATCGAGCAGGACCGTTTTCAGCGGGGCCACATCGTAGGGGTGCAGAAGTTCCATCCACGACCGTTGGTACGGAGGAATCAGCAGCGCCAGCAGGGGCAGCAGCAGCGCCACGGCAATGTGGTACCGGTAGATGAGGAAGCTTCTCCTGAAGGTCTTTGTCAACAACTGCCTGGTGTTGTCCAGGTATCGGCCATAAACCTTGGCGCAGACGAACCCCGACAGGAAGACGAACCCTTCCGCAGCCGAGACATACCCCAAGGTCTGTGCCGTGGCCAGCTTCAGGTAGCCCCCCACGTGGTCGATGATCATGATCGCCACCAGCAGGCCGCGAATGGTATCAATTCTCCGGTCTCGCTCCATGGTCAGCAGGCTCCCGCCATGCCGCCCGGCAACGGATGGTTGTCGGCGCACATCACTGTATCTTTCCGCTCCGCACATCTTCCTGGGCCTTCTGGTAGTCCTCGTGCCGCCCCACATCGAGCCAGTACTCCATGATGGGGAAGCTGACCACGGAGCGGCCCTCGTCCAGCAGCTTCTGGATCAGGTCGGTCATGTCGAAGCGCTCCCCCTCAGGGATCAGATCGCAGACCGACGGTTCCAGCAGATAGATTCCCGCGTTGATGAAAAACGTGAGGGACGGTTTTTCCTTCAGCCCCGTGATCCTGACATCATCACATTCCACCACGCCGAAGGGGACCTGAACCTCGTATTTCCGGACCCCCACGGTGATCTCGGCGCCGTTTTTGCGGTGGTAGGCGAACATCTCCTGGAACGGAACGCCGGTGAGGATGTCACCGTTCATCACCAGAAAGGGGTCGCTCGCCTTTTTCATCAGCTTGAGCCCGCCGGCGGTGCCCAGGGGATGGTCTTCCTTCAGGTAATTCAGCTTCACGCCGAACGAATCACCGTCACCGAAATGCTCCACGATGCTGTCGGGCAGGTAGTGGGTGGTCAGGTTGACCTCCCTGATGCCCGACCGGCGGAGCTGGTCGATGGTCCGCTCCAGCAGGGGCCGATCACCCACCGGGAGCATCGGCTTGGGAACCTGTTCCGTGAGGGGGAGCAACCGCTTGCCGTACCCTCCCGCCATGACAACCGCCGACAGATTGAGTTGGTCATCGGCGATGAGATCCCTGCGAAGCAGGAAGTCGACGACCCGGCCCGTGTCGTCCACCACCGGCAGATGGTTGATATCGTGCTGGTTCATCAGGTGGAGGGCCTGGGCTGCCGAAAACGAGGGTTCCACTGTGACGGGCCTGCGGCTGGCGACATCCTGGCAGGGAGCATCGAGGGAGATGCCGCGGAGCACGGCCCGGCGGATGTCGCCGTCGGTCAGGAGACCGTGGAGCCGGTCCCCTTCCGAGCAGAGCACCAGCGCGCCGGTCCCTGCCCTGTCCAGCTGGGCGATGGCCTCGGCGATGGAGGCGGAACAGGGGATGACGACGCTGTCGAGCCGGCGTCTTGCCCGGGCGGCCAATTCGTCCTCGGCAACCAGGTCGCGGCGCAACAGGAAATCAACAACCCTCCCCTCGGCATCCAGCACCGGCAGGTGGTTGATGTCGTGATGGTTCATGAGCCGGAGGGCTTCGATCGGCAGCAGCGGCACGAACGTGATTACCGGCTTCCGGTTGGCGATGTCGCCGCACGGCGCACCCATGTCGACCGCCTTGAGCAAGGCGCGGCGCACGTCACCGTCGGTCAGTAGGCCGTAGAGCTTTTTGTCCGCCGAGCAGACCACGAGGGAGCCGGTACCTGCCCTGTCCAGCTGGGCGATGGCCTCGGCAATGGGGACGTCGGGAGAAATGACGACCTGTTCGAGAATGGCTTTGATATCGGAGGTCATGGCTCACTCCTGGTGGCTGGCGGATGATGTTCCATTCCAGTGGCGTCTGGTAACCGTACCGGTCGCTGTGTCCATCACGGCCACGGTCGTAGTGCCCGCGGCATTGTTGGCGGCGACCCCCACGGCGCTCAGGGCTTTCAGGGGGAACGTTTCCTCGTCGAACACATACTGCCAGCGGTGGAAAGGTATCTCGATGTCGAAGTTGTCATAGTGGTACGTTCCGGCCGCCGTTTTAAGGGCAAGCCAGGGCTGCGGGCCAAAGGTCGGCGTTTCGGAGCTGACCTCCAGCACGTGGGCCGAATCGCCGATGGTGGTCAGGGTAAGGTCAAGCTCGCAGGGCGGCGGCAGGGGCAGGCCGAGCGCGCCACGCATGGCCTCCAGCGCCTCGGCGAACCGGAACGGGACATCCGGGAACTCGGCGGCCACGCGGCCGAGCAGGTGCAGTACGCCTTCGATGTCCGGCCGCATATCGCGGAAATCATGATTGGTGAATGAAAGCACCACGGGCTTGCCGTCCCGGGCCTCACGGAAGGCCTGGCGCACATCGTTTTCGGTCATGAGCCTGAACCGCGTGCCCACATTGAGGCAGCGCGCCACCCAGCGGCGGCAGGAGCCGGGCACCTGATAATCATCGGGCGCGGGATGGAACGGCTGCCAATTCACCGGCGACCGGCGCCAGTCGCCGAATCGTCCCCCCTTGAGGCCGAACTGGGCCCTGTCGTCATCGGTCGGGACCATGGCCTGGCTGGAAAAGTCAAAGGGGATGAACTGCTCCAGGAACCAGTGACTGTCCGGCCGGATCACGTGGAACCCGGGCCGGTGGGCAGACGGGAACCAGTTCCGGTCAATGACCCGTCGCGACAGGATTTGGGGCAGGCTGTCCGAATTGGCCCACCAGTGGGTTGCGCAGCGATGCGCCTCTCTGTTGAAAGGGTGCGGATGGTAGTGGAAGTGGAGACCGTCCTGCATCGATCCCGTTTCACGCATCAGGTGCCGGTAGTGATCGAAGACGTTGTGGTATCCCATGTCCCGCCGGCGAGGATTGTAATCGTAATCCACATGATCAACGCAGAACCAGTTGTAGACCCATCCGCCGCCGAAGGAGTCGCGCACCCGCATGCGGAACTCGTCCGAGAGGCATTCCGCCAGCATGGCATCCACCTTGTCCCAGGTATCGTTGTAGGCAAGGAGATGGGGGTCCACTACCTTCATTACCGCCGACTCGATCCCTCCCAGGTCCACCTCGCCGGCCTGCAGACGGCGCAGCAGGGCGGTGCTCGGCTCCAGATCGAGCTTGAAGATCGATTTCAGACGATCGAATGTGGCCTCGGTCGATTCGTGCAAAGGACCTTCGGTATCGATGCAATGAACGACATACACGGTTTCAGACATCAAGCTCACCTCTGACATTCACGCGGCGCGCGCCGCCCATCCCTTGCTCATGCCGCAGTAGACGCATCACACCAGATCCTCCCAGCGGATAACGTCATCTTCCTGCATGTCCCGGGCCAGTCTGCGGCCAAGGGCATAGGTCATCTCGGCGGGAGAAATGCCGGTACCGGGACGCTTGGCGTCCAGATCCGCTTCCACGAGCACATGCCCCTGAGGAAGGGCGCGGCGCGTCACCAGGCTCCGCCTGAATTTCTTGCGCTTTTCCATCTCGGCTTCGGTGACGATTCGCTTGCCGCCGCCGAGCGCTATCCGGATGTTTCTCCCCTCCTCCACGATGGTCCGCAAATCGGTCGGCGTGGCGGAGATGGCGTGATCCCATCCCTCCATGTCCTGGTCGAGGGTGAAGTGCTTCTCGATGACGCAGGCTCCCAAGGCGATGGCCGCGAGGGGGATGGCCGTGCCCATGGTGTGGTCGCTGAACCCGACCGGGACATCAAACGCCTGCTGGAGCGTGGCCATGTTGCGCAGATGGATCATCTCGTAGTCGGGCGGATAGATTGATACACAGTGCAGCAGCACGACCTGATCGTTACCTTCGGCACGCACGGTTTCAACGGCCGCCTCGATTTCCGCCAGGGTCGCCATGCCGGTCGAGAGCAGCATCGGCCGCCGCTTGCGCGCCACGTACTTCAGAAACGGCAGATGGACGATATCCATAGATGCGATCTTAAAGAAGGGCACATCCAGCGATTCCAGCAGATCGGCCTCTTCGGGCGAAAAGGGGGTGGAGCAAAAGGCTATCCCCCGTTCGCGGCAGTAGGCATGGGCCTCCCTATGCTGGTCTGTCGTGAGCTGATAGGTCTTAACCATATCCCTGAGCGAACCGAAGTGACGCTTTTTGTCGGAATACTCGGTATTTCGCTCATATTCTTCCCGGGCGATGAGCGAGTTTTCCGTCCACGACTGGAACTTCACGGCATGGGCGCCGGCCTCGGCCGCGGCATCGATCAGTTGACGGCAGAGGTTCATGTCTCCGTTATGGTTGGAACCGATTTCGGCAATCACATAGGGGGGATTCTCCGCTCCAACCGGAACATTTCCTAATTTCATGCTGTTCATTCTGTCTCCTTTTCATGCGTCCACATGTTCTGCAACGCGGGATAGGCAACGGTTGACCACCAGAGCGGTGCCGGATCCAGCTCGTTCAGGGCACGTACGTATTGCTCGAGCCGCGGCGGCTGAAGGACCACGCGGTGGTAGAATAGTTCGACGTCGCGAGCCACCTGCTCCACGACGGCACAACGATCGGCCAACACGCCTTCGGTCAGCGTGGCCAGCACGACCTGAAAGTGATGTCTCACCCGCCCGCAGTCGCTGATCACCTGCGGCAGACCGAAAGGAGGCCTGACCCGCGCCATGTTGGCGCCGTGCTGCCGATAGTCCATCCTGACCGCGTTGTCAAAGTCCAGCCGTGCTCCCAGCAGCCATGCCCGCGTTGCCAGGTACCAGTCCACGAGCGCCACGTCGGATGGTATGGGCAGGCAGCGACGCAGCAGATCAGACCGGAAGGCCGTGTTGGACAGTCCGAAAACGTTGTTCCTGGGCAGCACGTCGGCGGGACCGGACTCGGGCGGTAGGCCGTAGACGAGTCCCAGGTCGCCCCCGTCCTGATCCACCAGGCGCAGGGCGCAACCGACAAGGTCGCTTGACCGGAGGGCAAGGCGGGCCGAGGCGACCCGGCTGGGATGAAGGATGTCGTCGCTGTCCACCAGCACCACACCGTCAACCACGTCCACCAGGCGCTCTAAGACCCGTTGCCTGACCTGCGCGGGAGTGTCGCCGGGGGCAGCCGGCACCCACATGGCACCAGGATCTCCACCCATGGCGTCGATGGCGGCCTCCACGGTCAGGGAGTCGAGCCCGATCCAGAGCGCCACGTCACGGTCGGCCTGCTCCCGCACGGAGCGGTACCAGTCGGGCAGAAAGGGCTCTACGCCTGGATAAATGGTTGTGTACAGCGCCAGAGTCTTAATGGGTCTTCCCTCGCTCATCGGGCCCCGCGGCAACGGGCAGGTTCAGCGCCCGCCCGCGCTGTCGAGACGAAACAGGATTTCTGCCATGTCCCAGTCGTCATAGGTGTCGATATCCAGTCCCCGTTGCCAGGGTATTTCCCACCCCGTCTTCGCCGGGATGTGGTAGGTGCCCTCCCGGCGCAGCACGTCGGCTTTCGCCCACCAGATGGCGCCGGTCGGGCAGAAGAGTTCGGGCAGATCCTGGCTGCGCTGGGTCATGGCCTCCCGGAAGAGCGGATCGAGCCGGAACGAGTCGTCCCGGCGCATGGCCCACCAGGGGTTCTGCCAGCCGTAGCGCACCACGGACAACTGTGAATCAGCGCCGGACTCCAGGAACTGACGATGACTGTCACGCACGTCGGCTGAGGTCTTGAGGGGACAGTTGGGCATCATCTGGCACACGAAGCCGTAGGTGGAGCCGTCGGGATCGAGCTTCACCAGCATGTCCACCGTCGCTGCCGAGACAGGAGTAATGTCGTCCGCCAGGGATGCCTCCCGCAGGAACGGAACTTCCGCCCCGTGCCGTTGAGCCACCTCCGCGATTTCCTGACAGTCGGTGCTGACCACGATCCGTTCGAACAATCCGCTGTCGGCTGCAGCCTCAACGGTGTATGCAATCAGGGGCTTGCCCATGAGCGGCTTGATGTTTTTCCCGGGAACCCGCTTGGAGCCTCCCCGCGCCGGAATCACCGCGATACATGCGTCAGGCATCGGTGTGCCTCCTCCCCGTTCTCACTTGATCCTCCTGGCCGGGCTCCCCACATAGGTTCCCGGAACCGTTATATCCCTCACCACCGTGGAGCCGGCGCCGATCATGCAGTCTTCGCAGATGGAAACGGACTGGATGACTGTGGCTCCGGTGCCGACCATGGTGTTGTGCCCCACCGCGACCCCCCCGCTGAGGGTTACCCCCGGTGCGATATGGACGTTGTCGCCGAGCCGGCAGTCGTGCTCGACCGTGCTGTTCGTGTTGAGGATGCAGGCACGGCCGGTCTCCGTGCCGCTGTTGACCACGACGCCGTCGAGGACGACCGTGCCGGCGCCGAGCGCCACGTCTTCGTTGACCACCGCATGCGGCGACACGATGACCGGGAAGTCAAAGCCGAGTCCGGAGATGTCGTCCTGCAGGGTGAGTCTCAACTGCGACGCGTCGACTTTTCCGATGCCGATAATGGCGCCACAGGTCGGATGCGTCCCGAGAAGGCCCGGCAGAACACCGTCGCCGCCCAGCCAGGGGATGCCGAGGACCGGCCCCCGATCCTGGCGGTCGGTATAGCCTGCCACCAGGCAGCCGGCCTTTTTCAGCACGCTGATGACGACCTTGGCGTGCCCGCCCCCCCCGATCACGACAATGCTAGCCACGGCGCAGCCTTTCGGCGACGAAGTCGATGTCGCTTTCGCTCAGGTTGGCGCTGCACGGGATGCTCAGGGTCGCCTCCAGCAACTGGAACGCCTTTTCTATGCGATAGTTCCGGCAGTCGCGGAAGGGGACCTGCAGATGGTTCAGGTACCAGACCGGACGGGTCTGGACTCCCTCCCCTTTCAGATATTCCATCAACTGCTCACGGTCCTTGCCATAGACGGCCGGATCTATCTGCAACGCGTACATCCAGTGGTTGTTGCGGGCATAGGCGGGGCCTTCCGCCAGGATGAGTCCGTCGATGCGGTCGATCCTCTCCTGGTAGGCGAGATAATTGGCGCGTTTCGCCTCAAGGAATTCGGGGAGCAGCTCCAACTGGGCCACGCCGATGGCCGCCTGAACGTTGGTCAGGCGAAAGTTGTAGCCCACTTCATTGTGGACGTACCTGACCTCGTCATCCTTTGCCTGGGTGGTGAGGTACCTGGCCCGCTCGGCGTATTCGGGGACATCGGTGACGATCATCCCGCCGCCGCCGGTGGTGATGATTTTATTGCCGTTGAACGAGAAGCACCCCATGTCACCCACGGTACCCGTGTGCTTCCCGTCCAACTCGCCGGAGCAGTAGACGGTGCCGAGGCTTTCGGTCGAATCCTCCACCACCTTGATGTTGCGCTCTCGGCAGAGGGCTACGAGCTCGCTCATTCTGGCGGCATTGCCGAAGACATGGACCGGCACGATCGCAGCAATTCGCCGTCCCGTGACCCGGCTCCAGGTACTGCCGTCCCTGAACTCGGTCTCCTGCTCGAGAAACTCGGCCGTCTTGCGGACATCGATGTTGTAGAACTCATCGCAGTCCATGAACACAGGTTCGGCGCCCAGGTATGTAACGGCATTGACCGTGGCGATGAAAGTCAGGGTCGGCACGATGACCTCGTCACCGGCGCAGACTCCCACGATCCTGAGAGCCACCTGGAGAGCCGCCGTTCCGTTCACGCAGGCCACTGCGTGGCGGGAGCCGGTGAAAGCGCAAAAGTCCGACTCGAACCTGTCAACAAACTTGCCGGCCGAGGATACCCATCCCGTATCCAGGCATTCCTTGACGTATTTCCATTCGTTCCCTTTAAGGGTTGGCACTGACAGCGGAATCATCGGGTCCCTTTCGCGGTCTTTCAGATGTTGTAGATATTGGCCTTGTAAGCTTTGAGATTCTCCGGTCGGACGAACCACTCGACCGTCTCGACGAGCCCCCTGCGCAATCCGTCCTTCCCGCCATAGTTCTGCCCATGATCCAGGAGCCTTTTTGCCTTGGACGTGTCGGCCCAAAGCCGTTCGACCTCGCTCTTGTCCGGCCTGAGACGTTCCGCATCAGTCACGATCTCCACATCGGCGCCCATGACATCGGCTATCATTCGGGCGGTCTCACCCATGGAAATCTCGAAGTTGCTGCCGATGTTTATCACTTCCCCCACCGACTTCTCGCTCTCAGCCACCGCGATGAAGCCCGCGACGGTGTCGGCCACGTAATTCAGGTCGCGGGTCGGATGCAGGGCTCCCAATCTGAGGGTACGGGCGCCGGAGGCGATCTGGGTGATGACGGTTGGGATGAATGCCCGCGCCGACTGTCTCGGTCCATAGGTATTGAAGGGACGGATAATGGCGACGGGTGTGTCGAACGAACTGTAGAAGGACATGGCGATCTGGTCTGCACCGATCTTGGACGCGGAGTACGGTGATTGACCCTGGAGCGGGTGTTCCTCGGTGATGGGGACGAATCGGGCAGTGCCGTACACTTCGCTGGTGGACGTATGGACGACCTTGGCTACCCCCAACTCCCGGGCCGCCTGGACCACGTTGAGGGTTCCCTTGACGTTGGTGTCCACGTAGGTATCCGGTGAGTGATACGAATAGGGGATTGCGATGAGCGCCGCCAGGTGGAGGACCACGTCGCACCCCTTCATGGCCTCCCTGACCCCGTGGGGATCGCGGATGTCGCCGGCAAAGACATCCAGCGATTTCAGCAGTTCCGGGTCCAGGTGGTCAAGCCATCCCCAGGAGTTGAACGAGTTGTAGTACACGAATGCCCGCGTATCGTACCCCCGCATCAGGAGTGCTTCGGTGAGATGTGAACCGATGAAGCCATCGGCGCCGGTTACAAGTATCTTTTTGCCTTTGAGATCCATTAATGCTCACTTTCGATGTATGGCGGGATGAACACCGTCATAGATTTCGCTGTATTTGATGGCCATCGCGCCGGCTGCGTAGCGTGTTTCGACCAAGTGTCTTCCCCGCTCCGCGAGACGCGCGGCCAGTAGGTCGTCTCCGATCAGGCGCGACACGCACCCTGCAAGGCTGCCAGCATGGCGCGGTTCAGCCAGAAGACCGGCTGCACCGCCATCCAGCACTTCGGGCACGCCCCCTACCCTTGTGGCGACAATCGGGACCCCGGCCAGCATTGCTTCAAGTATGACCATGGGAAGCCCTTCGGTCAGCGACGAGAGCACAAACGCCCGGAACAGGGGCAGGTAGCGATTGGCGTCCGGCACATATCCCGGCAGCAGCACCCTTTCCGTCAGCCCCAGTTCCCGGATCTTCGCCTCCAGGGCGTCTCGCTCGACTCCCTCCCCGAGGAGTGCCAGCCGGACTCCGGGATTCGTCTCCGCCACCTCCCTGACCGCGTCCAGCAGGATATCGAACCCCTTTTCCGGGGACAGACGGCCTATTGCGCCCAGGGTGATGCCTCCCCGGCAGAACTCTACGATCCGGGGGTCGAGGGGCACCGCGGGCCGCTCGGCCTCTCCGGCGAGCGGGATGCCGTTAGGCACCACGTGAATGCCGGGAAGGTCGATCTTCCGGCGCATGGCGTCGTTCACCATCACCACCGCATCCACAAAGCGCAGGCTCAGTCGGTCGAGCCATTCGTAGAGGCCCATCCGGTCCATCCCGCCAGTCCAGGTCCAGCCATGAAGAGTGGTGACCATTGGCAGCCGGCGGAGCGCCCGCGGCATGAAGCCGAACAGGATATTCCCCTTGTAGCCGTGGGAATGGAGCACGTCGCATTGCTCACGCCACGCGAAACGAAGCACGCTGAAGGCGCCGGCAATATTCGCCCCCGGCCTCATGCGAAATCTCTCCACCCGCAACCCCCTCCGTACTGCCTCCTTTTCCAGCGGTTTTTCGCCGCAGAGGGGATCGCCGATGCTGGCGATGACCGGTTCAAGCCCCATGGCGGCCTGCTCGGCAGCGAGATTGAGGAGCATGACTTCGGCTCCGTACAGGCCACCGCTGTCGATGACGTGCAAAACCTTCATGCTACCCCTTCCGCGGCGTCCAGATGACCTGTTTCTCCCCCCTGAGGAACTTGCCGAAGGCGTGGGCGGCGGCAAGGTTCAGCAGGAAAAAGTAGCGGGCCAGGGTGCAGAGACGGCACCCCTTGCCGGTCCGCTCCAGGTAGGGCATGGTCACCGCCGCGAGATAGCCGGCGCTCTGGAGGAGAAACAGGGCCACGTACCCGGTTCCCTTGCCCAGCAGGGCCAGGTTGGAGACATAAGCGGCCACCAGGAACAGGAAGCAGAGGTAACGCAGGGCCTTGTGCGACCAGAGCTGCCAGGCGAACAGGGGATCGTGCCACGGGGCCAGGAGCTTTCTCATGTCGAACAGGGCCCAGAAAGCCCGCAAGGAAACGCGGACCCGCATCCGGTACTCGTCGCCGGCCTCCTTGAGAGACGGCTCCCACAGGAGCGCTTCGGGCTCGTACACGACACGGTACCCCTGCTCGACGACCTTGAGCGGCTGGACAAAATCCGGGAGCTGGTCGGCATTCATGGGGCGGTAGAGCCGCTTGCGCATGGCGTCGACCCCGCCGTCCACCCCGACCACCGATCCGATGCGGCTCTCGATGACGCGTAAATAGTTCTCATAGCGCATGTAGGTGCTGCACCCCTCGCCGATGGTGGTGCCGTCGGGATTGGCATACATCATCCGGCCGGTCACGTAGCCCACCTCCTCGTCGGCAAAGTTCGCCACCAGGTGGCGCAGGGCCGAAGGAGCATAGAGCGAATTGGCATCGGAAAAGACAATGATCTCGCCACGCGCCTGGGGGATTGCCAGGTTGAGGCCGCTTGTTTTGCCGGCGCGGGGCTCCTGGCGGATCAGCCTGACGTTCCGCACGGCATACATGCCGACAATCTCGTCGGTACGGTCGGTAGAGCCATCGGAAACCACGATGATTTCGAGGCGGCCCTGGGGATAGTCCAGTGCCAGCTTGTTCTCAATGGTGGCACCGATGACGTCTTCCTCGTTGTATGCGGCAATGACGATGGTAACCATGGGCTCGATGGAGCCCTTGCGAACCGGACGCCCCGCGACCAGACCGAGCGCTGCGGCCAGCACCGGGTATCCTCCATACACGTAGAACACCATGAAGAGCGATATGAGCAGCACCAGTTCAATCATTATCTCGTCTCCAACGGACCGGCCCCAGCCGCGTAGCGGTGGAAGGAGGGATAAAACGCTTCGACGAAATGCGTGATACGCTCCAGGGGACGGGCGGTTGAATCACCGGCGACCGGCGTACTGATCCGCACGAAGGCATTATTCTCACCTGAGCCGAACAGGCGGTCCTGAACCATGTGAACCTTCTGGGCCAAGGTAGTGGCGGCGGTCTTGCCGTTCGTCTGGAACCAGTAGACGATCTGTTCCCGTTGGCCATCGCGCTCAACGATCATGGACGAGTAATTCACCCGGAGTTCGGGTGAACCGGCCAGGCTCAGTTGCCCCTTACTGCGCCCCGTGATGCGCCACCCCTGCCCGTTGAAGCAGACGAGGGGATCGTGGGCGGCCCCCACTTTTCCGGCAGTATGGTAATAGCCGATGTAGAGGGTCACCACGGCTCCGTCACGGATGAAACTGCGGTAAAGATAGTCGTCGAGCCTGAGTTCTTCGACAACACGGGGTTCCAGAGGCTGATCGCCCAGCGGGTTCCAGCCTGCCACCCGCTCGAATTCAGAGCGCAACGGCGCGCCCGAACCGTTCGCCGTCACTGCCTGGGAACGACCATGGATTAAAAACGCCGTAACCGCGAGCAGAACAGAGACGGCAAGCAGTTTCGTGCAACTCACCGATCGCATAGCGACAACCCCTTCCGGATCAGCAGAAACAGGCCGAACGACACCACGAACAGGGCCAGTCCAAGGACGGTATGAGCGGTCCCTTTGGCAAGATCGATGTTCAGATAATGAAACGCGACGATAAGCACGAATACCCGCAGAATGTTCACGGCAACGGCAATGGGAATGCCGGTCGCGAACAGGATGGCCCGCAGCAAATTCGAGGTGAGAGAAAAGTAGCCAAGAACGGCACCGATGGTCAGTAGCGCCATGATAGAGCGGAGACCGCTGCAGGCCTGCACGACCTCAAATGTCCCCTGGGCAAGGTGAATGACATTGCCCTCGCGATACACCGGGATACCTGTCGCCAATGCCAGCCCCACCGCCAGTTTGCTCACGATGAGCTGAAGCGGGATGGTGAGGGCTGCATAGATCTGCGCGGGGATCGGAATCATGAACAGGAGCAGTGTCAAGGGGAACAAGGCTTGGCAATAGACACGGAAACCGAACAGGTACACAACCGTGCCCCACAGAAATGCAACCATGGACAGGGCGGCCAGGGTCGTAATACCGGCGACATGGGCGAACAGATAGGCCGCGAGAGACAGAACCACCAACGCCAGCCCGCCCGAAGAGCCGGCGGAACCCGGGCGGGAGAAGATCTCCCGCTTCTGCCAGATGATATAGGCCGACAGCGGAGCGATCAGAAACCCATGGGAATAGTCCTCGGAGCCGGACCATGCCTGCACCAGTCCGGTTATCACCGGCAGAAACGCCGCCACAAAGGCGCAGCAGAACAGGGCAAGCAGTCCGAGCCTGGCCCCGGCGCTTTTACCACCCATGGATATGTTCCCGTTCGTGGTCATCTCGTTCGTATTCATGGTTCAACCATCCCTACGGCCAGAAGGTCCATCACGGGGGTGAAGCGAAATTCTCCCAACAGTCGGCGGAACCGCTCTTCGGTCCGGTGCAGGTTCAGGTAATGCCGAAAGCGGCTCTTGGCCGGAGCACCGGCCATTCTGGGCTGGTCGGGGTCCATCTCCCAGGGATGGAGATAGAAGATGAACGACCGTTTCTCACGCCGGTTGATGCGCCGCAGTCCCCACCGGGTGAAGGCATAGGGGAAAAAGCGGAAATAGCCGCCCCCGGCAATGGGAATGTTCCTGCCCCCGAGGGTAAGGGTGGTTATCGGCATTTCAAGGATGGACGGCATCTGGCCGGTGATGCCGTCTTCGCTGTCAGGGGCAGTTGCGGACGGCTCCCACCCACCGTTCCCCTTCACGACCCGAAAGGGGTGGCTCGGCCAGTCAGGGATGCCGTAGAGGTCATGGCGGACGGGAAAGACGCTGGAGTCGTAACAGTAACCGGCGTCGAGCAGTTCGTCGAAGGCCCAGAGGACTTTTCGTGAGATCGAATAGCTGGGCGCGCGATAGCCGTGGACGGGACTGCCGGTAAGATTCTCGATCAGCGCCTTGCTTCTGCGGATGTCGGCCCGGAATTCCTGCCTGGTCTGGGTAGAAACCCGGCGGTGACCATAGCCGTGGCTGGCAACCTCGTGGCCCCGTCGTGCTATCTCTTTTACCAGTTCCGGCGCGCGTTCCGCCACCCAGCCGAGGACGAAGAACGTGGCCTTAACGCCCCCGGCATCGAGCATGTCGAGGATACGGGACGTATTCTTCTCCACCCGAAGGGGAAAACAGTCCCACTGTTCCGGAGGAGAGCACCCTTCAAAGGCGCTTACCTGGAAGTAATCCTCCACATCTATAGAGAGCGCGTTACGCACTAGAAGACCTTCCTGATCTCCACCATCGCCCGGTTTACGGTGTAGTTGTCTGCTACGATCCGGGGGGAGTGGTAATCGATGTAGCGGTAGGTAAGCCCCAGGGAAAACCCTTCGCCCAGTTCGTAGCGAAGGCCGGCATCCACGAAGAATTTGCGGGTATAGGCATCCAGCAGGTTCTGTTCGTAACGTTCGGCGGCAAAGCCGAGGGTGCCGGTAAGACGTTGAGTGAGCTCATGGTGCAGGGTGAATCCACCGCCGTACCGTCTGGTTTCCCGCTCATCGGTTGCGGTATTGACGAAGTCAGAGTAGGAAGCGTTCAGGTTCAGCGCCCCACGCTTCAGGGGCATATCGAATACGGCCGAGTAAAAGGTCTCCTCCGTGGAGGCGCGCAGGGGGTCTTCGCTGTACTGGACGCCGGTGGACAGCGTAACGGTGAAGGAATCGAAGGCATGAGTAAGCCCGGCATTCCAGATGGGATTGGTGAAGGTGTCCCCTCCCCGGTAGGAAATGCGGGAAGCACCGCCATTGGCAAAGACGAAGCTCTTGTCGGCGTACTCATAGCGTCCGCCCGCCATGGCCTCGTGGCGGTTCAGGTCCGATTCCGCAGTGTCCTCGATCACGTAGGAATACGTGCCGGTCAGGGAAAGCTGCTTGGTCACCTCATAGCTGAGGTCGGCAAAGGCGCGGTGCTCGGTCTTGTCGATGCCGGATGGATCCTTGTACCAGGTATTGGTGTAGCGATACCCACCCTTAATGGTGTAGTGGGGGATGGTGCTGATGACGAAATAGGGCGAAGCGGTGACGATGTTCTGGTCCGACTGGTTGCGGAACAGGCTTTCGTTGCTGGTATCGCGGGAAACGTCGAGGGAGACACGTTTGTAGGTATCGCTGGCTTCCAGAAAGAGGAACTCGTCGACAATTCGCGCCAGGCCACGGGCGTCAAGGTTGTGGGTGGTGTCGTCGCTGCGGCTGTTGCGTGCATAGTAGCGGTAGTCGTAATTGTACGCCACGGAGAGGTCCAGAACTGGGGCCTTATAATCAAGTGAAAGGCCCGGAAGCAGGCGGGTAATGAAGTCGTAGCGCTTCCCCTCGGCCGTCTCGAAGACGTTGTCGGTGAACTCCTCGCTCACGGTTATGTTGGGGGTAAACCGGAAATCAGCGGCATTGGCTGGAAACGGAACGAGCGCGGCGCATGCACAGCAGATGAGAAGCGGGGCTGCCTGTTTCATGGTTCTCTCCCTTGAGGTACTATTCATAGCATTGCACAAGGCACCGTCAGGCACCGAACATCCTCTTCAGCAGCCCTTTGGGAGAGTCCTGCGGCTGGCATTCGCCGGTGGTCCCGACCTCCAGGTTCTGGACCTTTTCGATCCGCCTTCTGATTTCGGAGATATGGCTGTCGGTCTCATCCACGTGGAACCGGAAGGCGTTCTCCAGGGAAGCGACTTTTTCACTCATCTCATCGAGCACGCCGCGGCTCATGCGGGCAAAGTCTCCCTCAAGGGATTCAAGCCGGTCGATTACGGCACGCAGGGTAGCCACAAGCTCGGTGGCCTCGTCGGAACGACCCGGCGCCAACCGGGCCGCTTCCGGTGCGCGCTCGGAAGCGGCCACTTCCGCTCCCCCCCAGTAATGGTTCTCGAAATCCAGGTCGCCGATGATGTCGCGGACCATCTCGCCCGGTATCTCGGTTGTCTGCTCGGCAAAGGCGGAAAGGAGGATGAAATCGCAGATGATGTTAACGAGCCGCGGGATGCCCCTGCTGTAACGGTACACGATATCGAGCGCATCGCTCGAAAAGGCAACGGCATTACGATTGCCGGCCCGGTCAAGGCGATGGAAGATATAGCCTTCGGTTTCCTCTCGGGACAGGGGGCTTATGTGGCAGTTGATGCTGATCCTCTGACGGAGCTGGAGAAGCTGCGGCAGGGCAAGGACTTCCCGAAGCTCCGGCTGCCCCACGAGAACGATCTGCAGCAGCTTGGTATCGCTGGTCTCAAGGTTGGAAAGGAGGCGGATGTCTTCCAGAAGATCGGCGGAAAGATTCTGGGCCTCGTCGATGATGAGCACCGGCCTGTTGCCGAGGGCGAACTGCTCAATCAGGTAGTCGTTCAGTTCGTTGAGGAGAGCAACCTTGCCCCTGCCTTCGGCCGGAATGCCGAAGTCATGGCAGATCATGGCCAGAAGCTGTTCGGGCTCCACCCGCGTGTTGAAGATGCGGGAGATGATTGTCCGTTCATCCTTGAGCTGAATCATGTTGCGAATGAGGGTGGTCTTGCCGGTCCCGATGTCGCCCGTGAGCAGGATGAAGCCGGCCCGCTCGCTGATGCCGTAATCAAGGTACATGAGCGCCCGCTTGTGGGATTTGCTCGGAAAGATGAAGTCGGGGTTCGGGAGCAGTTCGAACGGTTTAGTTGTCAGGTTGAAATAGGCCTCGTACATGATTCTCGCTTTCACTCACGGCTGGCGCTTCGCCATCTCACGTCCCTCTGTCACTTGCTCCCGCGCTTACCCAGAATCCTGGAGAGTTTGCCCGTTTTTTCCGCCGTGGATCGGGCCTCAGCCGGCTCGGCACTCGGGCCGTAACCGCCATACCCGTAGCCGTACCCGTATTTGGAGCTTATTCCCACGGCACTGGCTTCGTTGAAAACGATGCCGAGGATCTTCTTGCGGTTGAGAGCGCTGATCGCCTCGTCGATGTTCGCCAGGGAGCTCTGCCCTTCCCTGACCACGAAGACGATGGAGTCGACGAGGTTGGACAGTGAGCGCACCTCGGCAAACGGCAGCGCCGGAGGAGCATCGATGATGACATAGCGGTCGGGATAGCGATGCCTGATCTCGTCCAGCAGATCCTTCATCCGCTGGGATGAAAGAAGTTCAACCGGATTGGCGGCAGGCTTGCCGGCGGGCAGGATCGAAAGCCGGCCGATGCCTGTCCTGACCAACAGCTCCGGCAGATGGGCGCCCACGCTGAGATACTCGGAAAGCCCCCGCTCCCCCGGAATGCCGAGATACTGTGCCGTCATCGGTTTCCTGAGATCGGCATCGATCAGCAATACCGTGTTGTCATACTCCTGGGCAAGGGTTATGGCCAGGTTAAGGGCGGTTATGCTCTTACCCTCCCCGCCAAGGGTGCTGGTAATCATGATGGTATTGCGGAACTCCCCCACCGAGGTCCCAGCAACTATGGCCGACTTCAGCTTCCGGTACTCTTCGCTCACATACGAATGGGGATCATTGAGGGTGGCAAGAAGCGGATTGTCGTGGCGGATGCCTTCGAGCGGTTCCGCAGGAAGCGGCGGCAGTTCTGCACGCTCGAGCGGCTGCAGGTCTTCCATTTGACGCGGAGCGACGGCCTGGCCGCGATCAGTCGTCCCCCGCAGCATTGCCGCTTTCTCAAGGGCCTGTTCAATTCTGCTCATGCGTTTCCTTTCTCCATTCAGACATCACATCAATGCTGCGATAGAAATGAGTTACAGCATTCCATGCAACCTGCTGATGATCCGATCCACGGGTGAGATATTCAGCAGTTCCATGACGAGAAACGCGAGAATAACCATGAAACACGCCCCAGCCGCAGCAAATACCCTGATGTTCTCGCTCCGCTCCCGGGCAACCGCCTCGATGGTGCGAATCTTGGGGATGACGGCCAGGACGGGAATCCTGGTTTCCTTCAGCGCATCAACCGAATGCACTGAATTATTAAGCCGGTCGAGGAGGACGATGAGTCCCAGGGCGCAGCCGAGTCCAGCGACAATCCCCATCAGCATGATCTTGACCCGGTTGGGGCTAATGGGACTTGACGGCGTGACCGCCGGGTCGACGATGCGGAAGGTGGTTGTCTTGTCTTGGACTTCCATCTGCTTCGACACCTCGGATTGGCCATGACGCGCCATGAGCTGGTCGTAAAGGTCCTTGCGGTTCTTCTTTTCCAGTTCGAGCTTTTCAAGCCCGGCCTTGGCCGAAGGGATATTCCTGAGCAGTGCCTGATTGGTGGCGATGTAGCGTTTGAGGCCGTCTTCACTGACCTTGAGCGCCTGGAGTTCCGCTTCGGCCTTCTCGTACTCCTGGGGGTCAACGACCGTTTCCTGCTGGGGCGAACGATTTTTCATCTGCTCCTTGAGGGTCTCGATTTCTCCCCTGACGCGGAGCACCTCGGGGTAGCTGTCGGTGTAAGAGACACGGAGCTCTTCAAGCTGCTTCTGGAGGGCGACGAGCTTTACCTGGAGGGGGTCTCCCGCCTTGCGCGTGACCGGTCGAAGTCCTTCCAGGTGGCGCCTGCGCAGCTGGATATCATAGAGTTTCTGCTGAGCGACGTTGATCTCCTCGAACAGCTTTGCTTCGTCGATAGCGATGACCCCCCCTTTCTCGGTTTTGTACCGGTTGAGTTCGCCTTCGGCTTCTTCGAGTTTGCCGCGGAAGGTGTCGATCTGCTCGGAAAGGAATTTGATGGCACCGTAGGATTCTTCCCGCTTGGAGGATATGTTTTCCTCCACGTAGCGCCGGACCAGGGTATTGACGAAATCGCGGGCCACTCGGGGATCCTTGTCCACGTAGGAGATGGTGAAAATGTTGTCGCCCTTGAGTTTGATGGTTATGTTCTGCTGGATGGCGCGAACCCGGGCCTCGATCTCGGCATTGCTTTTGGTGGTCACGTCGAGGTCGAGATCATTGATCACCTTGGTGACGAGCGTACGGCTGGTTATTGCCTCGCTAAGGCCCTTGATGGCCTGTTCCATGGAAGGAGTTACGGCAATCCCCTTGACCAGTTCGCTGATGACATTTTTCTCGATGAATACGGTGCTCCTGGCCTCATACTTCTTGGGAAGGACGTAGCTGTAGACCACTGCGGCAGCCATGACCGCGAGGGCCACCACGACAAAAAGGCGCTTACGGGCGACGATAAGCGTGAGATAGTGCCGGTAGTCGAATTCGGACTGCTGCATCAGAACATCCCTTCCTTAACGATGATGTAATCTCCCGGGCTGAGCTTTACGTTCTGGCTCAGGTCGCCGTCCTTGACCAGATCCTTGGCCTTCACCTCGATAAGTGCCTCTTTGTCGCCGTCCCTTCTGCGGATCACCGTATCGTTCTGGCGGGCGAATTTGGTGAAACCGCCCGATTCGAGAATGGCCTCCATGACGGTCATCCCCTCGCGGTATTCGATGAAGCGGGGATTGGTGACAGCGCCGAGGACGTACACGTTCTTTTCCTGTGCCTGCGGGATGAAGATGGCGTCGCCGGACTCGATGACGATATCTTCGCTCGTATCGCCGGTTATAAAGAGCCGGTAGAAATCCTCCTTCACTTTTTTGCCGTTGCGCAGAACGTAGGCCTTGCGGTAGTCGGCCACCTTGGTGGAAGGACCGGCAGCGGAACCGCCCCCCTTGCCGTCGCCGGCACCGACGTTTCCGATGGAGCAGAGTAACTGGAGCAGCGTGGTGCGGCGGTTCAGGTCAACCACACCGGACTGCACGCCGCCACCGAAAATGTAGACCTTGCTGTTGGTTATCTCTCGTACCGTAACTGTCACTATGGGGTTCTTCACCAGTTCTTTGAGCCGATGCGCCAGATCAGCCTGCAGCTGGGCCGGGGTAAAGCCGCTTGCCACCACATCTCCCAGGCCGGGGATGGTGATCTTCCCGTCGGGTCGGACCTTGACTCCGACATTGAGCTCTTTCACTCCCCAGACGGAGATATCGAGACCGTCCCCTTCGCCGATGACATAGTCCGCGCTCCACGCGAGCATCGGCAACAGCAGGGACAGGGCACAGATCAGAAATTTCAATCGCATCGCATCTCCTTTAGGATGTCCCCAGGGGATTTACCTCCCCCCCCGCTGGAACAGTACGACCTTCACGGTTTCAAAGATAATCATTATATCAAAGGCAACTGACAGATTCTTGATATAGTAGAGATCGTAGCGCAGCTTTTCAACGGCGTCTTCCACCGATGCCCCGTAGGGATATCGTACCTGGGCCCACCCCGTCACGCCCGGCTTGACGAAATGGCGTTCGGAATAGTACGGAATGACCTTCTTGAGCTGCTCCACGAACTCGGGACGCTCCGGCCGGGGTCCCACCAGGCTCATGTCGCCGATCAGAACGTTGTACAACTGGGGTATCTCGTCAATGCGGCTCTTGCGGAGAAAACGGCCGAGCTTGGTAACGCGCGGATCATCCTTCTGCGCCCAGACCGCACCCGTCCCCTTCTCGGCGTCCTGGCGCATGGTCCTGAATTTGAAAAGATGGAACGGCTTTTCCCGCTCACCGACCCGCTCCTGCCGGAAAAGGATCGTGCCGGGCGAGTCAAGCCGGATGGCCAAGGCAACAATCGGCAGGAACGGCAGGAAGAGCACCCCGCCCAAGAGTGCGCAGAAAATGTCGAGAGCCCGCTTCAGGAGGCGGTTGAGGGCGGTTACGCGGAAACCGGACGAGAAGATGAACCAACTGGGGTTGATGCTCTCGATGAGCAGCTTGCCGGTGACCCGCTCGTAAAAGGAGGGAGCGTCCATGACCTCCACTCCGCTCAGCTTGCAGTTGAGAACATCTTTGAGCGGGAAGACGCCGCGGCGCTCGCCCAGGGAGACGACGATCTTGTGGGCCCGCGCGCGACGAACCGTTTCGTAGAGGCCGTCCTCGCTCCCGACGATGGATTGGGCCGGGACATAGACCGGCTCACGGGAGCAGGCCACGTAGCCGGAAAGCACGTACCGGGCGCCCGAGGCCGTGACGAGGCTGCCCATCTGGTTTGCCAGGGGACCGGTACCGAGGATAAGCACTCGCTTGGCGAACGAGGGGAATATGAAGCCCCCCCTGCTGCCGGCATGCCAGAGGAACTGGAAAAATCCGAATACCACCGTGGCAATCATGAGCACGCCCCGTCCGTCCATAACGATCGGCAGGAAGAAATAAAGCGCCGAAAGGACAAAAAACGCCAGAACGAGCTCGATGCTGATGCGCCCGATGAGATCCAGCGGGGTCAGCTCCCGCTCCTGGTGGTACACCTCGACAAAGAAGGCGCAGAAAAGCATGACGATTACGAACAATGCCAGCCTCACTCCTCCCTGGCCGGTAAAGCTTTCCACTCCGGGTATTTCGCCCAAGCGGAAGAGGTGAGCCGCCAGTATGGCCGTAACTGCACAGAAACCATCCCCCACCATTAGTGCAATTGAACGTTTCATATCAGTATTTCCCTTTTTTCACCGTTCCAGCAGCACCGGAAAGCTCGGCGAGCATGATGCGCGCCTGGCCGGACTCGGGGAAGTCCCCCTGATTGAGAGCCTCTTGGAGAGTCGTCGCAGCGCGGGCACGATCGCCCGTGTCGCGATAGGCAAGCGCCAGGTGGTAGCGAACCGCCGGATTTGACGGCATGAGTTTGACCACTTTTTCCAGAATCTTTACGGCCTCGCCGGCCCGGCCGTTTTTCACGAGGGCGTAACCGTAGGTATCGGCAATGGCAGCATTGGCAGGTTCCTGCTTGAGAGCGGTAAGCGCCATGCGGAGGGCCTCTTCACGGGGACCGTAGCCCTCGGCGTAAAGAAACGCCAGGTTGTTGAGAGCAGGCGCGAAGGATTCGGCCTTCTCCAGGGTCTGCCGGTACTTCGTTACGGCCTCCCGCTTTTTGCCGCCCATTTCCAGGAGCATACCCTGGGCAAAAAGGGCCGGAGCATGGTTGGGGTTGTTTCTGAGGACGGCTTCGTACTGCGCCATGGCGGCGGCGGTATTGCCGCTGCGGCCGAGATACTCTCCCAGTTGCATGGCAGCCCCGATATTGCCGGGTTCTGCCCTGAGGCCGGCTTTCACCTCCTGAATTGCCCGCGGGAGATCCCCTTGTTCCGCATAGACCGACGCGAGAATCGAATGACCAAAGGCGGCGCCAGGCTTGAGTGTCACGGCACGGCGCGCCTCTTCGATGGCCTTTGCAGACTCCTTCATCTGAACGAAGGCCGCCACTTTCAGGGCAAGCCCCTGCTCGGGGGCAATCGATTCCAGGTCGGTGAAAACTCTGATTGCGTCTTTCCCTTTTTTCTGAGCGAGGAGAATCCGTCCTTTCATTACGAACGCCTCTGCCGCGCGGGGCTTTGCCTTGACAGCATCGTCCAGCACGGCAAGGGCCTTGTCGAGGTTCCCCTTTTTCTCATGGTAACCGGCAAGAGAGAGATAGCCGGCATACTCGCCCGTATCCCGGGCCTTGGTGTACCAGGCAAGAGCATCACTTTCCCTTCCCTTCAATTCAGACAGGGAAGCGAGTCCGAGAATTGCCCTGAGGTTATGGGGATATTCCTGAACCATGCGGGAATACTCGGCTATTGCCCCATCCAGATCTCCGGTGGAGGCGTGATAGGTTGCCAGATTGAACCGGGCCGGCAGGAACGCCGGGTCACTCTTTCTCGCCATATTGAGGTACTTGACGGCTTCGGCCGGCTTCCGCTCGTTGAACATGATGGCGGCCATGGTGTTGTAAAGGGAGGCATCCCCTTTGGTGCCCGTCAGCCCCTCCTTCAGAGTGGCCAGGGCACGGTCGCTGCGGTGCTGCCGCATGTAGTGGAAAGCAAGCACCAACCGCGAGTTGAGCATCTCCGGGGCAACTCTGACGGCTGTGGTGAAATCGCTCTCGGCCTCGCGTACGCGTCCTTTGCTGAGATTGAAAATGCCTTTCTTAAGATGGGCATCGACAATTTTCGGATCGAGCTCGGTGGCACGGTTGAGTTCGCGAATGCCCTCGTCGTACATTCCTTTGGCAAGATACGCACTCCCGAGTATATTGCGGGCAAGGGCGCTCCGGCTGTCGGTCTCGATGGCCCGGTTTGCCTCGGCAATGGCATCGTCGACCCTCTTTTGGTTGAGCAGAATCAAGGCGGTCAGGAGCCGGGCCTGGACGAAATCCGGCGTATGGTCCAGGATGCGGCGGAACTGGCTCAGAGCATTCTCGAGCTCGCCGCGGCTGTACATGCTCAACCCGAGGTAGTAGAGCCCTTCCAGGGAAGGCGCTATCTTCACCGAAGTCTGGAGAGCGGTAATAGCGTCAGCATAGTTCTTGCGCTGGTACGCTATCAGTCCCTTCAGACGGGCTCCCTCGGACTTTTGGGGGAACTTTTGCACCAGAGTCTCGGCAGTCTTCTCGGCTTTATCCATCTCACCCTTTTCCAGGAGAATGACCCCCTGGCGGTAAAGTGGGGCCGGGTCCCCAGGCGTCAGCGCCGCAACCTTCCGATAGATCTCCAGCGCCTGTTCGCGATTGCCGAGAGACAGCTCGTAGCTGGCCAGAAGATTGTGGGCCTTCACGTTGCCGGGATCAGCCGTCAGGATTTCGTCTATGAGTGCACGGGCTTCCTTTTCACGGCTCGATTTCTGTTCCATCAGGAGAACCGCCAACTGGAGCTTCGCGGAAGTCCGTCGCGGCTCCTTTTCGAGGGCAAGCAGGAAATTCCGTTCAGCCTCTGCAGGCATCCCCTTCAGTGCATAACCGAGACCCAGTACTTCAAGGGCCTCTGCAGAGCCGGGATTTGATTGGAGGTATTTACCGGCCTGCTCGACAGCCTGATCCGGCTTCCTCTGTGAGTTGTAGAGCTTGGCCAGTTCAAGAACGATGTCGGTTTTGGACGGATTCTGCTTCAGAACTTTGAGATATTCTTTCTCAGCCTGTTCGTATTTGCCCAAGGCCTGATACGCTTTGGCCAGTTGGTAGCGTGCATCCTGGAAATTCTGATCTTTTTCCAGGGCGCTTTTAAAGAGAACGACCGCACCGCCCGGATTCCCCTCCTGGAGCAGTTTCACCCCCTCGGTGTACAACTCGTCCCTGCTCTTGCCCCCGCAACCGGACAGGGTGAACATGAGAACGACGAGGCCCGTGATGATGAATGATCTAGACAATGCTGTACCCTCCCGGACAGGTTTGAACTCCGCTCATGATATTTTTCACGAGCAGAACAAATTTTTCGAAATTCAGAGGTTTCATGAGGCAGTAGGAACGGTCGAGCCCCTCGAGAAACGAGAGGAGATCCCGACTGATGTGGTCTGTAAGTACGATGACGGGCTGATTGATCTGACTCAGATCGGTAGAGTAGCTCTCCCCGAACGGATAACTGGCGATAACGAGACCGACGCGATCACCGGCCACCTGCTTGGTGTCGTGGAGGAGGCGTTCCGCCGTATACCCCTCCGAAGCGAGAATGGCGGCGCATACCCGGGAAAAACCGTCTTCATCGATGATAAGAATCTTTTCTTTTTCCATTGCGTTTATTGAGAGAGCAATAATGATACCCTTTGTGCAGTTCCATGCAGTTTTACGGAGCTTTTGCCGGCGCGGCAACCTCCCGTTGCATATAACGTATTATGTTTACAGCCATATTTTATTCAGGTTTCTTTTTGCCATATTCTTGCATCTCACCGGCAAACATGGCTGTAATCTGCACCTTGCGGCATCAAAACATCATAATTGTTTCCAAGGGAAACACATTGACACCGAACTGCCATGACAAAGAAAAAAGGTGTATCCAATGGATACACCTTTTTAACGGAGCCTTCGAAACTTCCCACGTATTCAACCTGGCAATGTCTCCAATGGTAACACTGCCCGCCCTTTTGCCTGCCCGCCCCTCAAAGTCCCAGTTGCTCCAGACGCTTATAAAGGGTCTTGCGGGATATGCCGAGCTTCTTCGCAACCAGTGATTTATTGCCCCGGCATTCCCGCAGGGCACTCTGGATTGCCTCCTCCTCAAGTTCGCGGAGCGTCCGCGGCTCGGCTACGTCGCGACAACCGGCACCAGCGGCAACCTCCTCAGGCAAGTGCTTCAGGGTGATCTTAGCTCCGCGGGCGAGGACGACGGCCCGTTCGATGGTGTTACGCAGCTGCCTGATATTGCCGGGCCACTCGTAGCCGACAAGAGCGCGCAACACATCGTCAGAAAGAGTAAGGGACTTGCCCTCCCTGAGACCAAACTCTTTGACGAACTCGGAGACCAGGAGAGGAATATCCTCTCTGCGTTCGCGCAGAGACGGTACATTCAACTGGACGACATTGAGCCGGTAGTAAAGATCTTCCCGGAACGTACCGGCAGCTATTTCACGCATGAGATCACGGTTTGTGGATGAAATCACCCGGAAGTTAACCTTGATCTTGCGATTGCTGCCGAGCCGCTCAACCTCCTTTTCCTGGAGCACTCTCAGCAGCTTTGCCTGGAGAGAGAGCTCCAACTCGCTGATTTCATCGAGAAATATAGTGCCATCGGCAGCAGCTTCGAAGCGCCCGATTCGACGGGCGGAAGCGCCGCTGAACGCTCCTTTCTCATAACCGAACAGCTCTGACTCCATGAGCTCGCGGGGTATGGCTGCACAGTTTACGGCCACGAAAGGGCGATCGCGCCGCACACTGCCGTAATGGAGCGAACGGGCGATGAGCTCCTTGCCGGTTCCGGTTTCCCCACTGACCAGCACACTGCTCATGGAGTCCTTGACCGCCTCGATCGTATTGAATATTTTGAGCATTCCCGGACTGACACCGATAATCCGATCAGCCCCGCTGCCCGCAGCCACCCGTTTGCGCAGCTCGGCCACTTCGCGCTTGAGTGCGCGCTGCTCCACGGCTCGCGCAACCATGCTCTTGAGCTTCACGTAATCAGGAGGTTTGATGAAATAGTAAAAGGCGCCACGGGTGATGGCGTTGACGGCGGAGTCGACCGTTCCGTAGGCGGTCAGAAAAATCACCGGAATATCCGGCAGATGTTCGGTCACGTGCTCGAACAACTGCATGCCATCCCTGCCCGGCATGCGCAGGTCGGTTATGATAGCGTCAACGTCGCGCGACTTGAGGATATGCTCTGCCTTTGAGGCATCAGAAGCGGTAAGTACGGTATGCCCTTCACCGGCCAGGATTGCCGAAAGAACCCTGGCCGCATTCGGCTCATCGTCGACGATAAGAACAAGACCCTGCACTTCGCTCCTCCTGGACCGCACCGATCCGGCTATACCGCCGGCAACATGATCTTGACGGTGGTTCCGCCTTCATGATTCCCGGTTATTTCAATCTTCCCCTGGTGGTGGCGTACAATCTCACGGGTGATGAACAGGCCGTACCCTTTCCCCTGCTTCCTGCTGCCGGCTCCGGGAAAACTGCCAAGCATCCCCTTGCCCCCCGACCGAAGGCCCGACCCCGTATCGGCCACCTCGACCACAATCATCTCCACTCCACCTTCCAGCAATGTGCTGGTTCGCATGGTAAGGGAGCCTCCCGCCTCCATGGCCCCGAGAGCGTTGTTGACGATATTGAGTATGGCGTGACCGAAATTGAACGAATCGAGCATGACGAGCGGCAACTCACCGTACTCCACGTCAAATCGCACATGATTCGCATCTGCCTGCAGGGAAACGAATTTTACGACGCGCTCAAGGAGATCGTTGAGCTGGATTTCCTCTCTGACCGGTTCCAGGTGCGAGGTACCGAGGAACTCGGTAATGAACCCGTCGAGCTTGCAAATCTCTTCGTCGATAATATCGGCGAATTCGGCAAAGGTTGCGTCAGTGCAGTACTTGTCCTTGAGATAGACCACGGCGCCCTTGATGGCATTGAGCGGGTTGCGTACGCCATGGGCAAGCGTCACCGACATCTTGCCGATGTCTATCAGCGCCCGGGCGCTGTCCATTTCACCATAGACCGTACATCCAGGGAGCACGGAAACCTGCACCATTGCGCCGGTGCATCGGGAGGCACCATCGAAAACGGGGCGAATTTCAATGTCTGCCGCACTGAACTCGCCATAAAAGCAGTAGTGGCGATAACCGTTGAGAACCAGAGGCTCTCCCTGATCCACGACGGTACGAACGGCATCAACGTTGCCGTTCCAAAGCCGGGGATAGCATTCGTAATAGGGAATACCCAACAAGGGATCGTTCCCCACCGAACGGTGCAGATCGTCTCGTGCCACGAGCCGCAGTTGATCGTCGACCATAAATGAGTATCGTCTCATAACCATCCATTCCGGCAAAGAGCGATTTGCCCGAAGCGGACTCTCGCGTATGCCGTTCAACCTCCCTGTTTTACATCGGTCCTTTACGATCTGCCCGTGATAGGCTACAGTTCTTACCGAAAAGCTACCGCCGCCGGCGTGGAAGCAGCAGTGTCCGTCTCCCGCCCTGGAGTACTATCAATGCCCTCGAACCATCCTTCCGGCTCCGCGGCCGTCACGTTTCTCAGTTCCAGTGCTGCCCCGCGAATTCTCCCCTTCGCTTCGCTCATGACCCTTATCGGAGTGGAAGAGGTGCTCCGGGCCATGACGACACGGGGCATCGTGCCCTTTCCCCCCGGGTGGTTCCTTTACCTGTACCCCGTGAGGATAATCATTGCGGGGGCAGTACTTGCCTTCTGCTTGAAGCGCTGTGACGAACTGCACCTGTCTGATCTGCGCCGGCCGCTGCACGCGGCCGCGAGCGTGGCAACCGGCTTTGCGGTTTACGTCCTCTGGGTAGGCATGGACTGGCTCCTTCCGTTCCAGTCCCCTCCCCCCGGCTTTGATCCGACCGGCATCGACAATGATGCACTCAGGATGTCGATGATCGTCTTCAGGCTGCTGGGGGCCGCCCTCATAATCCCCGTACTTGAAGAACTTTTCTGGCGGTCTTTTCTCCTGCGCTACCTGATCGACAAGGAATTCGAAACCGTACCGATCGGCAAGCTTACCTGGCCGGCATTTTTCTTCTCGACGATCCTGTTCGGATTGGAGCACCACTACATCGTTGCCGGGATCATGGCCGGTATTGCCTACACCCTGCTGCTCAGGTTTACCGGGAGCATCGTGCTCTGCATACTCGCCCATGCGGTAACGAACCTGGCGCTCGGCCTCCACGTGATCAACCGCCAGGCGTGGCACTTCTGGTAAGCAGCCTACACGGCCGCAGGGTCATCTCTCCTGAAGTCCGGCTTGAGCACGATCTGGTGCGAGTCGAGAATTTCTATCTCCTCCCCCTTCCGCAATGACGTCAACAGCCTGCTCACCGTTTCACGCGCAAGGTTCGCGTAACCCGCAATCTCTTTATGGGTAAGCTTCATGGCAATGATGGTTCCACGGGCGTCGCTCACACCATGCGTGTCGGCAAGGTGACCGAGCACGGTCCGTACCCGTTGCTCGGCATCGGAGCTGCTCAGCACCTTGAGCATGAGCCACGATTCGCGCAGCCGTCCGCAAAGCATCTCGATGATTCTCTCAACAACTTTGGAGTTGGACATCAGGTACCGGTCGAAGTCATCCTTGGCAATCAGCCCCACGGTTGTGTCCTCAAGCGCCACAACCGCTGCCGGTGACGTTTTACCATCCAACATAGCCATCTCGCCGAAAAAGTCCCCCCGCTTGTGAATCGCGTAAATCCGCTCTCGACCATCGCTCCCGGTCCGGACGACCTTCACCTTACCAGATATTACAATATACATATAACGATTTGAATCTTCTTCACAAAGAATCATGGCGTTTCGGGGAAAACTCTTTTTTCTGAGTGCCGCTTTCAAAGAAAGCAGTTCATCCCCCGAGAGCGACGAAAAAAAAGGAAGGCGCCCGAGAATACGCTCCACTTCCGCCTGTTTGATTCCTTCCTGTGCGTGCGCCATGAGCAATCACCCTTTCCCGGCAGCTCGTCCACCATGTTCCGGCGGATAGTTCTATCCAACCGCGTCTGACCACGTACGCCCGTCTCGGCAACCGTTTACAGTAGTGTCTGAACTTCGGTGTTCATACCGTATGAAAATACATGCCAGCAATTCATTTACAGCCTGACCGGCTCTGCGTGCCGGGTCAGACCGGCCGTTGCGGATTCTCTCGCATCAGCACCATGTAAGCTTGTCCGAAATGTGCGTCGGATTTGTTTACAAAAATAAGGTTCATTAATATATTATCCCACATATCGCACTGTTTTTGTTGATTTTTCATTGTGGGCACAACAAATGCTAATGCTCAAATGAGCTATCCGAGTTTAGCCAAATTATGAAGTAAAATATATCACAAAAGGAGACGTCATGAAAAAGACCCTATCCGCACTCTTGTTGCTGGCCATCCTCGTGGCACTGCCCATGCTCGGCAACGCAACACCGTACTCCCCGACCTCATCCCTGATTCAGAATTTTGGCTACATATCCGAAAACCCGGTAACCGCTGGGACAAAGCTGTTCGACGTACAGGCACTGGAAAACGGGGCGAAGTTCATCGGCAACATTTACCCGACAACCAGCGGCAGCTGGGCAGAGATCCGGCTGGGGACAACCGGCGCGTTTGACCTTTCCTCCTATGACTCCTTCATGCTCCAGATCGGCAACTTCAACGAAAACCCCTGGGCATACAGCCTCTACATAACCGGTCAGACAAACGGCGTCGACTACCTTGTACAAAGTGCATGGTCGACAATAAACAATGGCAGCACAGGCACCCTCAAGCTTGACTTCACAGGACTCAACGTTGACCTCAGCAACGTGAAGGGACTCGGTTTCAACATTGGTGCCATAGTCCCCCTTCCCGGCCAGGACTACACCTTTGAAACTGTCGCCGCTCCTGTCCCCGAGCCGGGAACCATCATGCTGCTCGGCGCAGGGCTGGTTGGTGTCGGTCTGTATATCAGACGCAAAAGAGCATAAACCTTTCGTTTCGCCGGATGCACAATGGGGGAGCCCGTGAGCTCCCCCTTTTTATTTCTGCATTCCGACCTGCCCGACATCACCTCCGCCACTCGAACGGCACTCCCACCCGCGAGGCTTCAAGTTCCAGATCTTCGAGTTGCTTCTTGATTTCTCCGACCCGCGCCTCTTCCTGGCGTACCTCCTGAAGCTTAGCGTAGTAAGCTTCACGATGGCGCCCCGGCGTGCTGAGCGCACTCTTGTTGACATAGGGGTTGTCCTCGACAGTGGCGGAACCCTCGGCTTGTTTCTCGGCAAAATCTTTTAGCTCTCCCTGGCTGGGAACTCTGCCCATGCTGATAACCCAACGACGGTGGAGTTGATTCAACTCTTCCCTCTTCTTTGGAAGACTTTCCTCTATTACTTTGAGTTCTTCCCGCAGGGAACTGAAGCGCGAACGCCAGCCCCGTTCGTCCAGGCCACCATAGAGAAGGGGCGGCTGAGACTTGAGGGCGGGTTTTACCTCTGCCGGAGCGCCAGGCGATTCCATGGAAGGAGACGAAGGCGTCTCTCCCTTGACGGAAGGGAGTTCCTTCACCCGCTTGAGATACTTGGATGGTATCCGTTCAAGATTGTCGGTAAAATGAACAATGCCCGCATCGTCGGTCCACTGGTACGTTTCCGCCAAAGCGGCGCCAGGCAGCGACAATACGGCAATTACGGCAAATCCGGTGCATGTGCGGATCACGGCATCTCCTCTATGAATTGACAAACAGTACTGCCGCTTGTGCGGTAAACAAGCCACGAAAAGGGGCTCTTCATGCGACATTTCGCATTGACGACCTCTCCCCTGCCATGTATAGTACGGCGTTTAAAGGGCGTTTATTTAACAAATTCACTATATTAGGAGCTTATCATGAAAATGCGTCTCAACGGGGTCGTGACGGGTATCGTGTCGCTGGTTCTGCTTGTGGCGGTTGTGGCAATGGCCAAGGAGACGAAAAATGTTCCTTTCAAGCTCAAAAACGCCGCACCGGTCATCTTCAGCCACGATATTCACCTGAAAAAGTATAACAACAACTGTCGAATTTGTCACATCGCTCTCTTTGACCTGCGGAAGCCGAAACGTTACACGATGCTCGACATGGAAAAGGGCAAGTCCTGCGGCGCCTGCCACACGGGCATGAAAGCTTTCAGTGTTGCGGACGACTCCCAGTGCGTGCGCTGTCACAGTGGCTCAGCACGCCCCGTGGCCTACCGGATGAAGGGTGCCGGAGAAGCGGTGTTCAGCCACGAAGTCCACGTCCCCATGCTGGAGGGCAAGTGCCGAACCTGCCACTCGAACCGTGAGATCACCGGCGGCCGTAACGTGACCATGGCCCAGATGGAAAAGGGCAAATCGTGCGGGGCCTGTCACAATGACAAGATGGCGTTCACCGTTGCCGGCAACTGCGGCAAGTGCCACAAGGGCATGACCCCGCCGAAAACGGTGAACTTCAAAATGAAGGGCGTGGCGGATGCGGCCTTCAGCCACGAATTCCACCTGGGCATGTACAAGTGCAATGAGTGCCACACCAAGCTCTTCGCCTATAAGGCCGGCGCCAAGCGCTTCACCATGGCCGACATGGACAAGGGCAAGTCCTGCGGCGCCTGCCACAACGGCAAGGACGCCTTCTCTTCCGCCAGCGACTGCGGCAAATGCCATCCGGGTCTGAAGCCGGCCAAACTCACCTACAAGACCAGCGTGGGTGAAGCCTACTTCGACCATGATATTCACCTGAGCATGTTCAAGTGCGCCGACTGCCACACCAAGGTCTTCAAGTACCGCAAGGGCTCTGCGCCGGCGACCATGGCCGACATGGAGAAGGGCAAATCGTGCGGTGTCTGCCATAACGGCAAGGATGCCTTCAGCGTGGCCGATGACTGTGTGAAGTGCCACAACATGTAACGCAGCCGTTTTCCGGCTTTTGCACAAAGAAAGGCGGGCCGCTCCGGCGCCCGCCTTTCTCTATTCCTGCTATCTGTTCCCTCTCCGGGTCAGGGGCGAAGAGCCCTAATCCCCTCCATCACCCCTGCTGGCGATGACGGGACCACAACAACCGGTACGCCGAGTCCCTGCTCCAGCGCGCCAATGGTCAGGTCGTCGAGAAACACACCCTCCCCCTCCTTCAGCATCACATCAGGGATCAGGACCCCATCGCCCAGATTCCTCCCCGCCAGTTCGGACAGAATATCGCGGCCGGCAACAAGACCGGTAACCGTGACCGACTCACCGAACAGCCGATTGGGAATCGCCACCGGCTGAAAAGTGATGCCGGTTCGGGCGGAGAGCCGTGCGAGAAAATCGGCCAGGTAGCGATAGGGTGAATGGCCGGTGACAACCGTGAGGGTACGAGGTTTCATGCGGCGGGCGCGGCGCAGCACCCGATCAGCTTCATCCATGAAGAGGGGAATCATCCCGACTCCATTCTCGATCTGGGGGAAGTCGCCATAAAAGTCCAGAGGAGGAAAGGGTGCGTCGGCCTTGATAAAAAACTCGTCCGCCAGGAAAAGGAACGGTTCGCCAAAGGCATCGGCGAGCCTCTGGGCCTCAGGCAGCCATTCGTAGATGAAGTCGCGCGCATAGTCGGCGCTGACCGGCTCCAGCAGGGGCAGGCGGTCCCGGTGCCGTGTGAGCCCCACCGGCACGATGGCCAGGGAAGCAACCCGGGGATACAAGGACGCGAGATCGGCAACGGTCCGCCGAAGGGCATCGCCGTCATTCCAGCCGGGGCAGAGGACCGCTTGGGTATGCATGGTGATGCGGGCCTCGGCGAGCCGGGTCATGATGTCGAGAATGGGAATGATGCCTTTTCTGCCGAGAAGACGCTCACGCAGGGCCGGATCGGTGGCATGCACGGAAATATAGAGGGGGGAGAGGCGCTGCTCGATGATGCGCTGCAGGTCTTCCTCACCAATGTTCGAAAGGGTGACGTAGTTGCCGTAGAGAAAGGAAAGCCGGTAGTCCTCATCCTTTACATAGAGCGGTCGACGAAGCCCCTTCGGCAGTTGGTGAACGAAACAGAACACACACCTGTTGCCGCAACGGGCCGGCTCGGGCGCGGCAAAAACGAGGCCCAGCGCTTCGTCGTCGTCCCGTTCGACCTCCACCTCCCACACTTCGCCGGAAGGCTTTACAATCTCCAAGAGAAGCTCTTCGCCGTCCGCATGAAAATTGTAGTCGACGATGTCGCGCAGGGGGCGGTTGTTGACGGCAACAAGACGGTCCCCCGGCTCGATCTCCAGCTCCGAGGCAATGCTGCCGGGGATGACGCTCTCTATCAGGAGCCCCCCGCTCATGGTCGCTCGAAGAACGGAGTGGCCCGGTACCACTCAACGCCATGCCGGAGCAGCACCTTGATGACTGCAGCCACGGGGACCGCCAGGAGCATGCCGAAGATGCCGAACCACTGGCCGCCGATGAAGAGGGCGAGGATAGCCACAACCGGATGGAGTCCCACGGTGTTGCCGACCACGGCCGGTGTGATGAGCGCCCCCTCGATGGCCTGGACAATGGCGAACCAGCCGAGGCAGAGGAGTGGATGGAGCATGTCGTGGAATTTGAGAAAAGCCATGATCATGGAAACCACGATGCCGAAGACGGTCCCCACGTAGGGAATGATGAAGAGGAACCCCGACAGGCTGCCGATGACGATGGCGAGGTCGATGCCGATCATGACGAGACCGATGCTGTAGAGCACCGCCAGAATGGCACAGACCGCCAGTTGCCCGCGCACGAATCCCGACAGGACACCGTCGATCTCGGAGCCCAGCATGGCTGCCCGGTCGCGGGCGCGGCCGGGGACGAGGGCCATGATCCCGTCCCTGAGCCGGGGCAGGTCGGCCAGGAAGTAGTAAAGATAGACTGGTGTAATAAAGTAGCCTGCCACTGTCAGGAGAAAGCCGAGGGTTGATGAAAAGGCGCGCTGGACCACGCCGAGTGCCCCCTTGACCAGGTCAAACGAGGCACCGCGCAGTTCGTCCACAAGGCTATCGATGCGCGCGTAGAGCTTGTCGGGGGTCTCGATCTCAAGATAGGCCTTGGCCTGGCCGGGAATGAGATCATAGAGCCGGGTGGCGTAGGCGGGCAGGTTTATCTCGACCCGAGCCACCTCCTTCTGGATGGAGACGGCGAAAAACGTAACGGCGCCCGCCGTAACCACAACGATGAGAGCCATCACCAGCAGCACTGCCGCAACGCGCGGAACCCGCCTGGCCTCCAGCCACGTCACCAGCGGATTCAGCACGTAGGCAAGAATCAGGGCCAGGAGCACCGGTAGAAAGGTCGAGCCGAGGGACCAGACGAGGAGAACACCCGCCAGGGCCAGGAGCCCGCACAGGATGTAGGGTAGTTTTTCTTTCAAGGAATCAACCAGGGGGAGATGAGTACGGCCGGTCCGGGAGACCACGGGAATCCGCGACGTCCCGGACCGGCGAACAGTGTGCTACTGGTGCAGCCTGAAGTGACCGTCCACGGAGGTAATGGAGGTAATGGCGTGCTTGTAGATGAGCATGTCACCCTGGATCTCCATGAGCACGGAAAAGTTGTCGAACGACTTGATGTATCCTTCTAGCTTCTCGCCCGACATGAGCCGCACGGCGACCTTGATCCGCTCCTTACGCGACTGGTTGAGGTACTGGTCCTGAATGTTGAATGGTGCTTTCGCCATAGTGCCGCTCCTTCATCCAAAAAATTTCATCGCAATGGTAGAGATACTATCAAAATTGGCCGGATATTCAACCCACTTTATTGCAGGATCCTTGCGAAACCACGTCAATTGCCTCTTTGCATAGCGGCGGGTGTTCCGTTGAACGAGTTCCCGCGCCTCGTCCAGCGAACAGGTTCCGGCCAGATACGCGCAGACTTCCTTGTAACCAATGGCCCCCATGGCCTTGAGGTCAGGCGAATAGCCCGCATTCAACAGACCGCTCACCTCCTCGACAAAGCCTTCAGCGAACATCCGGTTCACCCGCTCGTTGATGCGCCGGTAAAGATCGTCACGTTCCACGGAAATGCCTAATTTCAGGCAATCATAAGGCTCATCGGCGAAACGGTGCTCCTCCTGGAACTCCGAAAGAGGCTTCCCGGTCATTAGGAACACCTCCAGCGCCCTGACGATCCGGACCCGATCATTGGGGTGGAGCCGCGCCGCCGCGGCCGGATCCACCTGTGCCAGCCGGTCGTGGAGCGCAGCCGCCCCTTCGCTCCGGGCATCTTCCTCCAACTCGGCCCGGATCGTATCGTCAGCGCCGGGCGATGGGGCGAGCCCACCAATAAGGGTCTTGATGTAAAGTCCCGTCCCACCCACGAGAATGGGGCGCTTTCCCCGGCTGTGGATCTCGGTGATGACCCGCCCCGCCTCTCTGCGATAGTCGGCTGCGGTGAAGTTCACGTCCGGGTCGACGATGTCGTAGAGGTGGTGGGGAACCCGGGCCACGAGCTCCGGGGACGGCTTTGCCGTGCCGATGTCCATTCCCCGGTAGACCTGCATGGAGTCGGCATTCACCACGTCCCCGCCGCAGGCCTCCGCCAGCCGGACCGCAAGTTCTGACTTGCCCGATGCAGTCGGCCCCTGGATTATGACGAGTTTTGTCTTTGACCCGGCCTGATTGCCCATGATAGCGGTCACACTCTCTTGAACATCTTCTCCACCTCCCCCAGCGTAAGTCGCTGGAGGACGGGCCTGCCATGGGGGCAATTGGTGGAAAAGTCGGTGGCGTCCATATGGGCGAAGAGGGCCTCAATCTCGCCGGTGGTCAGGGGGTGCTCGCCCCGCACAACGCTGTGGCAGGCGACGCGGGTCAGGATATCCTCCACGGCATCGGCGATGCTGCGGCTGGCTCCGAGGGACTGGAGCTCCTCAAGGGTGTCGCGTAGCAGGCGCAGGTAGTCGGTGCCTGCCAGCAGGCGCGGAATCCCCTTTACGATCCAGGTAGTACCCCCGAAATCCTCTAGATCGAAACCGAGCCGGCCCAGTTCGCCGCCGTGTTCCCGCACCACCGCCGATTCCCGGTGAGACAGCTCCACGGTCTCGGGGAAAAGAAGCCCCTGCCCCTCGACCCGGCCGGCAGCGAACTGCGTCTTGAGGCGCTCGAAGGCGACCCGCTCGTGGGCCGCATGCTGGTCGATGATGACCAGATCAGAGCCATCCTGGCACAGGATGTAGGATGCGTTGTACTGGCCGATGACGGCAAGGGAAGAGAAATAGCCCCCGTGACGACGCACGGCCGTGTCGTCCAGCATCCGGCTGCCAGAATCGGGCAAAGGCGGCTCCCGATCCGGCTGCGGTGCGGGTTGTGGCGCGAAGAGCGGCCGATGGGGAGCCACGGCGGGACGGTAGTTTTCCAGAAGCTCCCGCACTTCTTCCACCTGACGAGCACCCGTGCCCTGAACGTATTGTTGCGGCCGGGGCACCGCCAGCGGCGCAGCAACGGGTGACTCGGAGCGGCGAATCCAGGGCGTGAGCCGGAGCGTCTCCTCCACGGCCCCCTGGATCACATCGTGCACGATCCCCTGCTGCCTGAAGCGGACCTCGTGCTTGGTAGGATGGACGTTCACGTCTACTTCGCCGGGAGAAACCTCGATAAAGAGAACCACCACCGGGTAGCGCCCCCGCTCCAGGAAGTTGCGATAGGCCTGGAGTATGGCGTGCTGCACGACGCGGTCGCGGATGAAACGACCATTGATGTAGGTGTAGAGGTGCGATGCCGCGGAACGGCTCACATCGGGGCGAGCCACGAGTCCGGTCACCCGCACCCCCTCGGTGGCCAGATCCACGGGGTGGAGGGCTGAGGCAACGGTCTTGCCCAGAAGTGCGGCCACCCGGTCCAGCAGGGTGCCGTCCAGGGCCCGGAACAGGGTCTTGCCGTCGCTCACGCAGGTGAAGCGAACCTCCGGGCGGGAAAGGGCCAGCCGGGTGACCAGGTCTGCCACGTGGCCCCCCTCGGTCTCAACACTCTTCATGAACTTGAGACGGGCCGGAGTATTGAAGAAGAGATTGCGGACCGAGACCACGGTCCCCTCGGCCATGCCGCAGGCCTTCACCTCGCGGATCTTTCCCCCTTCGGCGTAAATCTCGGTTCCTTCGATGCTCCCCCGCTCGCGGGTGGCGAGGGTGAAGCGGGAGACCGAGGCCACGGAGGGGAGCGCCTCTCCGCGGAAGCCGAGCGTGGCCAGGGAGAACAGGTCGTCGTCCGTGGCGATCTTGCTGGTGGCGTGACGCTCAAGGGCCATGAGGGCGTCTTCCCGCGACATGCCGCAGCCGTCGTCGGTGATCCGGATGAGGCGCCGCCCTCCCCCCTCGATCTCTACGATTATCTCGCCGCAGCCGGCATCCAGGGCGTTCTCCACCAGTTCCTTCACCACCGATGCGGGGCGTTCCACCACCTCGCCGGCAGCGATCTTGTTGGTGAGTATCTCGGGCAGTATCCTGATCCGGTGTGGCATCAGGCAAGCTTCCTCTTGACGGCTTCCACTACGTGGAAGGCATCGTTGATTGCGGTGTAGATCAGGTTGGGATGCTTCTCCTCCTGGATGCTGCCGCCGCAGATCTTCATAAACGAGGGTGAGATGGCGCCGCCGATGACGTAGACCCCCTTGCGGGTCGACTCGAACTCGGCGTTGAGCAGGATGAGCCGGTCCCCCTCTTTGGCCACGGTGCAGACTCCTTCGGCGCAGGCAATGGTCTGGACCCCGATCTTGTCGAAGATAGGAAGCGGTCCCTGGGAGCCGATGCAGGCAATGACGTTCTTCATGGGGAAGCTCATGGCATGGTAGATCTCGATGCCGTCGGGCTGGGTGAACTCGTTCACCCGGATTACGAGCCGGTCGACCCCCTCCTGGTCAACCTCGCCGATGCGGGGGATGGCGCCGGGAAGCAGCCTGATATTGCCACCCAGGAGGATCTCCTCCCCCAGGCGCTGGGCGGTCTCCTTGTTCACGTCGAATTTTTCCGCCACATGGGCCCAGTAGACCGACTGGGTGTCCCCGGCCTCGCGTTTGGCCCTGAGGATGGAAATGATTACGTCCGCCGCCGTGTTGCCGCCGCCGATGACCAGGGTCCGGGCCCCCACGTACTTCTTCGGGTCATCCAGGGTCTTGGCCACCATCTTGGCATCGCCGTAGACCGAAAGTTCCCGGGGAATGCTGCTGCCGAAGGCCAGGACCACCTTGCGGGCGGCGAAATTCCCCACAGAGGTCTGGACGATGAGGTGATCGCGGGCGTCCTTTAGGTCCTCGAACTGGACCTCGGTCCGGATATTCAGGTTCTCGTGCTGGACGAAGTGCTGCACATACTGGATGTACTTTTCCACGGCCACCGGCTTGTCGGGGGGGCGGAGCTCTTCAACCAGGAACGGCTCGGGGCTCTCCTTGGGCCGCGACGGGTAGACGTTCTTCCCTTCGGGGTAGGTGTTGGTGATTCCCTGAAAAACACTCTTCCCCTGTTCGATGAGGAGATAGGAGAGATCGTTTCTGTGACACAGGTAGGCACAGGCGATCCCTGCCGGACCGCCCCCCACGATGAGGACGTCATACATCTGCTGTTCCATTGCACCTCCACCGGCCAGGGTGCACCCTCGGCCAAAAGCAAAAACCCCCGGAGGAACTCCCCGAGGACTTTTGACGATACCCCGTTTTGGCCGCTGCGTCAATCGACTGAATTGGGCGTCAAGGGACGGCTTCCGTCAGCAACCGTCTCCGTCCGCCCGGATGCGTTTCCGGCTGTTCAGACAGCGGCTCAGGGTGTCCGCTGGTAAATTTTCCTGGGTATGCGCTGGAAATTGTATTTGGAGAGGGTGAGGACATCATTCATGGGGAGCTTCCAGATACCGTCGATCCGTCGCAGGTGGAAATCGCGGGTAACGAACCTGGTCCCTACCCCTTCCACCTCGAAGCCGACCTTGGCATTGATGACCACATAGTCGGCATCACGGGCCGCTACGGATACATCCTGAAGCTTTTCCCAGCAGCAAGCCGGGACCCGGGAAGCGTAGACCATGCGCTCGGCAAAGTAGTCCCATCCCCATGCCGCCGGATGATCGAGGCGCTCGTACAGCCGTTCCAGATCCTCCGCCCGCCACAAGTCGAGAATCTGCTCAAACGCGATTCGCGCGTCGGTCGTCACTTGGTGGGCAGTGAAGGCCATCGAGCGCCATGGACCCAGCAGAAGAAAGAGAATCGCCATACAGAGGTATCGCGCCACGAAACACCTCCCGCCATGAACAGCCATCGAACGCTGCTCAGATGATGCCGTGCAACGGACCTCCGGGAGCACCAAGCTCATCGACCCGTCGTTCAATCTCGGGGACATCCTCCAGGGGCGGCGCATGGTGCGGCTTGATGCGGGCATCGATGACCAATGCGCCGTCGCACCCCCAGTGTTTGCAGCGGACCGAGGCGCCGATGCCGTGGATATCCGCTGCAGGATTGGAGCGGGTAAAGGTAACCCAGAGGAAATTATTGAGGGTCCGGGCGGCAAAATCGCTGTCGTCCACGATGACCACCAGGGGAAAGCGGTTCAGAGGATCGTCGACGGAAATGCCGGCGCAGAAGCGCTCCATGTCCGGGGTAACGCAGTCGCGGTAGCCGGGGAAGGCGGGGCCTTGCACTGCCAGAACGCCGGGGAAGCAGACCCGGGGCGCGCTAAACCCGTCGGGAAGGCGCAGCCCGACGGGCAGCTCGCCGGGCAGCTCGCGCCTGGGAGAACCTGCCGCCGCCACGATGACCTTTGACCCCTCGTTCAGGCCTGTACCCGAATAATCGAGTGTGTCGATGGTGGTGCGGGTATGGAAGTGAAGGTCACGGCGCCAGTCGGCCCGCTCCAGGGTAAAGCGGATAAAACCGTCAATGTCGTGGATGTCGGGGGGCTCATCCTCATGGGGAGCAATGAAGAGGTACTTTGCCAGAGAGAGTTGACCATTGCCCAGGATGGCGCTGGCAATGGTGAGAAGTTCCCGGGGTGTGCGTTCCTCTTCATAGGGAACGTAGCGTTCTGAGCCCACGGCCAGCAGCAGGGGATGGACCCCGGCCGCGTCCACGGCATGAACCGCCTTCACGCCGGGAAGCACTTCGGGGATCAGGGCGCCGGTCAGCTCATGGATAAAGGCGCCGAAGGTGGTGTCCTCCTGGGGAGGGCGGCCGACGGTGGTATAGGGCCAGATGGCGTCGGCACGATGGTACACGTTCTCGACCGTGAGAACCGGGAACGGATGGGCGAGGCTGTAATACCCCAGGTGATCGCCGAAGGGGCCCTCGGGGAGCGTCCGGTTCGGGTCGATGGTGCCGGTGATGACGAAATCCGCCTCGGCCGGAAGAGGAAGACGGTCGGGGCGGCAGATCATGTCGATGCGGCGGCCGGCCAGGAGTCCGGCAAAGGAAAGTTCCGGCAGCCCCTCGGGGAGCGGCATGACTGCCGCCACGGCCATTGAAGGTGCCCCGCCCACGAAGACGCTCACCTTCAGGGGCTCACCCCGGGCGATCGCCTCAGCATGGTGGACACCGATGCCGCGATGGATCTGGTAATGAATTCCGACCTCCTGGTTCGGCGCATACTCGTTCCCCGAAAGTTGAACGCGGTACATTCCCAGGTTGGAGAAGCGGAAGCCGGGACGGGACGGGCTTTCGGAATAAACCTGGGGCAGCGTCACAAAGGGACCACCGTCCCGGGGCCAGGAAACCAGGGAGGGGAGTTGGTCAAGGGTTGTGTGATTGGCGAGAATCGGCCCGTCCGACACGTGGCGCGGCAGAAGGTGGAGTGCCGCCCGGGGAATGCCGAGATGGCCAAGGGGGTCCCTCAAAAACGCCGTGGGATTGATCTTGAGAGCCACGAGACGTTCAATAACGCGCAGGGTGTCTCGGAAGATGAAGGTAGTGCGGTCCATGGTGCCGAACAGGTTCCCCAACAGGGGAAAGCGGCACCCCTTCGCCCGGGTGAACAGAAGGGCCGGCCCCTCCGCATGGTAGACGCGGCGCTGGATGGCGCCGATTTCGAGGTACGGATCGGTTTCCACGTCGATCCGGATCAACTGGCCGGTCCGTTCCAGCTCCTTCACACATTCCTGCAGATTGCGATAGCCCATGCCCCGCAGATCCTCCCCAATTGACCGCTCAGCCATGCAGGCAGTCGGTGATAAGCATGCATCCGCACTCTAACTATGCCCAGTGCTCAAGTCAACGGTGATAGTAACAACTGGCCAATTTTAGCCACCGGAAGATGGCCAATTTCAGCCACCAACTCATCGCTCGACACTCAAAAGGTTGTTATTTATCTGCCCGACTACGGCAATTCGGCATGTTACAAACCGTTTACGGGATGGCACTGTAGTTGCTTAAAATAAAACAATATCTCACGTCACGAAAAGCCGGTCAGAGAGCAGATTTGCCCCAGTTATACCCGAACTGGGCGTTCTGGAAATGTATTTTTGAAGTGTTATTATAAAGTATTGTCAGTCACTACCCACCAAGGAGGCAGAACATGATGAAGAAGCTTGTCTCATGCGTCCTGGCAGCCGCATTGGCCATTCCCGGCCTTGCCATGGCAGCCAACGTAAAGATCGGGGTCATCAACTCCATGACCGGCCCCGAGGCCCCCATCGGCGAGAACCTGACCAACGGCATCAAGCTTGCCCAGGAGGATTTGAAAAAGAAAGGAATCAACGCCGACCTCGTCTGGGAAGACGACACCGGTAAGCCCCAGATTGCCATGAGCGCAATGGAAAAGCTCGCCACCCGCGACGGCGTGGCCGGCGTAGTCGGCCCTTACACCTCCGCCTGCTCCAACGCCGTATCGAAGCTTGCCGAGCGCTACAAAGTGCCCCTGCTCGTGCCCGCTGCCGCCAAGGAAGAAATCACCCGCCAGGGTCTCAAGTGGGTCTACCGCTTGAATGCCCCGGCCGACCAGTATGCGGCGAGCCTCATCGACGCTGCCACCGGCCTCGGCAAGCCCAAGACCATCGCATTCATCTATGAGAACACCGATTTCGGCACCTCCACGGTCAAGACCGCCAAAGA